>CAYNCS010000062.1:0-17828 GCA_964395875.1 uncultured Caulobacteraceae bacterium | reverse complement strand
CGTAGTGCAGCGCGTGCGCCCGGGGTATGGTTTCCTGATGGAAGTGCGCGGGGTCGTGGTCGGCTGCGACCGCACCCACCGCTGGATCATCGACCCGCTGGACGGCACGTTGAACTTCCTGCACGGCATGCCGCATTTCGCGATCTCGATTGGGCTCGAACGCGACGGCGACCTTGTGGCTGGCGTCGTCTACGACCTATCGCGCAATGAAATCTTTGCGGCGGAACGCGGACGGGGCGCGTTCCTGAACGACCGGCGCATCCGGGTCGCGGGCCGCACCCGCATGGACGAGGCGGTCATCGCCACCGGCATTCCCTATCATGGCAAGACGGGCCACGACGTATTCGCACGGGAAATCGCAGCGATCAGCGACAAGGTGGCGGGCGTGCGGCGTTTCGGCTCCGCCGCTCTGGACCTGGCCTGGGTGGCGGCGGGCCGCTTCGACGCGTTCTGGGAGCGCGGCCTTCAGCCCTGGGACATCGCGGCGGGCATCGTGCTGGTGCGCGAGGCGGGCGGATTCGTCCGCGGGCTGGACGGCGCCGAACCGACTCACGGCGACATCCTGGCCGGCAACGCCAGTCTCACCCCGCAATTCGCGGACGTGCTCGCGGGCGCGAAATAGTCGGCCGGCCTCGGCGGCGGACAATCAGTTCTTCGAGATGAACCGGTGCGAGATGTCGCGCTTGGCGTTGAGCGGCGCCACGCAGACCAGCGCGTGATCGTCCAAGATGCCGCCAAGAATGATCCTGTCGCCGTCGGCGATCGCAACCGACGCAGCCGACAGGTCTTCCCCGCTGGACAGATAAACCTGATGCACGTCGCCGCCCTGACCGGAGGGGTCGCGCTCGACCAGCAACACCTGCGACGGCGCCGTCACCGGCGCATTCGTCATATGCGCCAGCAATTGCGACAGCTTCGGATGCGCCGCGATCCAGATCCGGCCATCCTCCGCCACGTCGATATTGTCCGGCGCGCTGCCCAGATAGACCACTTCACGCAGATTCAGATCGTTCGTGTCCGGATTTCGGTGATAAATTCGCAGATCCTTGCCGAACGTCCCCGTGACATAGACGGTGTCGCCGCCGGTCGTCAGCGCGATGCTATTGGCGAAATTCAGCCCGCTCGCTACGCGCCGGAATTTCCCTGCTTTCCAGAACACGACGGAGCCCGATTCCTCCCGCGTCAGCAAGGCGGCGCGCTCCAGCCAGGAATCGCGTTTGTGCACGCTTTCGACCGTTGCGTAGAAGGCGTCGCGACCGGCGCCCGCCACGTCGTTCAATCGTGGATAGGCGTCCGCCGGCACGCTGGAGCGATGCTTCAGGAGGCCGCTGGCGTCGACGTCGAAAATTTCAACGCGGGAACGTTCGGCGCCGCCGGGATGGTTGACCGCAAACAGCGTCTGCGTTCCGTCCGGCCCAGTCCAAAGCGAAATGCCGTGAGGATGGAAATCCTTTGGACGCCCGAGCGTCACGTCGATGCGCATGGGAGCCGACTGAAAGCCGTCGAGCGGCATGAGGTAGATGGCGCCGCGGCCGCCGTGCTTGCGGCGGTCGTCGGAGGACACCCACACCCGGCGCGCGGCCCGGTCGACGGCCATATCCTCCGCCCCCGGCAGATTGGGGGCGCGCACGCAGGCGCCCTCGAAATGCGGCTGCACCCGGTTGAAGAGCCCGAACCGCGCCGCAAACCGGAAGCCGAGGAACCCGGCCGCAAGAACGACGCATCCGATAATGATCGCGATCCAGCGAAGCGCCTTGGCCATTCAGTCCCCCATCGGGGAAAAGCTTTATGCGCTTCGGCCGGATGCGCCAAGTTCAGGGCTGCGGTTGTCCGGCCCCAACAGAATCCCGGAAAACAATGCCCAACATCCTGCCGCGTGCGCCCCGATCGCCGCGCGCAACATCGTCAATCGACTGATGAGAGCCCTCCACGCTGAAACCCGCGGCCTGCAGGTCGGCGACGATCTGCGCGGCCGGGCGGCCAGCCACCGGCGCGAGGTCGGTTAATTCCGCGGCCGACGCTCCGCGCATCACGGCGGCGACGGGCGATCCGCCGCCTTCCCCCTCGTCCGGCTTCAGAAAGAACGAGGCGCCTAGCGCCACGGCGAAAACGCCCACCAGCGCCCAAGCCGAGGCCATCCTGAAATACCGGGTGAAGGCGTTCAGATTGACCGCAATGTGCAAGGCTACCCCCGCCAGGAACGCCCAGGAAAACCATTCATGGGCCTCCTTGTTCAACCCGACGTCCTTGTGAAAAAATATCAAAACGCCCGTGACCGCCATGAGCCCGAACGCGCCGATCGTGAGCGGGGTGGCGATTTTGCGTAAACTCATAATGAAATTGGCCCTCTAAGCTGCTGTCATTTCACGTTGCAGGAGCCCCGGTCCGTCGGCTGAGACGCGGTAATATCGTCGCAGGGGAATAGGTGGCCCCCCTCCCACCCCGCATCCGGGTGCAGACCCGCGCAAGCGCTTGCGTTGGCTGGCGGGGTCCGCTATAGGCCCGCCTTCCGATTTTTTCAGTCTGGCGCACCAGCGCCGGCCGCAGCTCACGGACCCGCGCCATGAAGGCCGATACGCATCCGAAATACGATTTCATCACCATCACCATGACGGACGGCACCACGTACAAGACTCGCTCCACGATGGGCGGAGACGGCGCCGTGCTGAACCTCGACATCGACCCGAAATCCCACCCGGCCTGGACGGGCGGCACGCTGCAAGTGGCCGAACGCGGCCGCGTGTCGAAGTTCAACGACAAGTTCAAGGGCTTCCTGAAGAAGTAAGCGCCTGCACCCGCTCGCATGAAAAAACCGCCGCCCGATGGGCGGCGGTTTTGTTTTGTCCGCCCCTGCGCGCGGATGCTTCAGAAATCGTCGTGACGGCGTCCGAAAACGGGCGCGGTGAACGCCTCCCGCAGCCGGTCATGCTGGCTTTGCACGGCGTTTTCAGCGTTTTCCTGAGTTCCGTAGATCTGATCGTCGAAGCGGCGCACGCGCTGATAGAGGCGCTGCGACCGCAACAGAAGATCCTGCAAACGCAGCGGCAGGTCGGCCACGCCTTCGAAGGGATCGCCTTCGCACAAGCTGCGCGAAGCGATGCGATATTTTTCCTGCGCCGCTTCGGCCGGATTCATCTCGCGCTCCCGCACCGCCCGATGCACCAGCAGCCAGGACGCCGCCTGCATCAAACGCGTGGTGAGGCGCATGCTCTCGCCGGCATAGGCCAGCGCGATGGCCTTGGGCAGCTGTTTGGATTCCTGACGGCCGGGGCCGTCCAAATAGGCGGCCGTCTCCTCCACCAATTGCATGCCCTCAGCGAAGGCACGCTCGAACAATTCTGAATCGGCGAAAGCGATAATCCGCCCGCGCGAATCATCCCCCATCGAACCAGTAATCGCCTCTTCAGCCATATGACGCCTCAAAACCTCACGAATCGCGAGTATAACGCTGCAACGCCAAGGCCAAGACTCCTGAGCCGCTTTCCGGCGGCGCGCTAACCCTTTTTCGAGAACAGCGCATCGGCCGCTTCCCGATCGGACCCCTTGCGTTTCAACATGGCTTTACAGGCCTCTATCTCGGCTTCGAGCGCCTCGATGCGCTCCCTGATCTCCTCGGCGCTGAGCTCCTCCAACTTGCGCGCCGGCTTCGGCCTGGGGAGAAACTCGTCTTCAAAGCTCATTGGACGCCCTCCGTTTCGCCTCAACATACGTCCCGACCGACGCTAGACTAGAATTTGTGGAGCGCGGACGCAAAGTGCGCGAAACCACCGCTGGCAAATCGCACGCCGCCGCGCACCGTCCGCAAGAGGGATTTCATGCCGCCTGAAGCCATGATGCGCGCCATCGCGCCGCCCCAAAAAGGCGAAGCGCTTCGGCTTATAGAGACGCCGCGCCCGAATCCGGGACCGGGACAGATTCTGATCCGCGTTCGCGCCGCAGGCGTGAACCGGCCCGATTTGGTCCAGCGCGCCGGCGCCTATCCGCCGCCGCCGGGCGCGTCGCCAATTCTCGGCCTTGAAGCAGCGGGAGAGGTCGCGGCGCTTGGTGAAGGCGTGGCGCGTTGGTGCGTTGGCGATGCGGTGTGCGCACTGTTGCCTGGCGGCGGCTACGCCGAATACGCCATTGCGCATGAAGGCGCGGTTCTGCCCAAGCCGGCCAGTCTGACGTTTGAGGAATCGGCGTGCCTGCCGGAAACGGTGTTTACCGTGTGGGCAAATGTCTTTGAAAGCGGCGCGCTCAAAGCAGGAGAGCGCCTTCTCGTGCACGGCGGCGCGAGCGGCATCGGCACCACGGCGATACAATTGGCCAAAGCGCTTGGCGCGGAAGTGTTCGCCACCGCCGGCGCGCCCGAAAAAGTCGCTTTGTGCGAAAAGCTCGGCGCGAAGGGAATTGATTATCGCGAGCAGGACTTCGCCAAGATCATCAAGGATGCCGGCGGCGTCGACGTCGTGCTCGACATGGTCGGCGCGCCTTATTTCTCGAAAAACATCGACGTGCTGCGTCCCCTCGGCCGTCTGGTTTACATCGCGTTCCTCGAAGGCTCCAAGATCGAAGCCGATCTGATGCGCGTGATGCTGAAACGGCTGACCATCACAGGATCAACCATGCGCTCCCGCCCTGACGCCGAAAAGGCGCGGATCGCCCGGGCCGTCGAAAACCATGTCTGGCCGCTTATCGAGAAAAACGCATACAAGCCGGTTATCGATGCGGAGTTTCCCCTGGCGCAGGCCGAAGCCGCGCTGGCGCGCATGGAATCCGGCGCGCACTCAGGAAAAATCGTTCTTCTGCTTTCCGAATGAGAATGGCGCGCGCCGGCGGGTGATCAGGTTCCGGGTTGGAGAATTTTTGTGCGGAGCCGCGGCGCCGCGCAAAGTCTCGACATTGTCCTTGTCCGCCAGATCCGCGCGCGCGGCGCGGCGTTGCGCGCCCTCGGGGAAAATCTCCTCTGGCCGCTTGGGCCTGGAGAAATAATAGCCCTGCCCCTCCAGGCAACCCGCCGCCCGCAGATAAGCCACGTCCTCGGCATGCTCCACGCCTTCGGCGATAACCTTCATGCCGAAGCTGGCGCCGAGGCTCAAGATCGCCTGCACGATCGCCTGCGAGTTCGCGCTGAGCCGCAGGTCGCGCACAAAGCTTTGATCGATCTTGATCTTGGTGAACGGGAAATTGCGCAGATAGGACAGCGATGAATAGCCCGTACCGAAATCATCCATCGACAGCCCGACGCCCAACGCTCGCAGGCTGTTCAGGGTCGCGAGCACCGGCGCGTTCTTCTCAAGCAGCAGCGCTTCGGTGATTTCAAGCTCGAGGCGCTCCGGCGGCAATTCCGAGGCGGCCAGCGCCTGCATGACCATCTCAAGCACATTGCCGCTCTTGAACTGGACGGGCGACAGGTTCACCGCAACTTTCACATGCGCCGGCCAGTTCACCGCGTCCGCGCATGCCTGCCGCAAAACGAATTGCCCGATCACGCCGATCAGGCCGGCGTCTTCGGCGATCGGAATGAAAACCGCTGGCGAGATCGGGCCGCGTTCGGGGTGAGTCCAGCGCAGCAGGGCTTCGCAGCCGGTGACTTCGCTCGTCTCCAGGGAGACGAAGGGCTGGTAATGGACGGTCAGTTCGCCGCGTCCAATGGCGCCGCGCAACTCAGTCTCCAGCGCGCGGCGCTCCTGCAGATGCGCATCCATACTGGGTTCGAAGAACTGGAACACGCCCTTGCCTTTGCCTTTCGCGGCGTACAGCGCGAGGTCGGCGTTCTTCAGAAGACGATCGGCGTCGTCGCCGTGCCGGGGCGCGATGGCCACGCCGGCGCTGGCGCCGATCATGATCTGGTGGCCGTCGATTTCATAAGGTTGCCGTACGCTGGCGATGATGTCGGCGGCCAGACGCGCAGCCGCGAGATCGGCGTCGCGCCGGTCCAGAATGATGGCGAATTCGTCGCCGCCGAGCCGCGCCGCGACGGCGCCGTCGCACAGGCGTTTTTGAATGCGCAGCGCCGCCGCCTGCAGCAACCGGTCGCCGATGGAATGTCCCAGCGTATCGTTGACGGCCTTGAACTCATCCAGGTCGAACAGAAGAATGGCGAACGGCTGTTCCCGCTCCAGAATGGCTTCGACGCGCTCGCGGAACAGGACGCGGTTCGGCAGATTCGTCAGCGCGTCATGACGCGCCATATGCGCCAGGCGGGCTTCCGAACGGCGCCGCTCCGTTACGTCGATAGCCGCGAGCACAACAACCGCGCGCCCTTCATGCGTCATCGTACGTGAATAGACGGCGACGTCGATCTGCGTCCCGTCCGCGCGCCTGTGCCTCCAGGCGCCGTCCATCGGGCCATGCCGCGGCGATGCGACCGCAAGATTGGTCTGGTCGGAATCCTGCAGGACCTGAATTGGACGCCCCAGCAATTCTTCCGCGCGATAGCCGTAATGCTCGCAGGCCGCATCGTTGACGGCCGTGACTTCGCCGGTGGCCTCATCATAGAGGAACATCGGAATGGGGTTGTTCTTGAACAGAAGGCGGAAGGATTCTTCCTTCGCCTTCATTTCCGTCACGTCGACGCGCAGACCGATCGTGGAGCCGTCCGCCAAGCGTCTTTCCTCAATCATGATCCAGCGGCCGTCAGCCAGCAATTGCTCGTGCGGCTCGCCCGGATTGCGCAGCTTTTCGAGACGCTCCTCGATCCAATCCTCTTCACGGCCTGCGGCTTCGGGATAGTCGCCGCGCTCCACGCCGACGCGCAGCGTATCCGCCATCCGTACGCCCGGCACGAACAGGTCGGCGCTCTTCTGGTAAATCTCTGCGTAGCGCTCGTTCCAAAGGATGTACCGGCCTTCAGGGTCAAGAAACACCACGCCTTCGGGAATTGCGTCGATGGCGAGCCGCAAGCGGCGCTCAGCCATTTCCGCTTTCCGGCGGGCGCTGAAACCCCATTCCGCGCTGAACGCCTGAACCCCGACGGCATGCATAAAGGCCGCGATTGTGGTGCGCAGGGATGCAAGGTGCGGCCGGCGCATTTCTGCGGCGAACCTTCTCACGACCTTGTCCGACACCTCAAACATGATGTTCGATCATCCCCACATGAACTCGCAGCGATAAGTAGCAGGGGGCGGGTTAAAAAATGCCTTTTCTCCTTATGTTTCAATGCTCTAAGTGATTGCACGACGTGCGCAAAATTCGTGCTCCTGGGACGGGCGGCGCTTAACGTCCGTTTACGTTAATCCGTAGACAAATCATACGAACCGATGACCCAACGCAAAGTCATTGTCGCTGCACGGATTTTTGTGCGCGCGTCCAAAAGAGCATTTACGATTTGTCAGCACCGGGACTAACAAATGCAATTTAAGCGCGCGTTACACTCGCACAGATTGAAGGCACGCTTTTGCGTATTGGAAACGAAAGAACGTCACGAATCTCGAACATGCGAGTCTGATTGTTCCCGGGCGAGCAATTCACGTTTGCGATCGAGCCCCCAGCGATACCCGGAAAGGTCGCCGTCGCGGCGCACCACGCGATGGCACGGAATCGCCACCGCCAGCGGATTTGCGGCGCAGGCGCGGGCCACCGCGCGCACAGCGCTCGGCGCGCCGATGCGCTCCGCGATCGTTGAATAATCCACCGTGCTTCCCGGCGGTATCTGCCGCAAGGCGCTCCAGACGCGCATCTGAAAAGCCGTGCCCCTGATGTCGAGCGGAAGATCGACCGCTTTGGCGGGGTCCTCAACCATCGCCAAGACCAGAGCGATCCGCGTACTGAAGTCCGGATCGTCCCCGACGAGCTCCGCCGCCGGAAACCGGCGCTGCAAATCCTCCAGAAGCTTTTCCGGATCGTCATCGAGAAGCACGGCGCAAAGGCCGCGTTCGGTCGAAGCGGCCAGAACCGCGCCCAGCGCGCTCTGACCGATGGCGAACGCAATGCGCTCGCCCGCTGCGCCTTTGCGATAAGCCGACGGACTCATGCCGAGCATTCCCTCCGCCGCCTCATAGAACCGGCCCGACGAATTGAAGCCGGCCTCATACATCGCTTCGGTCACGCTCCGGCCGGTCTGCAACGCAGCCCGCGCCTTGTCCGCGCGCCGCGCCTGAAAATAGGCCGAGGGGGAAACGCCCAGAGCCGCCTTGAACAGCCTTTGAAAATGATGCGGGCTCAGCCCGGCCTCCCGCGCCAGATCGGCCAGAAGGGGGGCGTCTTCGGCGGCGTCGATGCGCCGGCAGGCGCGGGCGACCAGCAAGGCGGCGCCATCCTGTTCGTCCGGCCGGCAGCGTCTGCAGGGCCGAAAGCCCGCCGCCCCGGCTTCAGCCGGATTGGCGTGGAAGACGACATTAGCCGGGCTGGGCCTTCTGGAGGGGCAACTCGGGCGGCAATAGATCCCGGTGCTGCGCACGCAATAGACGAAGCGCCCGTCGGCGTTGCGATCGCGCGCCAGAACCGCCATCCAGCGCTCGTCTTGCGCCCCGGGCGGAATAGGTCGGGAGGAACTGGAAACTTTCATGCCCCTAATGTGGCGTAAGCGGCCGCGCCCTGCACTCCGCGCATTGCGATCAAATCAAAAAGCTTAAGGCCTTACGGGCGCATTGCCCTTGCGCGGATTGCCGTTATATTGACCCTTAGAAGACGCTTCGTCTTCCACCGCCCGGCCGAAAGGCCGGGCGTTATCGTTTCAAACGACGAATTTAATTGCGCTTTTTCGCAAAAATTTGTCGTCCGCCCGACGCCGAAAGGTCCGCCATGTCCATTTTGATGCCCAAAGCCACCGCAGTCTGGCTGATCGAAAACACCTCGCTGACCTTCGAGCAGATCGCGGATTTTTGCGGCCTGCACGAACTGGAAGTGACGCACCTGGCGCAGAAGGAGGGGCTGTCTTCCATCCGCGGCGCGGACCCGATCGCCCGCGGCGACCTCGACCGCTCCGAGATCGAAAAGGGCGAGAAGGACCAGGACTACCGGATGAAGGCGTCCACGCCGCTGAACGCAGCCGCAATCACCAAGAAGGCCCCGCCGCGTTACACGCCGGTGTCGCGCCGTCAGGATCGCCCCGACGCCATCGCCTGGATGGTGCGCAACCACCCGGAAGTGCCGGACGCGCAGAGCGCCAAACTGCTCGGCACCACGAAGGCGACTATTGAATCGGTGCGCAACCGCACGCACTGGAACTCGGCGAACATCAAGCCGGTCGATCCGGTGACGCTGGGCCTGTGCACCCAGATCGAACTGGACGCGATCGTGTCCAAGGCGGCGGAAGCGAAGGCGCGCGCCGAAGCCCGCAAGCGCAAGCTCGAAGACGGCCCGAAGCTGAAGCCCATCGGCGCCGAAGATGCGCCGGAAGCCGAGGACGAAGCCGAATCCTCCAGCGCCGAATAATCCGGTTCAAAACAAGAGTGAAAAAGCGCCGGCGATCCCGGCGCTTTTTTATTTCTTCCCGGCCGGCGCCGGCCTGGCGTCGAGCTCCGCCACGCGCTTTTCAACAATCCGCCGGATCAGATCCTCCGGAACGGGAGCGCCGTAATCGAAGCGGATGGCGCCCTTGCTGATTCCGAAAGCGGCCAGCTCGTCCCTCATCGTGGAAAGCAAAGCGGCGCTCGCCGGATACAATGCGTAATGCGCAGCCCAGGCGGCGTAATAGACAAGGATGCGGCCGCGATATCGGAAAGCGGGCATCTGGTAGGAAATAGTCTCCACAGCAGCCGGCGCCGCGTCCACCACAATCCGGCGCACGGCGCGAAGCGCCGTCTGAACGGCTGCGGGGCGCTGCGCGATATAGGCCTCCACAGCCTTCCGACCCTCATCTTCCCCGCTCACATCGGCTCCCGCTGCATTCCCGCGGCCATTCGACGCCACGCCGCGCATGGACATTGACGCCACCAAACTGCCAAGGTTTGCGCAATGATGCGAAGTGATTTTCGTGGGGGACAGCCAGATGCGTCGCTTGTTTGCCGGATGCGCGCTGGTCGCGGCAGCTCTTCTGAGCGGATGCGTCTTTGAATCCAAAACGCCGCTGGTTCCCGCCGGCGATTACGCCACGCCGCTGACTCCCGGCGCCTATGAAATGCAGGAGCGCAAGGACGACGGCTCGTTCGAGAAGCAGGAAGACGTAACCCTGAGCGTCGCCAATAACGTTTATACGCTCACCGCTTCGGACGGCCCGATGCGCTTCGTTCTTTATCGGATCAGCCCGAAAATCTTTCTGGCGCAGGTCACCGACGAACCGGACGAAAACGTTTATGCGCTGGTCGAGCCCGAAACCACCGGCGCGGCGATCACGCATCTTCCCTGCAAGTCGTTGAACGCGGAAGAACGCGGCCGCTTCCATTTGTCTACCGACCCGCAATCGAGCTGCGTCTTCTCCACGCTCGACGACGTGGTCACCGCTGCGCTTTACCTGAAAGGCCGCGGAGAACCGCCGAGTCTGAAGATGGTCCGCCGCTAGGGCGTAATCAGTCCGCATCGGCCTCAAAGGGCGGACGCGCAACCGGCGCCGGCTTGCCGTGCAAGGCAGCGCGCAGCTTTTCCTTGTCCAGATCCTTTTCCCAGCGCGCGACCACAATCGTCGCCGTGGCGTTGCCGACGAAGTTCGTCAAGGCGCGGCATTCCGACATGAACCGGTCCACCCCCAGGATCAGCGCCATACCGGCGACCGGCACGCTCGGCACAACGGCTAATGTGGCCGCAAGCGTGATGAATCCAGCGCCAGTGACGCCCGCGGCGCCCTTGGAGCTCAAGATCGCAACGCCGAACAACAAAATCTGATCGTGCAGGGACAAATGCGCGCCCACGGCCTGCGCGATAAACAGCGCCGCGAGCGTCAGATAGATGTTTGTGCCGTCGAGATTGAAGGAATAGCCCAGCGGCGTGACGACGCCGACCGTGGATTTCGAACATCCGGCTCGCTCCATCTTGTCCATCAGGCTCGGCAGCGCCGCTTCGGAGGATGACGTGCCCAGCACCAGCAGCAATTCTTCCTTCAGATACGCGATGAGCCGGAAAATCGAAAAGCCATGCAGCGCCGCGACGGCGCCGAGCACGATCACCACGAACAGGATCGAGGTCAGATAGAATGTCGCCACCAGGGTCGCGAGACTGGCGATGGAAGCGATGCCGTATTTGCCGATGGTGAAGGCGAAGGCGCCGAAAGCCCCCAGCGGCGCCGCCTTCATCACAAGGGCGACAAAGCGGAAAAAAACGACGCCGATGGAATCCAGGATCACCAGCGCGGGGCGACCGCGCTCTCCGGCGCCGGCGAGCGCAGCTCCAAACAAAACGGCGATGAGCAGGACCTGCAATATCTCGCCCTCGGCGAAGGCGCCGACAAAGGTCTTCGGGATGATGTTCATCGCAAATCCCAGGACCGTCTGATCGTGGGACTTGGAGACATAATCGGCGACGGCGGTAGCGTCGAGGGTTGCCGGATCCACCTTCATGCCGGCGCCCGGACGAACGACGTTCGCGACGATCAAGCCCAGCGCCAGGGCGAAGGACGAAACGACGATGAAATAGGCCATGGCCTTGCCCGCCAGGGCGCCGACCCGCCGCATATCCCTTAAATGCGCAATGCCCGCGGCCACGGTGATGAAGATCACCGGCGCAATGATCATCTTCACCAGTTTGATGAAGGCGTCGCCCAGCGGCTTCAAGGATTCGCCGAACTTGGGATAGAAATGGCCGATCGCCGCCCCAAGGACGATGGCGATCAGGACCTGTAGATAGATTGCGCGGCCGCCCCGCTCAGCCGCAATTGTGGTTTCAGAAACGCCCGGCACGGATCCCCCCTCCGCTTTCAGACGAACTATCTACACTTTCGGGAGCCTGACCAGAGGCGGATCATCTAAACGCAAATAATCCGGCGCAGCGTCCTGCACCGGATTATTTGCGTTCGAACATCAAAACGCCCTGCGCCAATACGCGGCGAGTAGGCGTCAAGATCAGGGAGACCCTTAAGCCGCGCCTTGATGACGGTCTTCGAGGTCGTATTCCTTGAGCTTGCGGTAGAGCGTGGAGCGGCCAATGCCGAGGCGGCGCGCCACTTCCGACATATGCCCCGCATAAACGTCGATCGCATACGCGATCAGGTCACGTTCGATCTCGACCAGCGGGCGGATGTCGCCCTTCTCGTCGATGACGCCCACCGGTGCGCAATCATAAGCGGCCGCGGCGGCGATCGCCTTTTCCCGCGCGTCAAAAGCGGCTTCCACCACATCGCCCGGGGTCGGAGCGGCGGGCATATCCACGAGCTTCAGCGCCGCGCCGGACACTTGCGGGAAGTCCTCCAGCTGCAATTCCTTGCCGTCGCACAGCACCACGGCGCGGAACACCATGTTCTCCAGCTGGCGGACGTTGCCGGGCCAATCGAACGCGCACAGCATGGCCATCGCCTGTGGGCTCGCACCCTCGATCGACTTGCCCTCTTCGGAATTGAAACGCGCGATGAAGCGGCTCACCAAAGCTGGAATGTCCTCCCGGCGCTCGCGCAACGGGGGCGCTTCGATGGGGAACACGTTCAGACGGTAATACAGATCTTCCCGGAAGCGGCCTTCCTCAATCAGAGTCGGCAGGTCCTTGTTGGTCGCGGAGATGATGCGGACATTGACCTTCACCGGACGCTTCGCGCCGATCGGGTCGACCTCGCCTTCCTGCAGCACGCGCAGCAGCTTCACCTGCATGTCGAGCGGCAATTCACCCACTTCATCCAGAAACAGGGTGCCGCCATTGGCTTCAAGAAACTTGCCGAGATGCTTTTCGTGTGCGCCCGTGAACGAGCCTTTCTCGTGGCCGAACAGGATCGACTCAACGAGGTTTTCCGGGATCGCGCCGCAATTGACGGAGATGAACGGCTTGCCGGCGCGCGCGGACGCGGCCTGGATGGAGCGGGCGATCAATTCCTTGCCGACGCCGCTTTCCCCAAGGATCAACACAGGGATATCCGATTGCGCGGCGCGCTGGCCCAGGCGCACGACCTGGCGCATCGCGGGAGCGCCGGCGATCATGTCTTCAAAGCCCAAGGCGCCGTCCTGCTTCTTCACCAGGCGCTTCACTTCGGTCTGCAGCTCGGTCACCTTCAGCGCATTACGCACGCTGACCATGATGCGTTCCGGGCTCGCCGGCTTGATCAGAAAGTCCACGGCGCCGGCTTGCATCGCTTGAACGGCCGTATCGACCCCGCCATGACCGGTCAGAACGATCACCGGCAATTCCGGGCGATTCATCTTGATGGCGTTGAGGACGTCCATGCCCGAAGCGCCCGGCATCACCAAATCCAGCAGCACCAGGTCGCAATTGTTGGACGCAGCGATCGCGCGGCCGCCGTCTTCCGCCTGCACCGTCAGAAAGCCTTGACGCTCAACGGCCGCCTGCAGCAACCGGCGCTGCGTCGGATCGTCATCCGCAATCAGGATCGTCTTCGCCATAACCCACACCCGTGTTCATGCTTTTGCATGGATAATTGTTCGCTTACTGAGTTCCCTCAGCGCACCCAAACTGACACGATTGTTTGAAACCGCCTTTAAACGGATAGGTGGAATTTTAAGCATCTGGCCCGAAATGACCCGAATCGCGCTCAATCGGCGATTTATCGGCCGGCGAATGCATTCAATTGCGCGGGCTTTAAGATAAATGATCCGTTAACGGTGCATTTTGGGGGCGCCCGGCTTCAGCTTGTCAGCCGGCCGCGCCGGCGCGGGCTTTCCTTTTACGCCGCCGGCCTTGACCTGCCCCGCCGACGCCGAGATCAACATCGAGCGCTCCTGCGGCGTCAAGGGCCGCCACATGCCCTCCGGCAAGCCGCCCAAGTGGATAGGGCCGACACGGATTCGGAACAGATCGGTGACATAAAGGCCCACCGCCTCGCACATGCGGCGGATCTGGCGATTGCGGCCCTCTTTCAAGATGATGCGCAATTGCTGATCGTCGACCAGATTGACCTTGGCCGGCAGAAGCGCGAGTCCGTCCAGATACAGACCGTGACGCAAGCCCGCGATCTTGCGGTCGGTGATCTGACCGCGCACCCGCACCAGATATTCCTTCTCGATCTCTGATTCCGGTCCGATGACGGCCTTCGCCAAAACACCGTCCTCGGACAATAAAAGAAGCCCGCGGGAATCCTGGTCGAGACGTCCCAGGGGCGGAAAGGAATCCCCGGCGTCCGGAATGCGGATACGATCCGCCTCCTCGCGCGGCGCCCACAGGCGCTCCCGCGTGATGAGGCTGTAGGCCGCCTGCTGATGCGGTTCAGGATGCGCCGACACAAGCCCCTCCGGCTTGTGAATCACCAGCGTCATCTGCGCGCCGAGAGCCTTTTCGGCCCCGTCGCTCAAGGTGAGCGTCTGACCGGGCAAAATCTTGTGACCGGGCTCCGAAACGCGTTGTCCATCGATAGAGACAAAGCCCTGCTCGATGAAGGCCTCCGCCTCGCGCCGGGAACACACGCCCGCCTGCGCCATCCACTTGTTGACGCGCTGCGGTTCGGCGCCCTGATATTTTTGCGTCCAGGCCATTGATCCATCCGAGGGGCGGCCGAAACGCTCAGCGCCCGGCGGCCTTATTCCTTCACCGGCAACCAGATTTCAATGCCGCCCATCCCCATCAGCGGATTGAAGTCCTCCAAATAGACTTCCAGCACAGGCGTATTCGTGGGCTGCTTGCCCGATTGCGGCAGCCATTGCTGAAAGATGGACTGGAACGTCGCAGGCAAGGCGGACACATGGGCGGAATGTTTGAACACCGCATAGGTTTGCGGTTCGATCGAGATTTTCGCGAAATTCGCGGGCGCACCGTCGAAGGACGACACCTCCACACCCGCCATGTAGTCGATGCCGTCCGGACGCATATTGTGGCTCACGCCATAGGCGCGGCGCCCAACCTGGTTCGGAACTTTACCGAAATGCGCGCCGAACTCCATCCACTGACCCGGTATGCCGAACATGTTCGGAAAGGTGTAAGACCGGTCGATTCCCACGAAATGCTTGGCGCCCATCTTTTCGTAACGCTCTGGCTGAACAAGCGGGGTGGACGTATTCATCGGCAATCTCCAGCTATCGAACCGCCGATCAAAGCATTTTTCGCTCGCCAAATCGAGGCGGCGCGCAAATTTGCGTGCGCATACCATCAAAGCACCCCAAACTGCGGCAAACGCTGGCGCCGGTGCGTCAGGCCGACATTGAGGGGACGCACATGGCCGCGGATCTGGACGCCATCATCGCACGCCTGCGCGCCGCAGAGCGGGAACTGGAGCAGGAATTCGCCTTGCAGCGCGCGAAGCTCGGCTTCGGCCTGGAGCGCGGACGCGCGGTTTTCGAAGCGGAGGTCGTCCGCCGCCACAAGGAGATGCGCAAACACCTGGCGAAATACCTGCTCAACGCGCGGCCCTTGGTCGTGATCACAGCGCCCGTGATCTATTCGCTCATCATACCGTTTGTGATCGTGGACATCTGGGTGTCGCTCTATCAGGCGATCTGTTTCCGGGTTTACGGCATTCCGCAAGTCAAACGAGGCAAGTACCTCATATTCGATCGCTCAGCCCTGCAATATCTGAACGCGCTGGAAAAGCTGAATTGCGCCTATTGTTCGTACTGCAATGGCGTCGTCGCCTATGTACGGGAAGTCGCCGCCCGCACCGAGCAATATTGGTGCCCCATCAAACACGCAAAACGCGTTCTGGGCGCCCATCCGCGCTATATGCTGTTTCAGGACTATGGCGACGGCGAACAATATCGGGAGCGCCTCTCGCTCCTGCGGGCGCAATTGCGGGAGCCGGAAATCGATGCCCCATAACCAACCGATGCGAATGGCGCCCGGCACGCCCAAAGAGAGCTGGAAAGAGAGAGCTGGAATTGGTCGTAGAGACCATAGTTACCACCGAGCGGGCGGCAGCCGTAGACTTATCAGCTTACGGAGCCGTGCGCGAGCCAACGCGCGCATTCCTCACCCAGCTCCTCAATCGCGCGCGCCTCATAGGCTTTGCAATCAGCCGCCGTCAGCGTATTGCGCCAGCGACCGTTCGAGCCTTTATGAATGAAAGTCTGCGGTCCGCCGTCCCAAAATACGCCGCCCAGCGGTGCGCTTTTGCCTGCGTTCGCTTTCATCCAGTCGAACGAACAGTATTCATGGATGCGCGGCCAGTCCGCTTCGTCGACGTCAACCTCTAGAAAATCCGCCATGGCGCGCATCTGCCCCGGCATGTCGCGCTTCAAATCCGCGTAATGCAGGATCATTATGTTGGGCAAATTGCGGATTGCCCACCAGCTGCGGATGTTCTGCCAGAACGGCCAAAACGGATATCCGTCACCTTCCATCCAATCCAGATAATATTGTCGGACGTCTTGCGGCGGCGGCGCGATCGGAGGGCCGACACGGCCCGGCGTCTCGTTGAGCGCCTGATACCACATGTCGTTGGCGTTCGCGTGATGGTTATACATGCTCCAGATCACGTCTCGTCCGTCGCGGCCGATATAAAGATATTTGGCCTTCGGCGAATAGACGAGCGCATCCACGGGCAAGTGCGTCTTCAAAATGCGCCGGTGCGTCTGCGCCTCGATCACGGGGATTTTGACTTCCTTCGGCGGCACGCGCAGGTCCACCCAAGGCGACATTTCGCCGACGGCCAGTTCCGGATCCGGGCCGTGCAGCATCTGGGCGACCATTTGCTGCGTCCATGTGGTGCCGGATTTTCCGTAGGTGCCGACGATGACGTCGCCATCGCGAAATGCGAAATCGTTCCAGATCGTGGAGTCAAAATGATGGTTGTGCAGTTCGCACGTTTTTTTGGGCCAGTTGGCGGCTGTCATGGCGTGTCCTCTTGGGCGAATTGGACGCGCCGCGCACCGTAGCGGTCCGAGCGCGGAAAACAACTCGCCTCGCCTTCCCCCTCGCATCCCGAGCCGCCTCGCTCTAAATACCTGGCATGGCCCCCGACGATCTCGACCCTGAACGCAACCGCCTGAGCGCGCGCATCGGACGCGTGGCGCAGGTCGGCGCGAGTCTGGCCGGCGCGGCGGCGAACGCCGGCGCCCAGCGTTTGTTCGGCGGCGACGACGCCCAGAAGCAGATCGCCGCGGCGCTGCGCGCGGCCCTGGGCGCCAACAAGGGTCCCCTCATGAAGGTGGCCCAGATGTTGTCCACGGTGCCGGACTTCCTGCCGCCGGAATATGCCGAAGAGCTGAGCCAGCTGCAGACCAACGCCCCGGCCATGGGCTGGCCGTTCGTCAGCCGGCGCATGCGGGCCGAACTGGGACCGGATTGGGAAACGAAGTTCAAGTCCTTCGAGCGCAACGCCGCCGCCGCCGCATCGCTCGGCCAGGTGCATCGGGCCGAAGGGCCGGACGGACAGAAGCTCGCCTGCAAACTGCAATATCCGGATATGGCCAGCGCGGTGGAGGCCGATATCGGCCAGCTGCAGACGCTGCTCGCAGTCTTCCGGCGCTTTGGCCAGGTGATCGACCCGACCGAGATCGGCGAGGAGATCGCCGAACGCCTGCGTGAGGAACTGGATTACGAACGCGAGGCCAGGCACATCGCGCTCTATCGCGCGATGCTGGCCGACGAGCCGGAGATCCGCACGCCCGATACGATCCCAAGTCTGTGCACGAAGCGGCTCCTCACTATGACCTGGCTGGAGGGTGCGCCGCTCGCGAATTTCGTCGACGCGGACCAGGAAACCCGTAACCGCCTGACGGAATTGCTCTTTAACGCCTGGTGGCGGCCGTTTGCGCGCTATGGCGTGATTCATGGCGACCCGCATCTGGGCAATTACGCCTTCGCCGAAGAAGGCAGAGTATTGAATTTGCTCGATTTCGGTTGCGTCCGCATCTTCCCGCCCAGCTTCGTGGCGGGCGTGGTGGCGC
>CAYNCS010000061.1:13782-18077 GCA_964395875.1 uncultured Caulobacteraceae bacterium | reverse complement strand
CAGGGCAGAATGCCTTCGCGGAATTCGGTGATCTGCTTGCCGTCCTTCAGGACGATGGCGTCTTTGCCCACCAGGTCGATCCGTGAGACGTGGCTGTCCAGGTTCACGCGGATCAGCGGCCAGTTCAGGCGGGCGGCGACCTGCTCGATGTGGGTCGACTTGCCCGTGCCGTGATAGCCCTGAACCATGACCCGCCGGTTGAAGGCGAAGCCGGCGCAGATCGCCATCGTCGTCTTCGGATCGAAACGATAAGCGGGGTCGATCTCGGGCACATATTCGGTGCGCTCCGAGAAAGCCGGAAGCTCCATGTCGAAGTCCACGCCAAAGGCCTTTTTGGCGGTGATCTTCTTGTCGGGCGTCAGGGAGAGCAGGGCGTCGGCGGGTTCGGTCATGGATTCTTCGAGTAAGAAACAGTCAAGGGAAGCAGATAGGCCGTTTGGGGCGGCCGGAAAGGTTTAGCGCTAGAATGACGCTTAAGGCCAGAAGGTCCAATATTTTTGTGAAGCGGCGCAGTTGCATCGCCGCCATCCCGGCGGGGAGCCGCAGCCGGCCGGATGGCTAATCAGGCCAGACCCGCCGTTTTCAGGAGCTGATAAGCCTTGATGACCTTGTGCAATTTGGCTTCTGCCGAACGGTCGCCCCCGTTGGAATCGGGGTGGAACCGTTTGATCAGCTCGGCGTAGCGCAGGCGGATCGTGCGGGAATCGGCGTTTTCATCGAGGGCCAGTTCCTCAAGAGCCGTCAAATGCATCTTGCTCAACCTGCGCTCTGGTTCCGGCCGGCGCTCGCGGTAACCCCGCCGGCGGGAAAATAATCCAAAGGGATCCTCAACCTTGGCCGGGTCGACGGTCGCCTTCTGCCGGGCCGTCTGCGCTTCCCGGGACCCGGAATCGGCGCCCATGCTCCAGGTCGGCCGATGACCGGTGCGGGCGGATTCGGAAAACGACTCAAATTCTAGGTCGTTCATTCCCTGGAAGAAATTCCAGCTTCGATTGTATTCGCCTGCATGAGTCGCACAAAACCAATAATAATCGTTAAGTTCGCGCGATTTTGGCGCGCGGCACGGCGCTGGCCGGTCGCAACCTTTGTGTTCGCAGGTTTTTTCAGTGGTTTCAGGCTTCGCCTTGGCGTTTGATTTCGGACGCGCCTCGACCTTCTCCTCGTCCAGCGGCGGCTTGACGCGGATGTCGACGAACTTCGGACGATAGGCGAACGTGCGGGCCATGATCTTCAAAATAAGAGGAGCGCGATGAACAGCACAAGCGGCCAAGCAGCGCCGGGACCGATTGCTCTCTCCATTCGCGCGAAACTCGAATCAACTTTCGCGCCTATCCGTTTATCGATCCTTGACGAGTCGAACCGGCATGCAGGGCATGCTGGCGCACGCCGACCCGACGGCGGCGTGGGCGAGACCCATTTCCGGATCGAAATCGTGTCCCAGGCGTTCGCCGGTCAAAGCCGCGTGGCGCGCGAAAGGGCGGTGCAAAAAGTTCTTTCCGAGGAATTCCAGATGGGGTTGCACGCTTTGTCCGTGAAGGCCCTGGCGCCGCAGGAAAGCGAGTGAATGGCGGATAAGCCGCTTTTCACCCTTAACGCCGTTTCGGAAGGCGCCGAGGCGCTTGCGGATCTTCTGCTCTCCGGGCTGGACGAGCGTCCGATCTGGGGCCGCTTTTTGGAGGCGTGCGCCGCCCGCTGTCAGGCGGATGCGGCTGCATTTATTTTCGAGCCTGTCGCCGGCGCCGCCCACGATCTGGTCGTTGTGGCGCGAGGGCCTGGCGCCAACGATTTTCTGAACGGCCACGCCTCTCTGGAGACGCTGCGCGGCTTTCCTTTGGGAGAGCTGACCGAGGACGATTCCGGCGATAAATTTTCGCTGATCCTGACGATGCAGATGGATGACGCGCGGCGATCTTATTTTATTCTCCGGTCGCCTGGAGGAGGCGTTTCTCTCGCGCCGGACTGCGCGGCGCTTGTGCTCAGCCTCCAGCCGTTGCTGGAGCGCGTCAGCCGTCACTTTCTGACGATCGGTAATCTGGTGCGCCGGCTCAGCGTCATGGACGCGGTGCTGGAAAGCGGCGGGGTTGGCGTCGTCCTGGTCAGCGCCGATGGGAGCGTTATTCTCACCAATGCGGTGGCCGACGCGATTCTCCGCTCAAATCGAGGGCTGAAGAATACGCGAGGTCGCCTGTCCGCCGACAGCCGCGAAGACCAGAACGAGCTGGCCGACCGCATTAAGGATTGCGCCGAAAAGCAAGGCCCGGAGGTCACGCACGAAGCATGGCTTCCGCTCGCCATTTCGAGGGACAATGAAGAGCACCCCATCACCGCTCTGGTGCGGCCGGGGCCGCCTTTCGCGCCGCTCACTGCGCCGCTGATCCGTACCGCCATCGTCATTTTGCGTGACCCCGCGCGGCGCGATTTCGTTCAGGCCGCCGCTCTAGAGCGGTTGTTCGGCTTGACCCCGGCGGAGGCGCGCCTTGCGAGTTTGCTGGCCAACGGCCTTAGCGTTGAAGATGCAGCGGTGCAATTAGGCGTGACGCGGAACACCGTGCGCACGCAATTGCAGGCGGTGTTCGCCAAGACGCGCACACGGCGGCAGGGCGATCTCATCCGATTGATCCTGAGTACGACCGCCGTCGACTGACGGCGCGGGGACGATTGGGTTCAGTTCGTTTGCCTAGACTGTCCGTGCTGTCTAATCCTGCGTGCTGCAACAATGACTTTTAGGGGGGAGAATTCGATGGGTGGACGTCTGGCTGGAAAGCGTGCGTTGATCTTGGGCGTGGCGCCCGGAAATCTCGGCGCGACGCTGGTGCGCCGCTTCACGGTGGAAGGCGCGAAAGTTGCGGCGCTCGGCCGCCGGGCGGATGCGGTGAAATCCGTCGCCGACGAATTCGGCGCATTAGCCTTCACGTGCGACCTCAACGATCTGCCGTCGATTGACAAAGCGGTGGCCGACGCCGCCGCGGCGCTGGGTGGGATTGATATCGGCGTCAACTCGACGGGCTGGGGCTTGCTGAAACCCTTCCTTGAGACAGACGAACAAGACCTTCTGCAGATGTCGCAAGTTCAGTTCATCGGGCCGTACCGTTTCTTTCAAGGCCTGGTGAAGGCCATGAAGAGCGGCGGCTCGATCATTCAGATCTCGTCCGTCACTGCGACCATCATGATGGACAATCACGCGGCGTATCAGGGCACCAAAGCGGGAATGGATCACATCATCCGCTGCATCGCCAATGAATTCGGCGTGCAGGGTATTCGCGCCAATTCCGTGGCGTCCGGCGGCATCGCCGACACGCCGATGTCCGCCGGCGGCCTGAACGTCGATGCGGTGCGCAAGCTCTATGAGCGTGAAATCCCGCTGGGCCGGCCTGGCACGTCGGATGATGTCGCGGATGCCGTGATCTGGCTCGCCGGCGACGACTCCCGCTACATCACCGGACAGACCATCCACGCCAGCGGCGGGCAGGTGCTGCGCCGCAATCCCTCGCTGCCGGAGATTTTCGCCGCCTTCGGAGCCGGCGAATGAGACCGCTCAGCCTCGACTGTCTGACTATCCTCGAGGCTCCCGCCGCCGACATAATCCGCATCGCGGCGGATTGCGGGTATTCGCGGGTGAGCGTCTGGGTGCAGGAGCCTGTCATCCCGGGCGGGGTGTTGAACGTGCCCAGCATGGCCGCCGACATCAAGCGCGCGGTGCGGGACACCGGCGTCGCGATCGGCAATCTCGAAGTGTTTAATCTGATCGGCGATGATCCGATCGCTGCTTACAAGCCAGCGCTGGAATTCGGCGCCAGCCTGGGCGCCACGACCGCCACGGCGATGACCTACGGCGGGCCCCGCGATGATCTCGCGGAGCGCTTCGCGGAATTCTACGAACTGGCCGCAGGTTTCGGTCTGCGTGCGCTGGTCGAGCCGATTTCAATGGGCGTCGTGCGCACGGTCAAAGAGGGCATTGATCTCATCAACGCGGCGGGCGTGGATTCCGGCGTGGTGGTGGATTGTGTGCATCTGATCCGCACGAAGACGAGCGTGCAGCAACTCGCGAACGCCGATCCGCGCCGCATCGCCTATGTGCAGATCTGCGATGGCGTATTGAACCTGCCGGAAGACCAGATTGGCGCCGAAGGCATGGTGGAGCGTCTGTTTCCGGGCGAGGGCGAGTTCCCGCTGGTGGACATTCTGCGCGCTGTTCCGCCGACTGCTGTTCTGGCGCTGGAGGCGCCGAGCCTGTCGCGGAAGGAGCGCGGCGAAAGCCCGCTGCAGCGCGCGAAGGCGGCGTTCGAGGCGACGCA
>CAYNCS010000061.1:0-13682 GCA_964395875.1 uncultured Caulobacteraceae bacterium | reverse complement strand
TCCATGAAGGCTTTCAACTCGGCGCGAGTTTGATCAGTCGGCGGCAGGTCGGCCTTGGTCAGAATCTGCTCCGCCATCGCAAGATCGTCCGCCATGAATTCATGGAACGGCACGTCGATGCTCTGCGCCTCTGGCCAGACATGGCGGTCGCGCACGCAGGCGCGCAGAAGGTGGTCCACGCGGTCGGACCAGTAATTGAGCGTCTGCTGCGGATCGATGCGTTTGCGCGATAGCCGTTGGCTATAGGTGTTCATCGTGATCGCGGATTGAATGACGCTGACCGGATCGCGATGGGTGATGGCGAGCGTCGCATCGGGAAACACGGTTTTCAGGACAGGCAATTGTTCAAGATGCTGCGGGCATTTCAGGACCCAGCGCTTCCTGCCGCGCTTCCATTGCAGCAGCTTCAGGCAGGTCTTCATGTACTCGTAATGCGGCGTTTGATCGCTGGCGTAATAATGATCGCGCCAGCGGGGAATGTAGGAGATCCATTCGAAATTGTAGGAGGCGAAGTCCGGCCCCATCAGCTCCAGCTCTTCGTGGATGTGATCGGGGTTCATGGGATGCATGGCTGCGATGAGCGGCGTCGCCCCCTTCATGCGCTGCCACGCCTCTTCGCAGCGCGCGTAGCGTGGATCTGTGCCATCGGGGAGCATCGGTTCGCCGGGCAACGGCACAGGCTCATAGCTTTCCCAGAGCGGGAGGGAGTGCAGACGGGAGTCTGCCGCCAGCAGATTGACGAGGTGCGTTGTGCCGGAGCGCGGTAAGCCAGCGACGATTACCGGGCGCTCGATCTGCTGATCGTGGATTTCGGGATGTTTCTTCAGCGTGTCGTGAATGAGCAGGCGATTTGCGGCATAGCGCGTGACGTAGCCGAAGAGGGTCGCGCGCTGCAGATTGTTCATGTCCGGATCGGCGTTCCACTCGTCGAGCAGGAGGCTCAGGCGCTCGCGGAAATCGTCCGGTCCGAAGTCCGACAGGCCGGTGCGCTGACGCGCAACCTCCAGCACGGCCGTCTCGTTTAGCGGGATGTCGAGCGTTTCCCCATATGCCAAAGCGGCTTTCTGGCCGTCGGTGAGCACAGGGTTCGTAAGATCGTTGATTTCGATTTCTTGCGACATCAGGAGGCGACCTGCGGTCTGGGCGCCGGGCTGAGGAAGCGGGGCGCTATGATAGGAAGTGGCGAGTGGTTTAAAGCGCGGCCTTGAGCTTTGCGACGCGGTCGCGCAGCCATCCGGTTTCCCAGAAATTGCCGGCGTGCGAGCGGGCGATCAGCGCCTCGTGTGCGGCGATCGCCAATCCGATGGCGTCCTTGTCCTTCGCATCGGCAGCCAGCAAGGCCTCCGTGAAGAGGTTGGCTTTCTCCGGATCGCCGGCGATGAGGGAGTCCTTGCCCAATTTCAAAACAGCTTCACGCCCAGCAGCCTTCACGAGGTCGCCGTAAATTTCCGGCGGGCGCGTCGGGTAAAGCTCGCTGGTGTGGTCGGCCTTGAACCAGCCCATATAGGTTTCCCAGATGGTGCGTACGCCCCAGCTCACCTTGCCGTAGCCCTGGCCGACATAAAGCTCGTCCGGCAATTGCACTTCGCGCATGAGCGTGAAGATGTCCTTGCCCGCATTCATGCCGTCGAGCGTGGTCTTGTGGACATAGGAGACGGCGGCTTCGAGCCGGTCGAGGCAGACCTTGATGAGATCCTTGCCGACGATTGGATCGTAACGGCCCGTGACCAGCATTTCCGGCTCCAGAGCCCGCACGCGGGCTAGCGATTTCAGGTAGGGCTCGAAATAACGATAGCGGTCGCCGCGGATAGTGTTGAAGTTCGGGAAATGCGGGAAGAGCGGCCCGAACATATTGCCGGTGAAACAGATCTTATGTTCCGGCAGCCAGATGGCGAGGCTGTCGATCGTTTCGCCGCCGGGGCAGGACAATAGCTGCAGCTTCACGCCGCCATGCTCAAGATCGTAGTGATCGTCGAACGTGATATCGGGCACGGGCGCGTCCTGCTTCATCGCTTCGGGATTGTCGCGCATCAGCTTGATCGTGGCTTCGATCTGCGCGCCGAACCAGATGGCGGATTGGCTGCTGCGCACCGTACGGATGCGCGCGTCGTCGGCCTGGCAGGCGGCGTTGTTGCTTTGTGCGATCAGCTTGGTTCCCGGCTCGCGAAACAGATGCACGCCGCCGACGTGATCGACATGGCCTTGCGTGAGGATGATGTACGGCGTCGGTCCCGGCAGGATCGCGTCGAAGGCGCGTTTGTGGACCGGCCCCTCGAAACCCATGCCCGCATTGATCACGATGCGACCGGCATTGGTCTTGATCAGATAGGAATAGGACAGGCCCGGGGATGCCCAGATTATATCGTGGATTTGCATCGCGCCGCCGTCGCTGGCGGGTTTGTTGGCGAAGAAATCCGGGCGCTGCTGCACCAATTGCCGGACGACATCCATTGTGTTTCCTCCCCCGTCGAGCGGGCTCTTCTGCGGCTCGACCATAATTTTGCTTTTTGGGCGGAGTCCATCGGGCTGATTTAGGCGCGAAGGGCATAGGCTGTCGCGATTGTCGCCAAATGTTCAATTCGCCTCATTTTCTAATTGGAGGGTCCTTCGGGGCGACTCTTGGATTGGGCCGCAAGGTTGTGCAGGATGTCTGCAAGGATGGGCGCGCGCAGCGCCCAATAAAAGGGAAAACGGGATGTTGGCTGGCAAAACCGCTTTAGTGACAGGCGGCGCTCTGGGCATTGGTCTGGGGGTGACGAAAAGACTCACGGCGGCGGGCGCGAAGGTGACCGTTGCGGATATGAAGCGCGGCAATCTGGATGGGGCAGGGTTGCCGGCGGACGCGGCTGCTTTCTTCGAAGGAGACATGACCGATGAAGCCAGCGTCTGCGCGGCGATCGACTTTGCCGTTCAGAGTTTCGGACCGCTCGATTACGTCGTGTGCAATGTGGGCGGTCCGGCGGGTGCGTTGGGAAAGATCGTCGACTCGCGCGTCGAAGATTTCGACGACGCCCTGCGGCTGACGATGCGGTCGGCGTTTTTAGGGCTGAAGAACGCCGCGGCCTATTTCATCAAGGCGCAGCGCCCCGGGGCCATTACGACAATCGGTTCCGTTTCCGCCCAGGCCGCAGGAGCTGGCCCAAGCATTTACAGCGCGGCGAAAGCGGGCGTGGTTCGTTTGACTCAAAACGCCGCTGGTGAGCTCAGCGGCAACAGGATCCGCGTCAATTGCATCTCGCCGGGATTGATCCTCACGGAGCTCATGCGGTCTGCCGGCGTCGACGAAACCGTCACTTCGAAATTTCAGCCATTGCCTATTGCGGGACTGCCGGAACATGTGGGCGACGCGGCCGTATTTCTGGCCAGCGATGCTGCGGCCTTTATTTCCGGCGCCGATCTGGTTGTTGACGGCGCAGCTCTGGCGGAGGGCGTTGGGCTCTACAAGAAGCTGGGCTTTTGAGCGCAAACAAAGGACGGCGGCTTTAGCCGCCGTCCTTCATCGCTCCTTTGTTCCAGTGAGTGTGCAGCGCCTCACTGCGGAGATTGAGCGTTCTCCGGAACGCTTTCCGGCGCCGGAACGGTTTGAGACGGCGACATAGATTCGGTCTTCATCGGCGGAGTCTGCTCGATTGCGCCGGGCGCCGGGTTTGGCGTCGTCAGAGGCGCTGACTCGGGAACCGGGCCGGGAGCAGGCGTGGGCGCCGCCGGATTGGCGGCAGGCGCAGAACCGCGCGTATAGGTTGGCGCGGGCGGTGGCGTTTCTTCAGACACGATCGGCGGCGGGGACTTCGCCGGCGTGGCGCGCTTCGTGGTTTTTTGGACGGCGTCCGTGCGGCTGGCCGGCGATGTGGCGGGCTTGGCGTTTGGTAGAGCTGGCTGCGCTGAGTCGAAGAGCTGCGGCTTCACTGCCGCATCGTCCGGCGCGGCGCCGACCGGCGCTGCGTTCATGGCGTCGCCACGCGGGTTTTGAATGATTCCTTGCGACGCGAGCGTTGGTTCCCGGATCGGCGCCGGTTTGTCGCTCAGTGCTGCATAAGCGAGGCCAACCGCAACAGACGCCGCCAGAACAGCTGGAATCAGCCAGCGCCGATGACGCACGTTCGACGCAAACTCCATGTAATCGGTCGACGGGGGCATCGCCTCATACTGCGACCACACAGCGTTTTCTTCCGCATCGGTAAGCGGCTTTGTAAGACCAGTATCGAAATCGCCGGAATCGGTTGCTATCCGGACATCAGGGTCGCGCCGCGCACGCGCGCCTTGGAGTGGAAAGAACGGCAGATTACCGCCTCTAAAAGACTCAGCATTCGCCACGGCGAAACCTCCTCATCGTTACAATTGTCTCAATTGGAACGTCAGGATTGGTGGCGGGTTCCCATGAAGGCGTTAGCGTGCTGTTTTGGCGTCTCTTACTAAATTCGAGTTGCAGGCGCCGCCGGTTCCTTATTCGTCTTCTACGGGATTTTCCGGAGCGCGAACGCGGAGCGCCGTCACCTGATTGCGGTTCCGGCGCAGCACCTCGAATTGATATCCGTGGAAAGAAAATCGCTGGCCGGGCTCCGGGATCGCTTGCGCTTCATGGATCACAAGTCCCGCGACCGTGACGGCTTCGTCGTCGGGCAGCTCCCAGTCCATGGCGCGATTGAGATCGCGGATCGGCACCCAGCCGTCGACGTTCACCGAGCCGTCCGGCTGCTGACGAACGCCCTGGAAGGCGATGTCGTGCTCGTCTTTGATGTCGCCGACGATTTCCTCGAGAATGTCCTCAAGGGTGACCAGCCCCATCAACGCGCCGTACTCGTCCACGACCAGCGCGAAATGCTCGCGGCGGCGTAGAAACGCGTTGAGCTGCTCCTGCAGGTTCGTGGTTTCCGGCGCGAACCAGGGCTTGCGGGCGATTTCCAGCACCTTGAGCTGATCGATATTGCCGCCGGAGGCGGATATCGCCGCCAGAACCTCTTTCACGTGCAGCACGCCGATGATGTTTTCCGGGTCGTCCTTCCAGATCGGCAGGCGCGTGTAGGGCGTCCCCAGAACCTGGGCCACGATTTCGCGCGGCGGCAGATCGGCGTTGATCGTGCGCACGTTCTTGCGGTGAATCATGACGTCCGCGACGGTCAGTTCGTGCAGGTCCAGCACGCCCGCGATGCGGTGCACGTCGTGTTTCTCGACGCCGCCTTCTTCATGGTGCAGCGCCAGCGACCCGCGAATCTCATCGCGAACGGCAAGGGGATTGATTGCGTCGTCGACCTTCACGCCGACCATGCGCAGAACATTGTTCACCACAAAGCGCACGGCGTTGATGATGGGGTTGAACACGCGCGTGAGCCACTCGATCGGAATGGCGACGTAGCGGGAAATCTGGTCCGCGGAAGAAATCGCGTAGGTCTTTGGCAGCACCTCGCCGAAAATAAGCAGCAGCGGCGTCAACGCGGCCGTCGCGTAGAGTTCGCCGTTTTCGCCGATCATGGCGGTGAAGAGCGTGGTGGCGACGGCGGAAGCGGCGATCGTGACCACGTTCTGGCCGAGCAATACCGCGCCGATGACTTTCTCTCGGTCTTCCGTCACGCGGATCACGCGCCTGGCGAGTTTGTCGCCGTCTTTTTCCAGTGCGGTCATGCGTGCACGCGAAGCGGCGGTCAATGCGGTCTCCGACAGAGCGAAAAACGCATTGAGCAGGATGAGCCCTCCGATGACGAGAAGGGTTCCTATGAGAGCGGCGCCCATGGGCTTATCCGACAAGCTCCTTTAAGAAGGCCTCTACTTGAGCCGCATCGACGTTCCGGTCGATGAAGCTCTGGCCGATGCCCTTGGCCAGAATGAAGGTCAGCGTTCCGCCCGAATTTTTCTTGTCGTGGCGCATCGCTTCTAACAGCGGACCTGCGTGATAGGGCGCGCCGGGGAGCTTGCGCCAGTCGACTTCCAGGCCGAGCGCGGCAATGGCCTTCACCGCGCGCTCCGAATCCTGGCCTGGGCACAGGCCGAGCTTCGTCGAGAAGCGGAAAGCGGCGGCCATCCCGGCGCCGACCGCTTCGCCGTGCAGGATTTCGCCGTGCATGCCGGCGCAGGCCTCGATGGCGTGCGCGAAAGTGTGGCCGAGATTGAGCAGGGCGCGATCGCCCGTCTCATGCTCGTCCCGTGCGACGACGGCGGCTTTAGCGGCGACGGAGCGGCGAACCGCTTCTGCGAGCAAATCGGGCTCGCCGGCGCCGAGGCCGCGGGCGTTCGCTTCGACCCAGTCGAAAAACTGGGGGTCGTCGATCAAACCGTATTTGATCACTTCGGCAAGGCCGGCGCGCAATTCGCGCGCGGGTAGGGTTTTCAGAACGCCGGAATCGGCGATCACCAGACGCGGCTGATGGAAAACGCCGACGAGGTTTTTTCCCGCCGCCGCGTTAATGGCGGTCTTGCCGCCGACCGAGGAATCGACTTGCGCCAGCAGGGTCGTCGGAATCTGGATGAAATCCACGCCGCGCTTCACGATGGCGGCCGCAAAGCCCGCGAGGTCGCCGACGACGCCGCCGCCGAACGCGACGATGAAATCTTTGCGCTCGATGCCATGTTTCAAAAGGAAGTTGATGACGCTTTCAAGCTGGAAAAAACTCTTTGATGCCTCGCCGCTTGGAATTCGATACTCGACGTAGGAGCATCCAGCGTGAAAGGTTAGGTCGTGTGCGATTGTCTCAATTGTCGCGCCGTGGCTGTTGTAAGCGTTCGTATCGACAAGGAGGAATAGCTTTCTGCGCTCTACAAACGGCTTCAGGAGAGGCACTACTGTAGAGGAATCATTTAGTACTCCGTTACCAATAACGACATCATAGGAGCGCTCTCCAAGCTCAACTCGTACACGCGACAAAGCGGCGCTCATGCTTGCAACCCTTCTTGCGACGCGAGCGCCCGGATGCCGTTCAGAACGCGGGCCACCGTATCGGCCACTGCGCCGTTGCTGGATTCGGCATGGACGTCCGCCTCGGCGTAAAAGGGTGCGCGCTCATTATGGAGGCGCGTGAGAATCTCATGCGGGTCGCCGTTGCGCAGAAGCGGCCGCGTGTTCTTGCGGCTGACGCGCTTCACAAGGGAATCGATATCCGCCTTGAGCCAGACCGAAATTGCGCGGTCCTTGATGAGCGCGCGCGTCTCCGGATCGACGAAAGCGCCGCCGCCCGTGGCCAGGACATGCGGCGCTTCGTCGATCAGCAGGCGGCTGATGACGCGCCGCTCCCCGCGGCGGAATTCCTGCTCGCCGTGCTGGGCGAAAATTTCGTTGATCGATTTTCCGGCCGCTTCCTCGATCTGCGCATCAGCGTCCCGGAAAGGTACGTTGAGCTCCGCAGCCAGCGCCTTGCCCACAGTCGTCTTGCCGACGCCCATGAGGCCGACCAGAACGATCATCCCTTCGCCGCGCAACGCGGCGCGCGCCCGGTCGACCAGCGGGATGACGGCGGGGTGCGCCGCGAGGCCGGATGGCCTTTGTTCTGAGGTGGCTTCGGACATAGCGAAACAGCTATAATAGAAAAGTGGGCGCACACACAAACCTGCGCCCGCCGTTCGCTTAAATTAACGCTTTGAATCTTATGGATTGGCGGGAAAGGGCAGCGGCGAAGACCGGGGGAGCAGGCGTTTTGCGCATAGATCATCAGATCGAAGCGTTTCTGGAGGCCATGTCGGCCGAGCGCGCGGCCTCCCGAAACACCCTGGACGCCTATCGCCGGGACCTGGCCGACTACGCCGCTTTTTTGGCTGGACCTGACGCCGACGAGGCTGCGCCGCCGGCGAAGCGGCCTGTCGAGGCGGGGGACGCCGACGTTTTGGCCTATTCGGCCGTTTTGGGGAAACGGGGCCTGTCTCCAGCCACTCAGGCGCGCCGGCTCTCGGCCTTGAAGCAGTTCCATCGCTTCGCGTTGTCGGAGGGATGGCGCAGCGACGATCCCACGGCGAAGCTCGATCCGCCCAAACGCGGGCGGCCGCTGCCCAAAATTCTGGACGTCGACCAGGTTTCGCAGCTGCTCCAGGCGGCGGCCGGTAAACAGGATGCGACCGGAATCCGCACGGCCTGCCTGCTGGAGATGCTGTACGCGGCGGGCCTGCGCGTGTCCGAACTGGTGACGCTGCCCATGACGGCGCTGCCGCGTCCGGGAGAACGCACGCTGCGCGTCAAGGGCAAAGGCGGGCGGGAGCGCTTGGCGCCTTTAGGGGCTCCGGCCCTGGCGGCGCTGGAAGCCTATTTGGCGGTGCGCCCGCAATTCCTCCCGCAAGCTGGGCCGGCGCGGGACCGCGCGGAGCGTTTTGTCTTTCCATCGACCGGCAAAGAGGGGCACCTGACCCGCCGGCGTTGCGGGCAAATTCTGGAGGAATGCGCCCGCGCGGCCGGGCTTGACCCCGCTTTGGTCAGTCCGCATGTGCTGCGCCACGCTTTCGCGACCCATTTGTTGGATGGTGGCGCCGATTTGCGCTCCGTGCAAAAATTGCTGGGTCACGCGGACATCGCGACGACGCAGATTTACACGCATGTGGCCGGGGATCGCTTGCGCGACCTGGTCAATTCCAAACATCCGTTGCGGCGAAAGTAAAAAGCGTGGCGTAGATCGCGCGGGGAGAGAAGTGATGAAGCATGTAATCTCGGTCGCAACGGCGGCGTTTTTTTGCATGGCCAGCATGGTGTTCGCCGATGCTCCGGCGGATCGCGTCGCCGGAATCTGGCTGGTGCAGAGCAAGGACGGCAAGTTCGACATCAGCCGTTGCGGCGAAAGCCTGTGTGGGCGGCTCATCGCGGGCACGAAGATCAGTTCGCTCGACAAGAAAAACAAGAACCCCGATCTGCGCGCCCGTCCGCTCAAGGGCCTCCTGATGATGCAGGGTTATAAATTGTCGAAGGATGGCGGCCGCTGGGTCGACGGACAGATTTATAATCCCGAAGATGGCAATTCCTATCGCAGCATCCTGGAGCCGGGGCCGGACGACACTTTGAAGGTTAAGGGCTGTTTGGGGCCGTTCTGCCAGACGCAAACCTGGACTCGCGCCGCCCCCTAAGGCTCCACAGCGGCGGGCGCGGCCGAATGTGCTCGTAAGGCCACTTTTTCGTTTTCGGGTCAAAATAATCGTCCTCGACGCCTTCAAGGCGGCGGATGTGCGAATTGCTGTTTGCAACCTGGCGAGGAACAGCAACTTACCCGCTAGCGCGCTGAGTTCAGTGTTGCGCCTGCGGTTTGCAACGGGCCGGCGCACATTTGGATGTTACAGCCGCGGGGGAGGCGGCGGCGCTACGGGTCGTCCAAAACAAAAAAGGAAATGGGCGTGATGAAGCTTCTCTCGCCGATCAAGATCGGTTCCATGCTGGTGAAGAATCGTATCGTCATGTCGCCGATGACGACCAATTACGGCAACGAGGATCAAACGCCGTCCGACAGGCTTATCGCGTTTTTATCAGCGCGCGCAGCGGGCGGCGTGGGTTTGATCACCGTTGAAGTTTGTACAGTCGACGTAAAGCAGAAATACCAGCCGCAATCGCTGACGCTGGGCGACGATAGCTTTATTCCGAGCCACCGCCGCTTAACGGACGCGCTGCACGCTTATGGCGTGAAGGTGCAGCCGCAGATCACACATCCCGGCCCGGAATCGCTGATCTGGCTTTATCATGGCGAAGCGTCAGTCGGACCCGGCGTCGTGTTGGGGGCGAGCACCAGTGTGCCGTCGCGGCAATTGGCGATCGAAGAGCTTGACGGAATCGTAGAGCAATATGCGCAAGCATCTCGGCGCGCACGCGAGGCCGGCTATGACGGGATCGAGCTGCACGCGGCGCATGGCTATATGCTGCTGGGCACGTTCCTGTCGCCGGTGCGCAACATCCGGCAGGATGAATATGGTGCGGACTCGATAGAAAACCGCACGCGTCTCCTCGTTCGTGTGCTCCGTCGGATCAAGGAAGTCGCCGGCAAGGACTTCCCGGTGACGCTGCGCATTTCGGGATTTGAGCGACTGCCGGGTGGACGCGCCTCATACGACACCGCGCGCATCGCGCCGATCCTGGTTGAGGCCGGCGTTGACGCGTTTCACATTTCCGGCGGCGTGAGCGACCGGACTGTGTCGCAGATCGTCTGCGGCGCTGAATACCCGAATGGCTACAACGTACCGGAGGCGGAGGCCGTCAAACGCGCGGTGGATGTGCCGGTAATGGTCGTCGGACGCATTCACGATCCGGAATACGCCGAAGAAATTCTGCAGTACGACAAAGCTGACATGATCGTGGTGGCGCGGCCGCTGCTTGCCGATCCCGAATTGCCGAACAAGGTCGCCGCCGGGCGCTTCAAGGATATCCGGCGCTGCATCTCCTGTCAGAACTGCATCGACTCGATGTTCCTTTGGCCGACGGAATCAAAGATGGCCTGCGCCGTAAACGCGGCGAGCGGGCGGGAGGAGACCCTGTCCTATGCGCGCGCCGGAAAGGCGAAGCGAGTGGTCGTCGTTGGCGGCGGGCCAGGCGGGATGGAGGCGGCGCGCATCGCGACCTTGCGTGGTCATCACGTAACGCTGCTGGAGAAGCGCCGCCGCCTGGGCGGTTCTCTGACTTTGGCGTCGACGGTCCATAGCGACAATGGCCGGCTTCTCGATTTTCTGATTGGGCAGATGACGGCGCTGGCGGTGGATGTCCGCTTAGGGGTGGACGCCGATGTCGCGACAATCAAGGGTTTTGCTCCGGAGGAAGTGGTCATCGCGACGGGCGCAAAACTGAACCTGCCCGATATTCCGGGTCTGGATTTGCCGCATGTGATCACCGGCGCCGATTTGCGCCGGCTCGTGAACGGCGAAGACGTCAGCGGCGTGTCCGCCTTTCCTGGCTGGATGAAAGTGGCTGCAGGGCTAGGCTCCCCCATTATCGATCGCAATGTGACGCCAGCCAGATTGCGGACCGCGTCGGACTATTGGTTGCCGGTGGGTAAGCGTGTTGCAATTCTCGGCGGTGATCTTGCTGCGATCGAGCTAGCGGAGTTTCTCGCCAAGCGTGGACGGCAGGTGAGTTTGTTCAGCGAGGACGAAGACATCGCCCCGGAGATCGGACCAAAGCGGCGCTTGGAGCACGAGATCCGCCTGGAGCGCTTAAGGGTTTCCATCAATACCGGCGTTCAATTCGCGGCGATTGTGAATGAGGGGGCGAACATCGTCATGGCGGGTGGCCGCAATGTTGTAGCGAGAGTGGACACCGTGATTGTTGCGGGTGCGCCGGTCGCGGATACGGGTCTGCATGACGCACTAAGGGCTGCAGGGCTTTCCGCTCACCCGATCGGCGATTGCACGGGGCTCGGCCTCATCGTGAAAGCCGTCTATGAAGGCGCCGAGCTGGCGAACCGCTTGTAGATTGATGCTTGCTTAACGCCCCCTCAGTTGGGGCATTTTAGCCCCAAAGTAGCGCGAATGACCGGCGCCCGCTCATGCACGCGGGCGATGATGGCGCTTTCATCGACGCCGAGCACCTTTCCGTCTTGCAGCACAATCCGGCCGCCGATCATCACGGTGTGCACGTTGCTGGGATTTGCGGCGAACACGATGTTCGACAGTAGGCTGTGCGTCGGCGCGGTGTGCGTCTTGTTCAAATCTAGCAGCACGATGTCGGCGAGCTTGCCGGCCTCGATGGAGCCAAGCTCATGCTCCCGCCCGATCGCTCTCGCCCCGGCGATGGTGGCCATCTCCAGCGCTTCCAGAGCGGTGCAGGCTTTCGCGCTGCGGCGGCTGGCGTTCTGTAAAAGGCAGCAGGCCTTCATTTCGCCGAACATGTCGTGCGTATTGTTGTTCAGTCCGCCGTCGGTGCCCAGCGTGACGTTGACTCCCGCCGCACGTACGTCGGGCAACGGCAGAATGCCCGTCGCCATTTTCATGTGCGCGACGGGGCTGTGCGCCAGATGCGTGCCGGTGTCGGCGAGAATGCGCATCTCCAGCGGCGTCATCCAGCAACCGCCGATCAGCAGCACATTCGGCCCCAGCGCGTGATTATCGTGCGACCATTCGGCCGGGCGCATACCAAACGTGTTCTGCGCGTAGATGGAATCTTCGAACTCCGAGCAGAAATGATAGACGATGCCGGCGCCGGTGCGGCGGGCCTCCTCCGCGACTTCGCGATAGAAATGCGGGTAAACGAGATCGCCGGGGCGGCGCGGCACGTCGAGGCCGAACCACATGGTTACATTGCCGTTTGCGCCTCCATGCCAGCGCGTCATTTCCGTAGAGGCTACGGCAACTGCGGCTTTCGCCGCTTCGGCGCTGAAGTCGTTCTCCTTCGCCATGATGAAGCGGCAAAAGATTGCGCGGATGCCGGTCTGGGCCACCGCAGCGGTGAGGGCTTCGTAATCGTCGCGCGGGTCGGCGTTGGGGCTGACGAAACACGTTGTGCCGGTACGGATCATCTCGATCATGCTGAGCGTGTTGGCCAGCACGGAATCCGCGGGATCGCGCTTCGCGAGCCAGGGGCTGACCACGCAATCCAGAAACGGGTGCCAGTGCAGTTCGTCGCCGAGCCCGCGGAGAAGCGATTGATCGGCGTGCGCGTGCGTGTCGATGAAGCCGGGCAACGCCACCAGACCGGATGCGTCGATATTTTCCGCCTCGGGAAAACGTTCCTTCAGGACGGCGGCGGCGTCCACGGCGAGAATCCGATCCCCGTCGATCGCGATGGCGGCGTTGGGCAGGATGCGGCGCTTGGCGTCCATTGAGACCACCGTCACATTGGATATTATACGCACCGAAACCGCTCCCAATCGCGTTCAGACAGAGTCAAAGAGTCTAGGGCAGTCACGGCAAGGGGAAAAGCGGCTTGGGTCCGAACCAGCGTCCGGACTGCGCGCCGCTCAAAAAACAGGTTGAAAGCGCCCCGCCGGCAACCGCTCTGCGACCTTGGTCTATTTCGGGTTTCCGATTTTCGGGCCTTTCTTGACGCTCCCGCCGTTGCGTTCCACAAGCGGGAAAGGACGAGGAGCGATCGCCATGAAGACGCCGCGCGGATTTTACAAGCCGCTTGCCATTGGCGCCCCCGAACCCCTGCGCGACTTGCCGGCGCGGGTGGAGCGTATGATCCATTTCGTGCCGCCGCATCTGGAGAAGGTGCGGGCGAAGGTCGGTGAAACCGCCAGGCAATGCGACGTCATCCTGGGCAATCTCGAAGACGCCATCCCCGCCGACCAGAAGGAAGCCGCCCGCGCGGGCTTTATTCAGATGGCGAACGAGGTCGATTTTGCCGGCATGGGCGTCGGGCTGTGGACCCGCATCAATTGCCTGAACTCGCCCTGGCATCTGGACGAGGTGCAGGCGATCGTGGCGGGCGTGGGCGACAAACTCGACGTCATCATGGTCCCGAAGGTCGAAGGCCCATGGGACATTTTCTACATGGATCAGTTGCTGGCCAACCTCGAGGCCAAGCACAAACTCAAAAAGCCGATCCTGTTGCATGCTTTGTTGGAGACGGCCGAAGGCGTGATGAACGTCGAAGCCATCGCCGGCGCCAGTCCGCGCATGCAGGGCATTTCGCTTGGCCCGGCGGATCTCGCCGCCAGCCGCGCCATGAAGACGACGCGGGTCGGCGGCGGGCATCCGTTCTATCGCGTCATCGAAGACCCGCGCGCCGATGGCGGGCCGCGCGCCGCCGCGCAACAGGATTTGTGGCACTACACGTTCGCGAAGATGGTGGACGCCTGCGC
>CAYNCS010000060.1:0-18310 GCA_964395875.1 uncultured Caulobacteraceae bacterium | reverse complement strand
CAAGCGATGGGCCGCCCGCCGCCGCATAGTCGATTGGGCGGTTGGTTCCGGCGGGTGTGTGAAAGTGGGACGGCGCGAGGCGGTCGAGCTTGCCGCGACCGTCCCAGGGCAGAAGATTGAGAAGGGCATCGGCCAAAGTGTTTTCGCCGAGATCGTCCATGCGCGTTTTGCCGGCTAGCGCGGGGATGAGCCAGTCCGCCGCCTGCGCCCACAGCGCGTCGTCCGAGACGTCCGGCCAGTCCTCCGGCGCCTGGGCATGCAGGAAAGCGAGGCGCGCGCGCATGGCGGCGAAGCTTTCGGCGCCGGGGAGCGCCGCGAAGCCGAGACTCTGCAGGCCCTCGGCGAGCGCCTTGGCCGCCGCGTCCGGATCGAGCTTTTGGCCGGGCCCTTCCGACAGGATCACGCGGCCAAGCCGGGTGACGCGGCGCGAGCGGACCGAGCGCGTCTGTGGATCAAAACCCGCGTCTTCGGCGGTTTCGATGTCCTCGGCGAACAGCGTCTCGATCATGGGGCGGCTGATCGGCGCTGCCAGGGTGATGCGGGCTTCGGCTGCGGCGCCCTGCATCTCGGCGATGGCGAGGAAGGGCTCGCGCGCCAGCGCGTTCTCCGGCGGGATCGCGGCGCCACGGCCCGAGACCGTGACGAAGGCGCCGGGTTTGCCGCGGGCCTGCCCGATGCGTTCTGGGAAGGCCAGAGCGATGAGCACGCCGATGTCGCCGGAAGCCGTATCGCTGCGGGCGCCGGCCATCCGGGCATAGCGATCGGCAAGGTCCAGCGCCTCGCGATCCTTGTTCGAGGCGCCGCGCGCCATGCGCTCCAGCCGATGGCGGGCGTCCGCATCGTCGCCGCCCACATTGCGATCAGAGAGTAACGCCGCGACGCGCGCGGCCGACAGGCCCATGCCCCGTTCGGCGCCTTCGATGACGAGGTGGGCCAGACGCGGCGGCAGCGGGATATTCGACAGCTTCACGCCATGCGGCGTGATGCGGCCGTCATGGTCAAGGGCGTGCAGGCCGCGCAGGAGGTTCAAGGCTTCGGCGTATGCGGCGGCGGGCGGCGCATCGAGCCATTGCAGGCTTTCGGGGCGGGCGCCCCAGCGTGCAAGATCGAGGGCGAGGCCGGAAAGATCGGCGTCGAGGATTTCGGGCTTGTTGAAGGCGGGCAAAGCGCGAGTCTGCTGCTCGTCCCACAAGCGCCAGCACACGCCCGGCTGCGTGCGCCCCGCCCGGCCCTGACGCTGGTCGGCGGCGGCGCGCGACACGCGCACCGTCTCCAGGGCTGTTAGGCCGGAAGCAGGATCGAAGCGCGGACGGCGCGACAGGCCGCTGTCGATCACCACGCGCACGCCGTCGATGGTGAGGCTGGTCTCTGCGATGGAGGTGGCGAGCACCACCTTGCGCTTGCCCGGTGGCGCGGGCGAGATCGCCAGATCCTGGGCGCGAAAGTCGAGGGCACCGAACAGCGGCGCGAGAATGACGTTGGAGTCGCTGAGACGTTCCTGAACGCGCTCCTGCACGCGGCGGATCTCGCCCGCGCCGGGGAGGAAGCAGAGCAGGCTGCCCTCTTCGCTGCGCAAGGCGGCGAGGATTGCGTCGGTCGTCTCGTCTTCGATTCGTCGCTGCGGGTCGCGGCCGCGATAGCGGGTTTCGACCGGAAAGGCGCGGCCCTGACTTTCGACGATCTGGCATTCGCCGAGCAGCCTGGACACGCGCGCGCCGTCCAAGGTGGCGGACATGGGCAGGATGCGCAGGTCTGGGCGCAGCCCAGCTTGGGCGTCCAGCGTCAGCACCAAAGCCAGATCGGACTCAAGGCTACGCTCGTGCTGCTCGTCGAACAGCACCGCCGCAACCCCACCCAGTTCGGGATCGTCCAGGATCAGACGTGTGAAGACGCCTTCGGTCACCACTTCGATGCGGGTTTTGCCAGAGACCTTCGTTTCTGCGCGCACACGCAGACCGATCGTCTCGCCCACGCGCTCGCCGAGGCTCTGCGCCATGCGGTTGGCGGCTGCGCGCGCGGCGAGGCGGCGGGGCTCCAGCATGATGATCTTGCGCCCCTGCACCCAGGGCTCATCCATCAGCGCCAGCGGCGCGCGCGTGGTCTTGCCCGCGCCCGGCGGCGCGACCAGCACGGCGTTCGGCGCAGCGGCGAGGGCCGACTTCAGGGCCGGCAGCGCCTCGTCAATCGGCAGGGTTTCTTGACGCATCGCTGGCCTTGTAGAGATGCGCGCCGCAAAGAAAAAGCGCCCTGCGAAAAGGCAGGGCGCTTAAGTCCGTATCGAAGAGGGAAGGGCGGCGGGCTGAAGCCCGCCGCTTTGCGTGTTCGATTAGAAGTCGAACTGAGCGCGGAACTGAAGGGCGTTGAAGTCGCCGTTCGCCGTAACCGCAGTGCGGTCGTCCACGGACGCGCTGACATATTCGCCCATGAAGCGGACGTTCTTTACTGGCTGCCAGTTCACGCCGACGGTCCAGGTGTCCATCACGCCGCCGTCGATGGCGCCGTCGTCAAGATCGATATAGTCGTAACGGCCGCGCAGTTCCCAAGCGCCGATGCCGCCTTCGGACACCGGAGCATTCGGGGTCACGCGGTCGAACTTGCCGCCCTTGTAGGTGCGGCTCTCGCCGGTGAGGAACCAGCCGCCTTGCACGAAGTAGGACGTGAAGTCGGCGTCGCGATTGCCTGTCTTGTTCTGGGCGTTCAGCGAGTCGTACTCGCCCTGAATGTACAGGGACTTGTACTTCGCGGCCGCTTCGACGCTGAGCAGCGTATCTTCTTCGAACGTGTTCGTGCTGCCGGTGTCGGCCAGACGGTCGCCGATATTGGTTTCCGGACGCGTGCGGTACTGGAATTCAGAGCCGTTTTGCGCCGAGCGGTAACGATAGGTGCCGCCGACATAGAGCAGTTGCTCCGGCGTGTTGATCGGCGTGAAATATCCGTGCAGACGGCCTTCCCAAGATTCCTGCGAGCCCTTGGCGAAGCTGGTGTCGGTGTTGTTCGGCGAGTCGCCGTTCAGGAACGCCGAAATGCCCCAGTTGTCCTGGCCGGCCATGATGCCGATGCCGAGCGTACGTCCGAAGCCCCACGCCTGGTCGCCCATATTGCGTTCCATGTTGGTGATGAAACGCGAGGAGGTCAGACGCTCAAGGGTATAGCCTTGGTCCTGGTTGCCGACGATGATCGACCAGTTCGGGCTGCCGACATATTCGATGAACATGTCTTCGTATTCGACTTGCGTGCCGTTGGACTCGGTGACGTTGGTGACGACGCCCCCGCCGTTCTTGGTGACCGTCAGGGTGTCGGCATTGCGGCCGAGAAGCGTGAATTCGGCCTTGTACTTGAACTTGCTGTCGAAGGAGCCTTCAACGCCGATCCGGGCGCGGCGGGCGCGCGACGTGAAGCCATCCTTGTCGTTGGCGGTGGCGCCAAGGTCTTGGTCATAGCTTACGGCGTCCCATTGAACGCGGCCGCGAACCTTGAACTTGATATTGCCGTCCGGGTCGGAAAATTCCGGTGCGCCCTTACCCCAGGTTTCCTTCGCTTGAGCCGGCGCCGCGGCGCCCATGCCTGCAACTGCGAGCAGCGCCGCGCCGCCCAGCAACAATTTCGTGTTCATTGGATTGTCCCTCAGCTTCCCCTAACCCAACGGCGATCCCGTCGGACGGGGCGGCTCTAGGGGCGGCGTGTGACGCTGAGATAAAGATTTTATATAACTTATATGACGTGCGGCTTTATATAAGACCTTGCGGCGCCAAAGCCACATGCGTCATAAGTTGTTGAAAATTAAACCGAAAAAAAACCGCGCCGCGTGTGCAGCGGTTGCGGTTTCTGAAGAGGAATGGCGCGTCACGTGGGGCGCACCGTTCCAAATAAAAAATAGTAAACGTTTCAGACGCCGGCTTGTTGAACCCTCTCGCCCATCCGGGGATTTTTAGCTCTGGACTAGGGTCCAGGCGCCGCTCGAGCTCTTGCAGAACTTGTCGCCGGAGAAGGATTGCGCGGCGCCGCCATCCACGGACAGATCAACCCGCACCTGGCGGCAACCGTCGATCACAGGATCGGGGAAGGCGGTGGCGGCGACCCGCGACTTCGCGGAATTCGTCCAGGCGGCGGTTTTGGGAACGCCCGCCTTCGCCGCTTTCTTTTCCAGCGCCAGCAGACGGTCATGATCCGGCTTGGTCAGACTTTTGTTGATGAAGCAGCCGGCGACTCCGCCCGCCGCTGCGCCGATGGCTGCGTTCTCCATCCGGTTTTTGTCCTTCGACACGACTGCGCCAAGAACGCCGCCGGCCACCGCGCCGTAAAGCGCGCCCTTCTTGCATTCGGCGGAAAAGCGATCGAGGAACATTTGCGCTGAAGCCGGCGCCGCCGCCGACATTGCAAACGCCGCCGCGAGCAGACATCCAGTAAGACGTTTCATTGGTTCAGCCCTTTCACCCCTGCAGACGGCGCACTCAAAATGCGTCGCGCGACGCCCTGATTACTCCCTTTAGGAGGCGCCGGGCAACGCACGCTGAACGGGCTCGAAAACACCAGCAAAACGGGCCGGAAAACGCTGCGTGAAGTGCAGCGAAGTCTCACCAAAATATTAACGGCGGCCAGAGCCTTAACGTTTGCGAAAGCGAGGCGGCGCGAGGGGCGAAAATTTCACAAAAAACCTCTTTACAAGAAGGGCTGTCGTACTTAATTCGCGCTCTACCGGCGGACCTGGAAACAGAGTCCCACTAACGCCCCCTCGGCCCAGGCCACACGGGAGCGCGGCGCAGAGGAGCTTCTCCTCGGGCAAGACCGCGACCCCGGCGTAAGCTCCCAAGGGCGGACCTGGTCGAATGTCCGACTAACGCCGGCCTGGGTCAACATTGAGCGGGGGGGCTGTCATGCAGCGCTTCTCTACATCTCTTCGCGCTGTCGAAGCGCTGGGTGATGACGGTCCGATTGCTTGCATTCGGCCCGAACGCGCGGCTGCGGCCGCGCACTGGTTTCGCGCGCACTTTCCGGGCGACATTCTCTATGCGGTGAAAGCCAATCCGAGCCCTTGGGCGCTGGATGCGATCTACGCCGCCGGCGTGCGTATGTTCGATGTGGCGTCGGAGCAGGAAGCCGCGCTGATCGCCGGCCGTTTTCCCGATGCGAAGCTGTGCTTCATGCATCCGGTGAAGAGCCGCCGCGCCATTCGCCGCGCCTATTTCGATCTTGGCTGCCGCGTCTTCGTGCTCGACACGACCGACGAGCTCGAAAAGATTCTCACCGAGACGCAAAACGCGCAGGACCTGACGTTGGTCGTGCGCATGGCCGTCGCCAATGAAGGCTCGGCTATGCCATTGGCGGGAAAATTCGGGGCGCATCCCGCGGACGCGCCGGAGCTGCTGCGCCGTACGCGCGCTGCGGCCGCCGAACTGGGCGTTTCCTTCCATGTCGGATCGCAATGCATGCGTCCGCAGGCCTTTATGAACGCCATGATGGAATGCAGCCGCCTGATCGTTCGGGCGGGCGTCACGATCGACGTCGTGGACGTCGGCGGTGGATTCCCGTCGGCCTATCCGGGTCAGAACCCGCCTGCGCTTCAGGAATATATGGACGTGATCCGCGCGGCTTTCGAAGAAATGGCTGTGTTGGGTAACGCCGATTTGTGGTGCGAACCGGGCCGGGCGCTGGTGGCGGAAGCCACATCGATCTTGGCGCGCGTCGATCTGCGCAAGGGCGACGCGCTCTATCTAAACGACGGCGCCTACGGCAATCTGTTCGACGCTGCGCATGTCCAGTGGACCTATCCGACCCGCGTGCTGCGCAAGGGGGGTGCGGTTTCGGAAGAGCTGCGCGAGTTCCAGCTCTACGGCCCGACCTGCGATTCCATGGATTCCATGCCTGGGCCGTGGATGCTGCCGGTCGACGCCGCCGAGGGCGACTGGATCGAATTCGGCATGCTGGGCGCCTATGGCGTCGCCATGCAGACCCGCTTCAACGGCTTTGGCGAAACCGTCGAGGCGGAAGTCGGCGATCAGCCGTGGCCGTCGCTTTACGTGGCGCGCACGGAACAGCCGCTGACGCCGGCCGCCCAGAAAAGCGCTGTCGTGCGTCTGGCTGGCCGCCAGAAGAAGCAGGCGCGCCGCCGCCGTTAATACAGCCGCTATTGATTGCAGCGCCGTTCCGCCGCTGGCGGGGCGGCGTTGCCTATTTCTCCGCCTACGTCTTTCGGCCTCAGCCTGACTTCAATCCGGCCATTCATAAAAGCGACACCGAAAATACGAGAAAACCCTTTATTTCTCGTGCGTTTCGCATTATGTGGCCCCTCGCGTTTGCGCATCAGCAAAAGACCCCCGGCGCCTCCGCCGGCCGCCGTGCGCAACAGAAAAGAGAGACGTGATGGCTTCCAAGTCCACCGCGAAGAGCGCCGCCAAGGCCGCGCCTACCAAGAACATTGAAAAGAAATCCGGCCAGAACAAAAAGGCTGAATTGCTGGCGACCGAAGTTGAGCATATCGACATCGCCGAGTTCGACGCGCGTCCGCTGATCGACGCGTGGGAGAAAATGAGCTTCTCCAGCCGCGATTCCGCACGTGCGGCGCGCATCTTCAACACGATGCTCGAAGACAAGGAATGCACCACCATCCTGACGCTGGCGGGCTCCACGTCGGCAGGCGGCTGCATGCACGTCTATCGCGACATGGTGAAGTACGGGATGATCGATGCGATCGTCTCCACCGGCGCGTCCATCGTCGACATGGATTTCTTCGAAGCGCTTGGCTTCAAGCACTATCAGGCGTCGGAAGTGCCTGACGACACCGTGCTGCGCTCGCTTTACATCGACCGCATCTACGACACCTATATCGACGAAGAAGAGCTGCAGGCGTGCGATCACACGATCAAGAAGATCGCCGACAAGCTTGAGCCGGGCGCGTATTCGTCGCGCGCGTTCATTAAGGAAATGGGCCGCTGGCTCGCCGAGGGCGGCGCCAAGAAAGAAGGTTCGCTGATCCAGACGGCCTATGAATACAATGTGCCGATCTTCTGCCCGGCTTTCGTAGATTCGTCCGCGGGCTTCGGCCTGGTGAAACACCAGGTCGATCGCATGAAGGCTAAAAAGCCCTATATGACGATCGACGCCATCGCGGATTTCCGTGAGCTGACGGACATCAAGATCGCCGGCGGCCGCTCGGGCTTGTTCATGGTTGGCGGCGGCGTGCCCAAGAACTTTGCGCAGGACACGGTCGTCTGCGCGGAAATCCTGGGCGTCGAGGCGGAAATGCACGCTTATGCCGTGCAGATCACCGTGGCTGACGTGCGCGACGGCGCCTGCTCGTCCTCGACGCTGAAAGAAGCCTGCTCCTGGGGCAAGGTGGACGTGGCGCTGGAACAGATGGTGTTCGCCGAAGCGACAACCGTTGTGCCGCTGATCGCCTCCGACGCCTACCACCGCGGCGCCTGGAAGAAGCGTAAGCGCCGGAACTGGGCGAAGACCTTCGATTGAGAGTGATCGCTCCGGCGCGCATAGTCCCGCGCCGGAGCATTCTCTTTCTAGTTGCGGGACACTCGGCTGACGGCTTTGCGCGCCGGGTGGGCGCTGCAGCTCCATTTGAGCGCGGCGTATTGGCGCGGCGGCGCTCAGCGATCGATTTTCAATAACAGATATTGTCGCGGGACATTGCCGCTCTGCGGCAATATTGTGCAGGGCGCTTGTTCCGGCGTTAACCATGTATATGCTTGAATTTCTAGAGTTTGCAGGCGGCCTGCGCGCCCCGAGTTAAGCCTTGACGGCAAACTCGCCGGAGCCGGTTCGGCTTATAGTATTTTCAGAGCAAGATGTTCCGTTGGATTTGCTTCGGATTGCTTCGGGCGCGGCGGTGGGGTGGCGCGTTCGTTGCTTGCCTTTCCGGCGGTTAGCACTTTTTTTGAGAGGGTGACCCCCTATGTCGACCCATAACCCGACAATGGCCGCGGCGGGCGGCCCAAACGGGAATTACAATAAAGTTTCGGCGCTGTTCGTCGCCGTCGTTATCATGGCCGCGCTGTACGCCGGCTGGTGGTTTACCGTTAAGACTTTCGCGCCCCACGCGCTGCATCTGGAATTCGCCGGCAAGGAAATTGTATTCGTCGACTTCCAGAAAAAGCTGCTGGGCGGCTTGGTGCTCGGTCTGGTCACGGCGGTCGCCGTGTTTCTGGCGGAATTCCTGCTCGCCGGCTGGCGCGAATCCTCGATCCGCCATCTGATGTTCGGCGCCAAGTCGGCCTGGTCCGACGTCGTGATGTTCCTTCTGGATCAGGTCAGGCTGACGAAAGTCATCCTGGTCGTGTTCACGCTGGGCATTGGCCTGGCTTCGGGCGAGTGGCTGCATCGGTTCGTCGTGCAACACACGGGCGTTGAGTTCGGCGTCGGTTCCTGGCCGGTCTGGATCCAGTTGCCGGTCGTCTATCTCATTTACACCTATCTTGATTTTTGGACGCACCGCGTCGGCCATATGAAAACGTTCTGGCCGATCCACCGCTTCCACCACGCGGCCCAGGATTTCTACATCCTCACGGCGGTGCGCGTTCATCCGGCGGATCTGTCGTCGCTGTTCATCCTGGCGGTGCCGCTGATGTTCATCGCGCCGTCGGCTGAGACTTTGTTCCTGCTGTTCGCGGTGCAATCGTTTGTGCGCCTGTCGATCCATTCCCGGATACCAAGCAATTGGGGCTGGGTCGGCCGTTGGCTCGTGCAATCGCCGCTGGACCACCGGATGCACCACATTCGCGACATGTCGGGCGGACAGGGCGAGAATTACAGCCTGATGCCGCTGTGGGATCGTCTCCACGGCACTTGGCGGCCGGGCGGCTATCCGGCGCTGGAGATCGGCGTGGACGACAAGGACGACCGTTCCTATCGCCACGGCGCTTGGGTCATGCCGGATGTGGTCCGCGACTATGTCGACTTCCTGCGCAATGTCGGGGCGAAGTTCGGTCTGTGCGAGACCTTCTACCCGCCGGAAATTCCCACCCGGACGAAGCCGAGCGCCAGCGGCGCCAAGGCTGCAGCGCCAGCGGCCCTGCAAAAGGCCTCCTGACGGCCGAGCGGATTGAAAACTATGGAAGGGGAGCGCCGCCCGGCGCTCCCCTTTTGCGTTGGGGGTTTGACTTGGCGGCGGCCGGAGCGTATCTCACCCGCCATTCAGGCGCAGCAAATGGGCTTTTGCCCAAGCGCCCTTGACCGGCACATTGGGCCGCGGAGACGCGGGAAACACCCAGGGAGGCTGGCGAGGCTCCCCGTCGGCGATGGTTCGCTCACGGGGCCGTTTGCTGTTGAGCGATGAGGTTCATAGCGCATGTTTGACGCGCTGACGGAAAAACTGGGGGGCGTATTCGACTCTCTGACAGGGCGGGGCGCCCTGTCGGAAAAGGATGTCGACGTCGCGCTGCGCGAAATCCGCGTGGCGCTCCTGGAAGCCGACGTCGCGCTGCCGGTCGCCAAGAAATTCATCGACAGCGTGCGCCAGGAAGCCGTGGGCGAATCCGTCCTGCGTTCGGTGAAGCCGGGCCAGCAGGTGGTGAAGATCGTTCACGACGCGCTGGTGGACATGTTGGGCGGCGCAGGAAACGCCGGCGGCCTCAATCTTTCGACCGAACCGCCGACCGTCGTCATGATGGCGGGTCTGCAGGGCTCAGGCAAAACCACCACCACCGCCAAGATCGCGCTGCGTTTGCGCAAGCTGGAGCGCAAGCGCGTGCTCGTCGCTTCGCTCGACACGCGCCGTCCGGCCGCCATGGAGCAATTGAAGGTTCTGGCCGAACAGGCGGACGTGGACTTCCTGCCGATCGTCGCCGGTCAGTCCGCTGTCGAAATCGCAAAGCGCGCGCTCGCCACGGCGAAGCTTTCCGGCTTCGACGTCCTGATCCTCGACACCGCCGGCCGCGCCTCCATCGATGAAGCGCTGATGGCCGAAGCGGCCGAGATCGCCGCGCTGGCCAAGCCGTTTGAAACCCTCCTCGTCGCTGATGCGCTGACGGGGCAGGACGCAGTGGAGACCGCCAAGCGCTTCCACGAACGTTTGCCGCTCACCGGCATCGTTCTGACCCGTCTGGACGGTGACGGCCGCGGCGGCGCGGCTTTGTCGATGCGATCCGTCACCGGTCTGCCGATCAAGTTCGCGGGCGTTTCCGAAAAGATCGACGGTCTGGAAGCCTTCGATCCGCAGCGCGTCGCGGGCCGCATCCTCGGCCGCGGCGACATCGTCGCCCTGGTCGAAAAAGCGGCCGCGGATTTCGACCAGGAAAAAGCCGAACGCATGGCCAAGAAATTGGCCAAGGGGCAGTTCGATCTGGACGACCTCGCCGATCAGCTGCGTCAGATCCAGAAGCTCGGCGGCATTGGCGGCGTGATGGGCATGTTGCCCGGCGTCGCCAAGGCGAAAAAGCAAATGGAAGCGGCGAACGTCAACGAGAAGATGATCACCCGTCAGGTGGCCATCATCACCTCGATGACCAAGGCCGAACGCAAGAAGCCCGACATTCTGAACGCCTCGCGCCGCCGCCGCATCGCGGCGGGCGCCGGCGTGGACGTGGCCGAAGTGAACAAGGTCCTCAAGATGCACCGTCAGATGGCGGACATGATGAAGGCCGTGGGCAAAGGCGGCAAAGGTCTGGGCGGCATGATGCAGGCGCTCGGCATGCCGCAGCAGGGCGGCTTCCGCACGCCGCCCGGCTTCGCGCAAGCCATGAAAGATGCAGAGGCCGGCAAAACCGATCTCCCCGGATTGCCCAAGGGATTGGGCGGCGCGGGCAATCCGCCAAATTTCCCTGGGCTGCCGGGTCTGCCCACCAAGAAGAATTGATCCGTACTCGTTTGAACCCGAACTCTACTCACTAAAGGAAGAAATCCATGTCGCTTAAAATTCGTCTGTCCCGCGGCGGCTCCAAGCACCGTCCGTATTATCGCATCGTGATCGCCGACGCCCGTTCGCCGCGCGACGGCAAGTTCATCGACCGCGTCGGCTCGTTCAACCCGCTGCTGGCGAAGGACGATGAAAAGCGCGTCATCCTCGACATCGAAAAGACCAAGGAATGGCTGGCGAAGGGCGCGCAGCCGACCGATCGCGTCGCACGTTTTCTGGATGCGAACGGCCTCCTGAAGCGCACCGCGCGCAACAACCCGGAAAAGGCCAAGCCGAAGAAGAAGGCGCAGGAGCGTCTGGCGGCTGAAGCCGCGGCGAAGGAAGCGGCCGCCGCTGCTGCGAACGCTGAGTGAGCGATCCGAACGCCAGCCTGATTATGGTTGGCGCCATTATGGGCGCGTTCGGGGTGCGCGGTGAGGTGAAGGTGAAGACCTTCACCGCCGCGCCTGGGGACGTCGCCGCTTATGGTCCGCTCCTGGATAAAAACGGCGCGGTGGTGCTTACCCCGCGCCGTCCGCGCATGTTGAAGGACGCCGTTGCGCTCGCCGGTCCAGAGGTGACGGACCGGAACGCCGCAGAGGCCTTGCGGGGCACGCAGCTCTTCGTGCCTCGTGCGAAACTGCCGCCGCCGACGGACGACGAGTTCTATCATTTCGATCTAATCGGGCTGCGCGCCGAAGGCGTGGACGGCGCCGATCTCGGCCGCGTATCGGGCGTCGAGAATTACGGCGCTGGCGATCTGCTGCAGATCACGCCGCCGGAGGCTGCGGCCTATGGCGTATGGCTGCTGCCCTTCACCAAGGAAAATGCGCCGGTTCTGGATTTCGACAAACGCTGCGTCGTGATCGATCCGCCGCTCGGTCTGGGACCGAACGCCGCGCCGGACGATGAGGAAGGGCTCTAGTCTTCCGGATCGCCGATATGGCGCTGATGCGGTGGATGGCCCCTGAGCGCCAGCGCGATCAGCAGGGCGCTGAGAATCGCGATCGCCGCGCCGGTCAGGAACGGCGCCGATTGCGCGATCATGCCATACAATGTGCCGCCAAGCGCCGGGCCGGCCACGCGGCCGAGCGAAGCTGCGGACTGCACCACGCCCAGCACTGCGCCGCGCTCATCCTCGGAGGCTTCGAAGCTCGACAGGGTTGTGAGCGTCGGGTTCGTCACCGCCGATCCGATCGACAGGAAAACAGCCGCCAGATACGCGTGACCGGGAAGCTGCGCCAGGCCCGCGATGATGAGGCCAATCGTCATGATCAAGAGGCCGCTGACCAGCAGCTTCGTTTCTCCGAGCATCTTGGTTAGGCGGCCGACGCCGCCGCCCTGCATGATGACGCTGAGAATGCCGACCACGGCGAAGAGATGTCCCAGGTCTCTCGGCGTCCAGCCGAACCGGTCGGCGGCGAGAAATCCCATACTCGCTTCCATCATCCCGAAGGCTGTCGTCACCAGGAAGGATACGAGGGTCAGGGTCTGAAGCCTGTGCCGTCCGGTCAGGATGGCGAAGCGATGCGACTTTTCGCGTGCCTTGCGGAACGCCGGTTTCAGCGTTTCGCGGAAGATGAATAGGGTAGCCAGGGCGGCCAAGGCGTTCATGCCCGCCGACACGTAGGCGACATGCGCCAATGTGTCTGGAGTTGGATGATCGCCCGCCAGGACCCCGCCAAGGAACGGTCCAAAAATGAAGCCCAGGCCGAACGCCGCGCCCAGAATGCCCATCGCCTTGGCGCGGGAAGACGGGGTGGATATGTCGGATGCGGCGGCGAATGCGGCGGCGATGTTGCCGGCCATCAGGCCGCCGAACAGGCGCGCGGCGAACAGCATCTCGATGCTTTTGGCGTTGGCCACGAAAATGTAAGCGAGCGCCGCGGCGCAGGTGCCGGCGATCAGGATGGGTTTGCGGCCAAAACGGTCCGACAGGCGTCCCCAGAAGGGCGCGGAGATGAATTGCCCCAGCGAATAGGCGGCCATCGTAAGGGTGACCGCGCCGTCGCTCGCGTTGAGCGACCGCCCGAAATACGGAAACACGGGTATGAATGCGCCAAAGCCAAGAAGCGCGACGAACGTCACGGCCGCGATCGGCAGGACGTCCGCTAACCGGCCGGTACGCTGTTCAAGCTGATCTGCTGCGCTCGTTGCGCCGTCGCTCATAATTTTTCCGGAAGCTGATTGGACGAGCCGTGCCCCAGGCCCCTCTTTCAAGGTTTAGACCCACGCCCGGCTTGAGATTTTCCCCTCGACCCAGGAATGGATCCAAGCGGGTTCCTAACCCTTGCGCGCTTTCGGGGAAAGGGCGCATGCATTCAAATAAATGTAAGGTCCGCTGAGGCTCGCGCCGGCGGCGTAAGTCCTCCACAGGAATTCAAACGTTCATGGCGTTCTCGGCCACTGTCTTAACCCTGTTCCCGCAGGCCTTTCCGGGCGTGCTGGGCATCTCATTATGCGGAACGGCGCTTTCTGAGGGCGTTTGGACGCTAGAAACTGTGGACATACGCGATTTCGCGCGTAATAAGCACCGTTCCGTTGACGACACGCCTGCTGGCGGCGGACCAGGTATGGTTCTGCGCCCTGACGTGGCGGCTTCGGCGATCGATTCCGTGGACCGGGCTGGCCGGCCGCTGATCTATCTGAGCCCTAGAGGCGCGCCGCTGACGCAGCGCCGGGCCCGGGAAATTTCCCAGGGCCCCGGCGTCATTTTGTTTTGCGGCCGGTTTGAAGGGCTCGATCAGCGCGTCATCGAAGGCCGCGATATGGAAGAGGTTTCGATCGGCGATTTCGTCCTTTCGGGCGGCGAGGTTGCGGCGCAGGTTCTTCTGGAAGCTTGCGTCCGGCTCCTCCCCGGCATGATGGGAAAACTGGAATCGGCCGACGAAGAGAGTTTCGAGGGCGGATTGCTCGAGTATCCCCATTACACCCGTCCGCGGGAATGGGAGGGCCGATCAATCCCCGAGCCGCTTCTGTCCGGCGATCACGCGCGCATCCGCGCCTGGCGCAAGGCTCAAGCGGAGGAATTGACCCGGAAGGTCAGGCCTGATTTATGGGCCAGCTTTTCGGGACGAAAGGATAGAGGCGAGCCATGACGAACATTATCGACGTCCTGAACAAGGAAGAAATCGGCCGCGTGTCGAACGGCCGCAAAATTCCGTCTTTCCGTCCCGGCGACACGCTGCGGGTGAAGGTGAAGATCGCCGAAGGCGATCGCGAGCGCGTTCAGGCCTTTGAAGGCGTCTGCATCGGCCGCGACGGTTCGGGCCTCACTGAGAGCTTCACCGTACGCAAGATCTCGTTCGGCGAAGGCGTTGAGCGCGTGTTCCCGATCTACTCGCCCGCCATCGATTCCATCGAAGTCGTGCGTCACGGCAAGGTGCGCCGTGCAAAACTGTATTATCTGCGCGATCGCCGCGGTAAGTCGGCTCGTATCGCCGAACGTTCTGTCGGCCGCGAAGAAGTGGAAGCCGCCGAGTAAGCTTTTTCGAATATCGCCTATTCCGAAACGCCGCCGGGAAACCGGCGGCGTTTTCGTTTGCGCCGCACAAACGCGCTTGCCAGCTTTGGCGGGGCGCCGGAAACTGCGCTGATGAGTGACCAGAAACCTCCCGCCGTTGCGTTTTCCGGCGTCCGGATTGACGATCCGGAACTCGCCGCCGAATTCGCTAAGCTGAAAGGGTTTTTCGCGCCGCAAACCAGCGCCATCGGTTTGCGCGTCACCCGTATCGAACGCAGCAAGGCCTGGTCCGAGATCGACTGGCGTGAAGACCTTGTCGGCGACGCCGAGACGGGCGTCATTGCAGGCGGCGTGCTGACCACCATGCTGGATTCTACCTGCGGCGCGGCCACGCAAGCAGCGCTTGGCAAGCTTACCGCCATGGCGACGCTCGATCTACGCATCGACTATATGCGTCCGGCCGAGCCGCATCGCGCCGTTCAGTGCATGGCGCATTGCTACAAGGTCACGCGCAGCATCTGTTTCGTGCGCGGCGTCGCCTACCATGACGACCCGGAAGATCCGATCGCCACCGCTGCCGGAACCTTCATGATGACCGGCGAAGAAAGCTATGGCAGCCCTGACGTGGCGGTCGCCTGATGAAGGATCTGATTACGCCTGAAATTGTCGCCGCCGCGGTAGCCCGCATTCCCTATGCGCGCTTTCTGGGAATTGAGTTCGACGTAAAGGGCGATGAGCTGACGCTCGTTCTGCCATTTTCGGATCATCTCGTCGGGCGTCCCAATCCGCCATTCCTCCATGGCGGCGTCATTGGCGCCTTGCTGGAGATTTCAGCGATTGCGCAGATCGCTGCGAGCAGCGGAGCCAAACAAACGCCGAAGCCGATCGACGTTACGGTGAGTTACCTGCGGGGCGGCAAGCCGATTGAAACTTACGCGCGGGCGCACATTTCCCGGCTGGGTCGGCGCGTTGCGAACGTGCGCGCCGAAGCGTGGCAATCCAATCGCGACAATCCGATCGCGACGCTGCACGGCAATTTCATGCTGCGCCGGGAAAGCTGATCAGCGCGGATAGATCGCGGTCTCTTCGAAGAACTCGGCGAATGCGCGCATGTCCAGCGAGTCGCTCATCGTCATCGTCGCGGCGCTGTCCATCAGGCCTCTCACGACGCTGTCGATATCGTCCGTCTCGATCTCATAGAGCGCCAGATATTTTGTACCCGTCTGGATGGTTTCCGGACCGCCTTCGGGCAAGGAGCGGCTGTGCTGAAAGCGCCTTGCCGATTTAATTCCAGGCACCTGGCACACTTCGGGCAGATGGATGTTCGTGTACCAATCGTTGAATTCCTGATCGCGTCCGGGTTTGGCGTTGGTCATCACCACCATCGTGTAGGCCGCCATCGTATCCTCCCTTTGTCGATCGGCTACGCGGCTCCCACCGCCTGGCGGACGTTCGCGAAGCCGTTTGCTTTCAGAATGGCCGCCAGATCGCGCGCGATCCGCGCCGGCAATTCCGGGCCTGCATAGACCATGGCCGAATATAGCTGGACCGCGCTCGCGCCCGCTTTGATTTTCGTGAAGGCTTCCGACCCGCTGGAAATTCCGCCTGCTCCGATGAGCGGAAAGCCGTCCGGCAGCGCGGCGCGGAAATCCTTCAGCTTGGCGGTGGAGAGTTCGAAGAGCGGCTTGCCCGACAGACCGCCGGCCTCGCGTTTTCTGCCGCTGCGCAAGGCGTCGGGGCGGGAGATCGTCGTGTTGGACACGATCAGGCCGTCGACCCGCGACGGCAGAACCCGGGCGATGTCCGCCACCTGGGCGTCCGTGAGATCCGGCGCGACTTTCAAGAACAGCGGCCGCAATTCGCCGCAGGCGGCGCGGGTCTGACGCAGGCGGTCCAGCAATTCCACGAGCGCGTCGGGATTTTGCAGATCGCGCAGACCGGGCGTGTTGGGTGAGGAGACGTTGACGGTGACGTAGGACGCATGGTGCGCGACGGCTTTGTAGCCTTCGCAATAATCGGCGATGCGGTCGCTTGAATCTTTGTTGGCGCCGACATTGGCGCCGATCACGCCTTGCGATGCATAGCGGCGCAGACGATCCGTAAACTGAACAAGCCCCTTATTGTTGAAGCCCAGGCGGTTCACCACGGCTTCGTCCTCGCGCAGCCGGAATATGCGCGGCTTCGGATTGCCCGGCTGCGCCTTCGGCGTGACGGTGCCGCATTCGACAAAGCCGAATCCCGCGCGCAGCATCGGAAGGGGGACGCGCGCGTTCTTGTCGAAGCCGGCGGCCAGGCCGATCGGGTTCGGCATTTTCATGCCCAGGAGTTCGGTGGCGAGCACCGGATCGGACGGCGGCGCTACGGGCCCCAGCCCCGCCTCCAATCCTTTCAGCGCCAAATCGTGCGCCGTTTCCGGACCAAACAGATTGCTGAGGGCTTGCGTGGCGAACGTGTGAAGAAGGGACATGCAATTGTTTCGCGTGACTCTGCGCCGCATGGCAAGAGCCGTGATGGATGCCGGAAACATCCTAAGGCTCGAACGTATATGCCTTTTTTGCATCCGCATGACCGGTAGATGGTCGCGCGGGCTGTTCGTCGGCTAATATTCCTATTATAAGGCGATTTAGTCCTAATCCGCGCGGGAAGCGCCAATGAAGCACACACAGATCTGGGCGGCGGTCGATGCGGTGGCGGCGCGCCACGGCCTCACGCCCTCCGGCCTCGCCAAACTGGCGGGCCTCGATTCCACCACGTTCAACAAGTCCAAACGCATGGGCAGCGGCAAGGCCGGCGCCGACAAGCCGCGCTGGCCGTCCACCGAAAGCGTGGCCAAGGCGCTGGAGGCTGTCGGCGAGAGCTTCGAGAGTTTCGCGGTCTTGACCGAGGGGCAGGCGGGCGGACGGGCTGGCCAGGCCGTGCCGCTGATCGGGTTCGCGCAGGCCGGCGCCGAAGGTTATTTCGACGATGCGGGATTTCCCGCCGGTCAAGGCTGGGACGAGGTGCGATTTCCCGGCCTGGAGAGCGACGACGTCTACGCACTGGAGATCGCCGGCGATTCCATGGAGCCGGTTTACCGCGCGGGCGACCGGATCGTCGTCTCGCCTTCGGCGCAGCCGCGGCGCGGCGATCGCGTCGTAGTGAAGACGAATGGGGGTGAGGTGATGGCCAAGCAACTGGGCCGCATGTCCGCGAAAAAAGTGGAGCTCCTTTCTCTCAATCCTGCTTATCCGCCGCGCGAGATCGAACTCACAAACGTCGCCTGGATCGCGCGCATCGTGTGGGCCAGCCAATGAACCTCCGCATCGTTCCTGCGTCCGTCGAGGAGAAAGATAAGTGGCTGCCCTTGTGGGTCGGCTATCTGGAATTCTATCGCACCGATCTGGCGCACGAGATCACCGATCTCACCTGGACGCGCTGTCTCGATCCGGCGGAACCGATGCACATGCTCGCCGCAAAGGAAGGCGATGAATGGCGCGGCTTCGCGATCTTCGTGCTGCACCGTTCGACCTGGGCGAAGGCCAATTATTGCTATCTCGAAGATTTGTTCACCGCGCCTGACGCGCGCGGTAAGGGAGTCGGGAGCGCTTTGATTGAAGGCGGCGCCGATCTGGCGCGGGCGCACGGATGTTCGCGTTATTACTGGCTGACCGAAGAGAGCAATCGGAAGGCGCAGGCGCTTTACGATAAAATCGCGAACAAAAGCGGTTTCATTCAATATGTGAAACCGCTTTAAATCGCGGCAGGGAGGAAGACATGAACGTGATCAATCGCCGCTGGGTGCTGGCGCGGCGTCCGGAAGGCCGCTTGAAGGACAGCGACTTCAAGCGCGACGACCAGCCCTTGCCGGAGCTTGGCCCCAATGAGGTGCGCGTGCGCGTCACGCATTTGTCGTTCGATCCGACGCAGCGCATCTGGATCCAGGAAGATTCCTACATGCCGGCCGTGCCCATCGGTGCGGTGGTGCGCGCCACCGGCATTGGTCAGGTCGTCGCCTCCAACAACCCGAA
>CAYNCS010000059.1:0-19211 GCA_964395875.1 uncultured Caulobacteraceae bacterium | reverse complement strand
GGCCCAGGGAAACACCCAGCGATCCTTCGGAATGCCCAGCGCCTCGGCGCGCGCTCGCCGTTTCGACGGATGCGCACTTGCTGCAGGCGTTGCTGCGCGACGACGTGGCGGGACTGACGTTTCGCCGCGCCGAAACCGGCGACGCGCACTTGCTCTAGAACTTTCGTGCCGGGGCGCCGGCGCGGCGGCCATTCAATCGGCCGGCCGCGCGGAGGCTTTTCCAAGATATACGGGGCAAGTCTCGCTGCAGGCCTTTCGCCCGCACGAGCAGGAGCTCCAGCTGTGGCCGACGGCGCCGACATGGGTTTCGCCGCAGATGAGATCGATCTTCCGGAGCTCAGGGTGTTCGGACAGCACCTGCTTTGCGTCCTTCAGCGCCTGCTGAATATCCGGCTCCAAATGACGTTCCGGCAGCGGAAGGCCTTGACCGTCGCAGAGCCAGAATTCGAAACGCAACATGCATAGCCCTCCCTGTAAGGGAAGAGTTCGGCCGCTCATTTGCGTTGACATTGATCCGCGTCAAATGCGCAGGAATGTCGCACCGGGCGCCTGCCGCGATGCGGAATGGCATCAGTGTGGAAATATGGCGCGCGGGTCGATGTCCGGCGCGCCGCGGGCGTACCAGTCCAGCAACTCTTTCGACGGCGCCGCCGGCAACAGGATCCAAAAACGCGTTTCCATATAGGGCGTGCTCAAAACCCCGACGGAGCCATGCTGCGCTTCGGCGAGTTGCTTGACGATCGAAAGCCCAACGCCAGCGCTCTTGCCGGAGGACGAATCCGGCCCAAGCTTGCTGAACGGTTCGAACACCTCGTGCAGCCGGTTTTTGGCGATGCCCGGCCCACGATCGACCACTTCCAGCCGTGTATATCCCTCCATGGCCGCCGATGAGGCCGTTACGTGTATTGGTCCGAAGAGCCCCGCATAATTGACCGAATTGTTGATCAGGTTGCGCAGCATCTGCTTGATGCGGAGACGATCGCCGTAAACGAGGCATTTGGACGATTCATCAAAGGCCAGCCGCGCCGAGGCAGATTGAAACTCCGCGCGGAGCTCTTCGAATATATCGTCGACGCGATGTTGCGCCGGCGCAAGACGCAAGGCGCCCCGCTCCACGCGGGCGTTCTCCAGAATGCCGTTGGCGAGGGTTTGCACTTCCGAAGACGCCTCGGCGATCGCATGCGTCATTTTTTGGATGTCGGGCGCGAGGTCGGCGCGCTCGTTCAGCAGCGTAGCGAACCCCTGGATGACGTTCAGCGGCGTCCGTATCTCATGTGCGAGGTGACGCAATAATTGCGACTGCGCCTCCGCTTTTCTGCGCGCCGCCTCCACCCGTCGCTCCGCCGCGAGGCGCAGCCCGTCACGATCGTCCAGGATCGCCGTCGCAATCACGGCGACGAATCCCACTGCCATCAGATACGCCTGCAGCAGCAATTGGCGCCCCATCGCATCCTGCGCCACTACAAGGGACAGCGGTCCGCGGCCGGACGCAGTCAGCGGTACGGCAATCAGGGCGACCACGATCACCGACGCCGCCGCGCCGAGCGAACGATGATGATAGGTCGCGAACAGGATCGACGCAGTCACCAGGAACACGAAGGGGCTGACGGTCTGAAAAAAGATGAGGAACGCCGACCCTGCAACGAAGCCGAGGGTCAAGAGCGCGCTGCGCAACCCCGCCGGGGTCCGAAGGCGGTGCAAGGCGTCGCGGTAATCCATGACGCCCAGAGGCAGGATCATGAGCATGCCCAGCGACGCCGCAAGATACCAGTGAAGCGCGCCGTCGATGAAGGAGGCGTCTGCGATGAAGTGCAGCGCGGCGCCGGCGATGAACGCGCTCAGAAAAGGCGGGATGAGCGCTGCGAACAATAAATGTCGCAGCTGGCGAAACGCCGGCCGGGATTGCTCCGCCTGCGTCGCTTGGCCGAAGCGAATGATGAGGAAGGCGGTCACAACCTCGGCGCCGTTCGCGATCGTGAACAAGATGGACAGCGGCAAGCTGGTCCCGCCCAGGCAATTGGCGATGGTCGACGCGACGCTTCCGGCGGCGAGCAGATCGAGCCACCCGGCCGGCGTCCAGGGCGATCGCATCGCCAGCACAAGGAACACGGCGTTCGCTGGCCAGAAGGACGAGACCGCGCGATCGCCCCGGGTCAGCAATATCGATCCATAGGCGACGCAAAAGACCACGATGAAGCAGACCGCCGCTTGCCGCGCCTGCAGAATCCAGATCGCCGGGCGCGCCCGATCACCGGCGCCCGCGGCCGCGGTCCGTGGGCTGACGGCGCCGTTCAACGCGGCGCCACTGGCGTTGGGCTGAAAATCCGGAAACGGCGATTCGGCGCGGACGCGGCCGGTCTCTGGAATATCGACATCCTGGGACATGGCCTGCATTCCGCTACGACGGGGACTCGCGGTGGAAATTAACCGCGCTGGCACGAACATAGGTAAGTATTGCGCTGTTTTCCGCATTGTTTTCGCCAGGACGCGGCAGGCGCTTCCTCCATGTCCTGCGCGCGGCCCGCATCGCGGCTCTGTGACGGCGGGCGGGAAGCTGCGAACCTTTTGGGCGCACGCGCTTAAACCCGCACGCAAATCCGTGTAGCAGCGTCCGGTCAAACGAGAGCGCAAGCATGGACCACCCCACTTCCGGCCGGATTGTAGAGCGCGCGCATTATTTCCCGGTGCGCATCTATTATGAGGACACCGACTTTTCCGGCGCGGTGTATCACGCCAATTATCTGAAGTTCTTCGAGCGCGGGCGGACGGAGTTTCTGCGGATTGCGGGGGTCGGGCATTCGGCGCTGCTGCAACGCCCCGAGCCGGTCGCCTTCGCCGTCACGAAGCTCGCTATCGAATACCGCGCCGCCGCCCGCATCGACGATGCGCTGAGTGTGCGCACCCGGTTTCTGGCGGCGCGCGGCGCGCGCATGAGCCTCGATCAGGAATTGCTGCGCGACGGCGTTTTGATCTGCCGGGCCTCTGTGGAAATCGTCTGCATAGCGGCGGACGGCGGCGGCGCGAGGCGGCTGCCGAAGGACGTCGTCGACGCCCTCGCCCCCTATCTTAGCGCACCGGAAGGCTGAGCCGGATCACGGCGCAGCGCGAAGCTTTTGTGACGCGCCCTGACTAAAACACAGCCGCGCCATGCTTTTTGCGGATTCAAAGGCGAAACTTTCCACAGGTCCAAGGTTATGAACGCCAAATCCGGCGCTCCGGGCTTGACGGAGCGCGCGCACGTCGCGGAAACACCGTTGTCGAAGCGCCCAAGAGCCCTTCCCGATCTGAATGAAGCATTCTGAGCGGATAAGAAGGGTTCTCATCAAAAGTTCAGACCCATTCCCGATTTGAGTTGCGCAACTCAAATCGGGAATGGGTCTAGAGGGTAATGAGGTCGCGATTTCGCCCTATTCGGCTGGCATCGCGACCAAAATAAGGGGACTCCATGGACGCCGCTGTTGCCGCGCGCGCTGACATTGTCGCGCAAGACTTCTCCCTCATTGCGTTGTTTTTACGCGCGGACCCGATCGTCAAAGCGGTGATGACCGGCTTGTTTGTATCGTCGGTCTGGTCCTGGGCGATCATTATCGACAAGTATCTGACCTTCGGCGATCTGACGCGGCGCGCCCGCAATTTCGAGGAAGGCTTCGCGCGCGCCGGGCTCAACGCCCTGGACGCCGATGAAGCCGGCGCCCGGGACGCCTTCGGCCGGGCCATCGTGCCTGCCATCCGCGAATGGCGCGATTCACGGCGCGGCGGCCTCTCCGACGCGCAGGTGCAAATGTCGGTGGAGCGTGCGGACCGGCTCATGGCCGCCGCCGCCGACAAGGAAATCTCGAAGCTTGAGCAAGGCCTTGGCGTCCTGGCGACGATCGGCGCCGCCTCGCCCTTCGTCGGCCTGTTCGGCACGGTCTGGGGCATCATGAACTCGTTCCGGTCCATCGCCCAGTTGAAGGACACGAACCTCGCCGTCGTGGCGCCGGGCATCGCCGAGGCGCTGTTCGCCACGGCCCTGGGCCTCGTGGCCGCCATCCCGGCCGTCATTTTCTACAACAAGTTCTCGGGCGATGCGCAGAAGATCGGCCAGCGCCTGGACAACGTCACCGACGAAGCCCTCGCGCGCCTGTCGCGCCGTCTGACGGGGGCCTAAGCGGATGGCCGGCGGGATCACGCAAAATTCGGGAGGCCGCAGCAGGCGCCGCCGCCGCAGGCGTTCCTTCATGGCGGACATCAACGTCACGCCGTTGGTTGACGTCATGCTGGTGCTGCTGATCGTGTTCATGGTCACGGCGCCCCTGCTGACGGCGGGCGTGGAGGTCGCGCTGCCCAAATCCGACGCCAAGGTGCTGCCCGCGGCGAAGGACCCGCTGACCATCACCATCCTGCAAAACGGCAATATCTATGTGCAGGAGACGCCCGCCACCCTTGAGGAGCTCGCGCCGCGCCTGACGGCCATCAGTCAGGCCGGCTATGACGAACGCATTTACATCCGCGCCGCCGCGCACGCGGATTATGAAACGGTCATGCGCGTGATGGCCCGGATCAGCGGCGCCGGCTTCACGAACCTTGCGCTCGTGAGCGACCCGCTCTCGAAGTGACGCCCATGCGCGCGAGCGTTCCCGCCTCAATCGCTTTGCACGCAGCCCTGATCGGGCTGACGATGGTGGCGTGGAATTATGCGCCGCCCAGCCCGCCGATCCCGCCCTCCATCCCGATCTCCATGGTCAAGATCGGGCCGGAGACCAATATCGAAGCCGCCAAGGCGCTTGAGGTGCCCGACGCGCAGGAAGCCCCCGTGCCGCCGCAAATGGCGGACGGCGACCCGACGCCCGGCGATGAAATGGGCAATGAGAAGTCGAACAATCTGAAAGCGCCGCCGCCCTCCAAGGCGGTGTCGGACGTTCCTGGTCCGGTGAAGCCCGTAAAACCCGAGGACAAGCCCTCGCCCAGCACGACCTCGAAGGACAAATCCACCGACCGCAACGTCAAGAAGGGTCAGGAATTCGACCTCGCGAAAATGGTCAACAAGGCGACCCAGAAATACGCCGCCGCCACCAAGAACGAACAGCCCACCAACGCCAAGGACGATGCGATCGGCCGCAAGTCCGTCGGCCGCGCCAACCAGATGGTGGCCTCCGCCGAAGACGCGCTGCGCGAACAATTGAAACGCTGCTGGCGCGCGCCCATCGACCAGCCCAATCCCGAGCGCCTGATCGTATCGGTGCGCGTGTTCCTGAATCGCGACGGCGGCATCGCACGCGATCCGAAACTGGAAAAGCCCAATCCGCTGCCCGTGGGCGACCGCGGCATGGTGATCGCGTCGGAAAACGCGCTGCGCGCCGTGCGCACGTGCTCTCCTTACGATTTGCCGCAGGAAAGTTACGACATTTGGAAAGAGGTCGTTTTGCGGTTTGACCCGCGCGAAATGCTGAACCAATGAAGACGCTTCGAGCGGGCCGGACCAGCGCACAGCGCGGGCCTGCTTTGAGGGGAATTGTGGAAAACTTAGGTCCGCGTGTTCGCAATTCTGCCTTGTGAAGCAGGGTATAGCGAAACGTACCGGGTCCAAACGGAGCAAGCCGATGCGCATTCTGGCGATGTTTTTCGCTGCGTTGTTCGTGGTCTTGACGCCGCCGCAGGCCAAGGCGGCGCTGGAGATCGACATCACGCAGGGCAATCTCGAGCCCCTGCCCATCGCCGTGCCCGATTTCATCGGCGGCACGCCCACCGAACAAAGCATCGGCAAGGACGTGGTCGGGGTGATCCGTGCGAACCTTGAGCGCTCGGCCCTGTTCCGCCCGATCGAGCAGACCGCCTATATCCAGAAGATCACCGACATCAACGTCCCGCCCCGCTACGCGGACTGGAAGATCATCAAGGCCCAGGCTCTGGTGACCGGCCGCGCCATCCAGGATGGCCCCGGCCGCCTGCGCGTGGAGTTCCGTCTGTGGGACGTGTTCGGCGAAGAGCAGATGCTGGGGCTGGAATTCACCACCACACCGGAAAACTGGCGGCGCATCGCGCACAAGGTCTCCGACGCGATTTACGAGCGTCTGACCGGCGAAAAAGGCTATTTCGACACCCGCGTTGTGTTCGTGCACGAAAGCGGGCCGAAAACCGCGCGCGTAAAGCGTTTGGCGATCATGGATCAGGACGGGGCCAATCCGGCCTTCCTGACCAACGGCTCCTATCTGGTGATCACGCCGCGCTTTTCGCCGAACGCCCAGCAGATCACCTACATGTCCTATGAAGGCGGCCGGGCGCGCGTGTTCCTGTACAATATCGACACCGGCCGGAAGGAAGTGCTGACCGACACGCCGGGCATGACCTTCGCGCCGCGCTTTACGCCGGACGGCGGCTCCGTCCTGCTGTCGCTGGAGCGTTACGGGGACAGCGACGTCTACATTATGAATCTGGCGCAGCGCACGATGAAGAAGCTGACCGACGATCCGGCGATCGACACCTCGCCGAGCGGGTCGCCGGACGGCCAGAAGATCGTGTTCAACTCCGACCGCGGCGGCACGCCGCAGCTTTACACGATGAACGGCGACGGCTCGGGCGTGAAGCGAATCACCTTCGGCGACGGCCGTTCTCTGACGCCCGTCTGGTCGCCGCGCGGCGATCTCATCGCCTTCACCAAGCAAAAAGGCGGACGCTTTTATATCGGCGTGATCAAGCCGGACGGTTCGGGCGAACGGCTGCTGACCGAAAGCGATCTGGACGAAGGTCCGACCTGGTCGCCGAACGGCCGCGTCATCATGTTCTTCCGCGAACCGCTCGGCGGCGAACCGCAATTGTGGTCCGTCGACCTGACTGGCAAAAATTTGCGGCAGATTCCGACGCCTGGAGCGGCATCTGACCCCGCCTGGTCGCCTTTGCTGCCATAAATTTTCTTTAATCCTTCGTCGCTTGTGAATTCTCGCGTCATACGGGGTTCACATTACGAAGCCAGTAAGTATGTTGGGTTTTCAAACAACGGGGAGCAGCAGAATATGCGCGTTATCATTCCTACCGCGATGATTGCGGCAGTCGCGTTCAGCGTTGCGGGTTGTGCGAGCAAGCCTGCTCCTGCGCCGACGCCGCCGCCGGTCGTTGAAGCGCCGCCGCCGCCGGTCAGCTCGACCGTGGTGCCGGGCTCGCTCGCGGACTTTCAGCAAGCTGCTGGCGATTTCGTCTATTTCGAATACGACCAATCCACGCTGTCGCCGGAAGCCCGCGCGACGCTGGAACGTCAGGCCGCCTGGCTCAAGACCTATACCGGCGTGAAGATCCTGGTCGAAGGCAATTGCGACGAGCGCGGCACGCGCGAGTACAACCTGGCCCTCGGCGCCCGCCGCGCTTCGGCCGCCCGCGACTATCTTGTGTCGCTCGGCGTCCCCGGCGATCGCCTGTCCACGATCTCCTACGGCAAGGAACGCCCGATCGACCCGTCCTCGAACGAGACGGCCTGGTCGCGCAACCGCAACGCCCACTCGGCGATCGTGTCCGGCGCGGTTTCGTAAGAACCGGCTGAACGCTGAAAAGATGAAAGCCCGCGGTGAGAGCCGCGGGCTTTTTCTTTGCGTTGAGAACACCCACGCCGTCGCCCCGCACGCAGCGTTGCGAAGCAATGCGGAGATGCGGGGCCCATTCTCATGGCGCGCACAGCTTTATGAAACTGGGCCCCGGATCGCGCCCGCTGCGCGGGCTTGTCCGGGGTGACGGGCGCGGGCGATGGTCTATGCCAGAGCCAACACCTTGATTGCAGCGTAAATTCCGCTTTCCCGCCTCGCCCGAGCCGCATTTCACGCCCAGAAGCCACGCTCGGGGACCTCCTGCGCGATACCCGCACTTTCGACTCGCGCCATGAGAGACAAGTCCGGCCGGCGTTGGTACTCACGAACGAACAGGCGCCAGAGTGCGTTGCGGCGCCGCTTGCAAGAGGCATTGGAATGAAGCGCTCCTTTCTGACTGGAATGATCGCCGCCCCGTTCGCGGCGCTCGCGCTCTTGTCGGCGCCGGCCGCCTTCGCCGATCCTGCGCCCGCGCCCGATGCGATGGTGCAGCCCGATCCGCTGATCCAGCGTCTGCAGAGCCGCGTGGAAACTCTTGAATCCGCGAACCGCCGCCTGACCGGCGATATTGAATCCCTGCAGCAGCAAAACCGCGTCCTGCAGGACCAGAACCAGCAGGTGCGCAGCGTCGCCGACGAACTCACCGCCCGCATCGTGCAACTGGAGCAAGCGCTGAAGGTGCAGGCGGCTCTGGGCTTCGGCATGGAGCTTCCCGCCGCGCCCGCGCCCAAGCCGGCCGCCGCGACTGCGCCTTCGGGCGCATCCCCCGCCGGCGGCGCAGCGCCCAGCACGGCGGGCGCGCCCACCCCCTTGTCGCCCTCCACCGAATTGCTGCGCGACGGGCAGTACAAGCTGTCTTCCGGCGACATCGAAGGGGCGCGCACGACCTTGCGCTCGGTGGTGTCGCAATATCCAAAATCGGCCGACGCCGCCGAAGCCAAATTCTGGATTGGCGAGACGCAATATCTCGAAGGCGATTACCCGACCGCCGCGCAGACCTACGTCAACATCCTGAAGAACACGCCGAAGGCCAAGCGCGCGCCGGACGCTATGGTGCGGCTGGGCTCGACCCTTGCGAAAATGGGCTCCAAGAGCGACGGCTGCACCACGCTCTCGCAGGTTCTCGTGCAATATCCCAAAGCCAGCCCGCAAACCAAAGCGCGCCTGAAGAACGAAAAGACGAGCCTGGGCTGCAAGGCCTAAAAACGCAAAGCGCTCGCACGCGCCCTCAGAATTCGCTTTCCAATCGCGCCGACTTCCAGCTTCATGCGCGCGCTTGGAGCCATGTCAGGCAGACCCGAATCGGCCGGCTTGATCGGGCTCCAGCGCGCTGCGGGGATACGGGCGATTCATGATCAGAACACTGGCCGCCCTTTGCGGGGCCCTCAGCCTCTCCGCCTGCGTGACCGCAGGCCGCTACGGCCCGCCGGAAGCGGATTTGCTGCATGGTGCGCGCGTCGAAGGCTATGGCCCCGACATCCGCTCATCCGATCCCGATCAGACCGCTTTCGTTTCGTGGCTGCAGGACCATGTCGGGCACGCGCGAGCCACATCGCCCGATGGGAGCCTGAACATACTGGCTTTGTCGGGCGGCGGCGCCGGCGGCGTGTTCGGCGCCGGCGCGCTCAAAGGCATGACGCTCTCCGGCGCGCGGCCGGCCTTTCAGATCGTCACGGGCGTGAGCACCGGCGCGCTGATCGCACCCTTCGCGTTTCTCGGCCCCGACTGGGACGATGAACTGGAAGCGGCCTATACAGGCGGCGCCAGCGCCAACCTTCTGGATTCGGCCGGCCTGTTTTCCCTGTTCCGCGTCGGCATCGTCAACAACGCCAATCTGCGCAAGCTAGTGTCCGAATACATCACGCCCGAACTGGTGGCGGCCGTGGCGCAGGAATCCGCGAAGGGCCGAATCCTGCTCGTCGCCACCACCAATCTCGACGCCGAAGCGCCCGTATACTGGGACATGGGCGCCATCGCGCGTCAGGGCGGCGACGATGCGCGCCGGCTGTTCATCGACGTGCTTGTGGCTTCAAGCAGCGTGCCCGGCGCCTTTCCGCCGGTGATGATACCGGTGCGCGACGCGAGCGGCGCGCACGACGAGATGCACGTGGACGGCGGGACGACTGTGCCGTTCTTCCTGTTTCCGGACGTGGCGTTCCTGTCGGATAAAAAGTTCCCGGAACTTGAAGGCGCGCGCATTTACGTGATCGTCAACGGTCAGCTTGAACCCGTGCAGCGCTCCTCGCAGGCCAACACGATCGCGATCACATTGCGCGCCTCGAACGTGGCGCTGACCCACATGACGCGCACGGAATTGTCGCTCGCCGCTAACTTCGCGCAACGCCAGGGCATCACCTTGCGCTTCACGAATATTCCCAAAGGCTATCCCTTCTCCGGCCCGTTCAATTTCCAGACGGAGGCGATGCGCAAATTGTTTGACTACGCGACCGATTGCGCCAGAAGCGGCCGCCTCTGGCTATCCAGTCAGGATGTGGTCGAGCGCATCGGCAAAAACGAAGGTCCCCCCGAAACGCAGGCCTGCCCGGCGCAATGATGCGTTTCGGCTATTCGCCGCTCGCTGCGATCCCCGGGTGCGACCAGGCCGGCGCTACGGCGGGCGGCAGCTTGTCGCGGCCGTCCAGGCTCATCACCTGCAATTGATGATGCGCCGGCCAGTGCATCGAGAACGCGACATGCCCAGTGCGCTGTTCGGCGGGCAGATGGCACATGGCCAGGACCGTCTCGGCCAGATAGGCGACGTCTTCGGTCGGGTAGTCGCTGGGGATCAGGTCGCTGGCGCCGGGCGTGCGGATGGCCGTCGACGGGCCGACCACGTTCACCGCGATGTTGTGATCGATCAGTTCGGCCGCCAAACCTTGCGTGAAGCGGTGCAGCGCCGCCTTGATCGCCGCATAGAGCGTGTCTCCGCCCGCGCGCTGATATTCGGCGTAAGGCCGTGTCGGCGGCAGCGCCGTGACCGAGCCGATATTGACGATCCAGCCCGCGCCCGCCTTCTTCATGTCAGGGATGGCGTTGTGCGCCAGGTCGAACGGCGCGCGCAGATAATGCGTGATGGTGCGTTCGAACGTGTCGGCGCTCATCGCGTCGATGCGCGCGTAATCAGCGAAGCCGGCGTTGTTGACCAGAATGTCGATGGGTTTTCCGGCGGCCTCGGCGGCGCGCCTGACGAGGTTCGCCCGCTCCTCGGCGGATTCCAGATCGGCCGGGACGACGATTGCCGTGCCGCCGGCGTCCTGAATCAACGCTTTTGTCTCTTCCAGCGTGCCGGCGATCGCCTGATCCTGACCGAAGCGCTTGCCCGTAACCACCTTGCCGGAGGAGCGCGCCGTGATCACCACGGTCGCGCCGGCCGAGGCCAGACGCTGGGCGATGGCGCGGCCGATGCCGCGGCTGGCGCCGGTGACCAGGGCCGTCTTGCCGGTGATTTTGGGGTTGGTCTGCATCGTCGGGTCTCCCTGAACGCCCTGGGCCCGATTTGCCGCGCCCGTTTTGTGCGCCTGACGCGCTCTTGCATTTTTCCCGGAACGGCCCCCGAAGGCAATGCCGCCTCGGACCGGCGGGCGCTTTAGTTGCGCGAAATTATCGCTCACAATAAGTGCAGGCACGTCTTTTCGTCGCTCAATGCGTGCGCGATGCGCATTTCGCCGCAAACCTTGTTACGCGTTTGCGGCGCCAGCGGCCCCTCCATTTAACTGGCGTTTACTTCTTCGCTCCATGTGTGCCGCCCTGTATCCGGGGGACGCCGCATGCCAAACGAAACGATGCTGGACGCGATCAAGAAAGCCATGGGCGCGCACGGCGCATGGAAGCTAAAACTGCGCACCGCGATCAATGTCGGCCGCAGCGAGATCACGCCCGCCAAAGCCGCCTGCGACGATCAGTGCGAGTTCGGTAAATGGCTTTACGGCTCCACGATCGACCGAGAGACCAGATCGGGCATGCCCTATCAGGTGGTGCGGCGGCTGCATGCGGAATTCCACGGCTGCGCAGGCAAGGTCCTGAGCCTGGCGCTGAGCCAGCGCAAGACGGAGGCCGCCGCGCTGCTGGAAGGCGAATTCACGGAACGCTCCGCCAAACTGGTGCGTGCACTGACGAAATGGCGCGGCGAGATCGCCGACGGCGTGCCGCCGCGCCCCGCCATGCGCGCCTGACGGCGCATCCGCCGCAAGGGCGATCCCGCTAGCGCGCTTGCTTCACTGTCTTTTGCGCCAGCAGCGCTTTACAGTCCGCATCCTCCGCCAGCCCCGCATCGACGAAGGGCAGCAATGCGGCAAGCGGATTGAGCAAGCCGGCCAGACCGCCCAAAGCGCCCTGCTTCAGCGCGTCGTCCGCGTTTACGCCGATTTTGGGCGCCCGCCAGTGACCGCTGAGCGTGATGGGCGCGTCGACCATCACCAGGCGCGGCTCTTTCGCATCGCCCTGAATCTTGAGATCGAGGGTTTCGTCCCGCATATCGACGTTCCCGCCGCCATGGATGCGGATGTCCTCGGTGTCGAACACCATCAGGGTCGGACGGGCCACGCCGGATTTGACGTCGAAACTGGCGACGCCGCAGCGCAAGGCCGTCTGTCTCTTGTCGCCGGTGAGATACAGGCCCAGCCCGCGCGCCACATTGATGCCGGTCAGTTCGGCGAACGCGGCGCGCACCTGGCCGTGCGGCATCACTACCGTCACCGTACCGCTGGAGGTGGCCGCCGCTTCGCGCACCGTGGCGCCCATGCCGTGCAGTTTGGCGCGCGCGACAAAGCCGCCTTCGATCACGTCCTTCGTCTTGAAAAAATCCTCGATGCGCGCTTTGGCGATGCGTGCATCCATGTCGACGACGGGCACGTCCTTGCGCGCGTCCAGAGTGACGAAGGCGTTCACATTGCCGCGCGGCAATTCGAACATCGCGGGCGTGAACTTCATCACGCCGTTGTCGAGCGTCAGTTCAAGCTTGGCGCTCTTCAGCGGAAACGGCGCGTCCACCACGCGCGCAGCCGCAAAATTCAAATGGGCGTCCATCGAACGCACCTTGTCCAGACGCAGGCGCGCGTCCGGCAGCACCCGGCCCTGCGCCTTTAGCCGCGCGGCTTCGGCGCGCTGCTCCGGCGAGGCGGCTTCGCCCTTTTTTATCGATGGCGGCGCGCCAAGCACTGCGGCCAGATCGTCGAAGTCCAGCGATTGCGAGGTGATGTTCGCCTCGATCTGCTTGCGCGGACGGTCGGTGCGCACGTCCAGGCGCCCCGCGAGATCGCTGTCGCCCACGCGGCCCAAAATGTCAGCCAGCGTATAGCCCTTGGCGGTGCGGCTGAGTTTCGTCTTCAGCGCGTAAGGCGGCGTATTGGGCAGCGCCAGACCGATGATGGCGTAAAGATCGGACAGATCTGCGCCCTTCGCATCCACGGCCGCATCGAAACGGCTGAGGTCGAACGGCCGCGCGATGGCGCCGTTTGCGACGATGCGCGTGGGCCCGGCGTTCAGATCGAAATTGAACGCATACGGGCGATTGCGGTTGACGTTCAGCAAGCCGCCGCCGGTCATCCTGAGATGGAAAGGCTGCCGGTTGAATGTGCCGTCGCCGGTCAGCTTGAACGCGCCATCCGGATTTGCCCCCAGCGTTTCGCCGGAATTGAGCGTGGCCTGCAGACTGAGCGCGCGCTTTAAGTCGGCGAAGCTCAATTGGCCCCGATCGATCACAAAGCGCTTCATCAGCGGCAGCTTGAGCGGTTTGTTCTGCGCCTTCGCGCCGGGGTCCTTGCCCCAATTGGCGAGGCCCGCCGCATCGCGCGAAAGCCGGATGTCGGGCTGCGTGAGCTCCAGTTCGCGGAAAACCACCTCGCCGCGCAGCAGCGGCCAGACCTCGATGCGCGCATGCGTCTGTGGCAGACGCGCGAGATATTCATCCTGCTTGGCCCAGGCGACGTTCCGGTTCCTGCCCCAATAGGGATTGCCGATGCGCAGATCCTGCACATCCACGCTGGGCGTAAACGACCACGGATGCACTTTCAGATCGCCGGCGATGACGATCTCGCGCCCCGCCATGGATGAGGCGATCCGGCCTATGGGCCCGCGCAGCGCATTCCAGTTCGCGAACGTCAGGATCAACAGAATGGCGACCAGGAGCGCCGCGACGACGCCGCCGATCCAGGCGAAGATCTTCAGCCACGGCGCCCGGCGCACCCCTTCGGCGACGGAATGGCCGATATGGTTCGTGGTTTCCCCGATGCGTTGAAAGCTGGAACCGTCCGGCATGTGCGGCTCGTTCGAAGTCCATCCGCGCGAATTTGCGGCGTATTTTTCAAACGATCGAGCAGCTTATGCGTTCCCGGCGCCGGTTCGGCGATGGCCGTCCCTTCGCGCAACGCCTGCGACAGCGCGCCGCAGCCCCTGACCAAAGGCGACGTGCCATTGCAGCCCCGTGTTCCGCCGATTTGCATCCGGCCGCTCCCTCTGGAGCCGGGCGTTTCTGGCCATCGCCATGTTGGCGATCGCCGTGCGCGCGATTGCGCCGACGGGCTATATGGTGGGCCGGAGCGATGACGGCCTGATCGCCGTACGCCTCTGCACCGATCATGGCTTTCAAAGCGCCACGCTCGATCCCAAATCCGGCGCGATCGTGCTGGATTCCGATCGCCCATCGAAAAACCCGGACCAACAAAACCCGAAAAAGCCGCCGCTTTGCCCCTTCGCCGGCCAGCCCGCGCCGCTGACGGCCGCGGCGCCGCTCCAGATCGACGCCCCGCAGCGCGTCGCCATCGAAATCGGCAAGATCGCCAAAGCGGAGCAGCGCGCGCGCACCTGGGCCGAACGGCCCTGGCCGACAGGGCCGCCTCTGAATTCCTGAGCCCGATCATGTCGCGGAGCCGCGCTGCTCCGCGTTCGTCGCTTTGGAATTTGAGGACACTCATGTCGACCCCATCCCGCGGCCTGAAGGCCGCCTTGCTCACCGGCGCCGTATTCGCCGCGCCCGCTATCGCTCACGCCCAATCCGCCACGCAATTGCCGGCCATTCAGGCCGCGCCCGAAGAAACCGGCGATGCGTCGCCGTCCGCCTCCAGTGTGGCGGGTGAGGAATTGCGCATCCGGCAGTCGGCCGCGGCCGATTCCGTCTCGCTGCTCAAAGGCAAGCCTGGCGTATCCCTGATGTCGAACGGCGGGTTCTCGACCCTGCCGGTGCTGCGCGGACTCGCCGACGACCGCGTTCTGACCACTGTCGACGGCGCGGCCATCACCAGCTTCTGCCCGAACCACATGAACCCAGCGGGTTCCTACGCCATGGCTGGACGCGTCGTCAGCATTACGGCGACCCCCACTTTGTCGTCCGTCAGCGCAGGCGGCGACAATATCGCCGGCGTCATCGCCATCGAAACCGCGCAGCCGCAATTCGTCGAGCCCGGCGAAGGCGTGAAGATATCGGGCCGCGTGAATGCGGGCTATCGCAGCGTCGCCGATGCCTGGACCAGCGACGTCACCGCCACGGTGGCGGGCGAAAAGGCGTCGCTCACCTATGACGCCGCTTACGCCCACGCTGAAAATTACAAACGCGGAAACGGCGACCGGGTCCGCTCCACGACCTATGAAAACTACGAGCAAGCCGTCACCCTGGGCCTGCGCGCCGATCGCGGCGATCTGCTCACGATCAAAGTCGGCACCACGTTCTCGCCCTATGAAGGCTTCCCGACCCAACCGATGGACCTGACGGAGAACGGCAGCACCTTCGTCAATCTCGCCTATGCCGGCGATTTCGACTGGGGCGCGCTGAAGGCGAAAGCCAATTGGCGCTCCTACGAGCACGAAATGAACTTTCTCAGCGACAAGGGCGGCGCGGCGATGGGCGGCATGCCCATGATCACCGACGGCACGGACGCCAGCGTGCAGGTCTCCGCCGAGATTCCGGTCGAAGGCCTGGGCACGGTCAGCACCGGCGTGGATTATTTCCAGACGCGCCTGGACGACGTTTGGCCGCCAGTCGCGGGCAGCATGATGATGGGCCCCGGCGATTACGTGAACATCAATAACGGCGAACGCGATCGCCTCGGCTTCTGGGGCGAGCTGAATGCGCAGCCCGCGCCGGACTGGACCGTCATCGCCGGCGCCCGTTACGAGCGCGTGTCGACCGATGCGGGCGAGGTGAAGCCCTACGGCGTCAACATGATGCAGATGGACGACGTGATGGCCGCCGCCGCCTTCAACGCCGCCGACCGCAAAAAGGAAGACGACAATTTCGACGCGACCGTGAAAGCCCAATGGCGCCCGTCTAAAAACGCCGAGTACGAATTGGGCCTTTCCCGCAAGACCCGTTCGCCCAACCTTTATGAGCGCTACGCCTGGGGCCGCGGCATGATGTCGAGCGCCATGACGAATTTCGCCGGCGACGGCAATTCCTATGTCGGCGACATCGATCTGAAACCCGAGATCGCCACCGGCATCGCCGGCAGCGCCAAATTCAGCGACGGCGACAGCGGCAAACGCAGCATCACCTTCAGCGCCTATTACAATTCGGTGAAGGATTACATCGACGCCGATCTGATCGCGCCGGTGATGATGAGCAATTCCGTCTTCCTGCAATTTTCCAATCACGACGCCGAATTGTACGGCTTTGAAGTGAGCGGAAACGCGGAAGTCTGGAACAATGAACGCTTCGGAACCGGCGTGCTGAAGGCGTCCGTGTCCTATACCAAGGGCGAGAACACCGACACCGGCGACAATCTCTATCACATCGCGCCGCTCAACGGCCTTGTGACCCTTGAACAAACCAAGGGCCGCTGGACCAACGCGGTGGAAGTGGAATGGTCGGCGAAAAAGGACGACGTGAATGCGCTGCGCATCGAGCCGGAAACGGGCGCCTACGCGCTTGCGAATCTGCGCTCCAGCGTGGACATCGGCAAGGTTCGCGTGAACCTCGCGGTCGAGAACCTTTTCGACGTCGATTACGATCTGCCGCTGGGCGGCGTGGCCTATGGCGACTTCATGTATGCCGGCGGCATGGGGACCTTCCAGCCTTTGCCGGGCCCCGGCCGCTCCTTCAATGTCGGCGTGAGCATGGCCTTCTGATGTCCGGCGCGCTGAACCTGCATCGTGGAAAGATCATCGCGATTTTCGGCGCGGTGATCTTGCACGCGGCGGCGTTCAGCGCGGTCGCCTTCGCGCATCTGGGCGGACAGCCCGTCGCCTTCGACGGCGCGCCGGTGATTTCCGTCTCGATCGCAAATCCGCCGCAGGCGCAGGCTGCATCAAGCGCGCAGCCCAAAGCCCAAAAAACTGAGACGCGCGCACGCCAGCCGGGCGCGTCCCCGGAAACGGAATCCGCCCTCTCGGCGGCGGACGCGTTCAGCCCGATATCGGCGGTCGCACCCCAGCAGGCCACTTCTCCCTCCCTGCCTGGCGGCGGCGAAGCGAACGCCTACGCGCAAAAGGTCTGGAGCCATCTGGCGTCCTATCGTCCGCGCAGCGTCAGCGGCGCGCGGCAGGCGCGCATTTCCTTCAAGCTGGACCAGGCGGGCGCGGTCCTGTCCGTAAGCCTTCTGCAATCGAGCGGTTCGGACGCTTTCGACCGCGCCTGTCTGCAGGCGGTGCGGCGCGCCGCACCTTTCCCCGCGCCGCCGTCCTCTTTGGATGAGACGGCGCGCGTCTTCGACGTGGCGATCACGACGCGGACGCACTGACCCACCCGCGTGCATATGCAAGACACGTTGCGCTTCCGGCGCTAATACTATCGCCCGACGAGCATTTTGGATCTGAAGTGAAAGCTGCCGCGATCAAGGCCGATGGGGGCGATCCGCTGTCGCACGCCATCGCGTGCGCAGCAGCGGACGCACGCGGGCCTGTCGCCATCGCCGTATCGGGCGGGTCGGATTCGCTGGCGCTGTTGCTGCTCGCGGCAGAGGCCGCGCGCGCGCAAGGAAAACAGATCATCGCCGCGACGGTCGATCACGGCTTGCGCGCTGAAGCCGCCGGTGAGGCGCGCTGGGTCGCGGCGCAATGCACGCGGCTTGGCGTGCAGCATGCCATCCTGCGCTGGGACGGCGAAAAGCCGACCACCGGCATTCCCGCCGCCGCGCGGCAGGCACGCTATGCGCTCTTGAGCGATTGGGCGCGCAGCCATGGCGCGGGGCGCATTCTCCTCGGCCACACGCTGGACGATCAGGCCGAGACCGTCGCGTTTCGCATCGCCTCGAACGGCGGCGTGCGCGGCGCGGCGGGCTTGCGCCCCGTCAGCGTCTGCCCGGTCTGGCCTGAAGGCCGCGGAATTCTGCTGACCCGCCCCCTGCTGAATGCCCGCCGCGCGGACCTGCGGGACTTTCTGCGCGGGCTCGGGCAAGACTGGATCGACGATCCGTCCAATGACGATTTGCAATATGGACGACCACGCATGCGCGCCAAATTGCAGGCGATGGCGGAATCCAAACCCGGCCTCATCCCCCGCCTCGCCGCCATTGGCGATCGGCTGGGCGCCGAACAGATGGAGATTGAGGCCGCCGCTCTGGATCTTCTGAGCGTCCATCTGAGCCTGGACGCTTACGGCGCCGGGCGTCTTGATCCCGCCCCGTTGCGCACCGCGCCGCGCGAGGTCCGCGCCGCGGCGCTCAGCTTCGCCATCCTCGCCGTCTCCGGCGAGGCGCACGCGCCGGCGCTGGCGGCCATTCCCGGCGCCTGGGCGCGGCTGGAGGCGAAGACCTGCGCCGTCACGCTCGGCGGCGCACGCATCGGCCGGCTGGGCGCCAGACATGGACACGCCTTGCTGTTCACGCGCGATCCCGGCGCCGCGGCGGGCCGTGCGGCGCCGAAGCCCGATCTGGTTCTGGCGCCCGGTCAGACGGGCGTGTTCGACGGCCGTTTTGAGATTTCCACAGGGCATCGTCTGCCCGGCCCCGTACGGGTCCGGGCCGTGGGTCCCGCAGCCGCCAAAGAAGTGAATCAGCCGGCAAGGTTAAAAGCGGCGCTGAAAGAAGCAGCCAATCACGCCCGCCCCGGCCTTCCAGCGATTTTTTTCGCAAATGCCCGTAATTGTGCAACGCTGCCGCACTTCCTCAGCGAAGACGCGCCGAATATGGCTGAAGCCTCGGATGAATCTCGTATTTTGGCCCGATTTTTGGGTAAGGAACGATTGGAGGCGCAGTCCGCATCCGTAAAGGCCCCCCAACCTGGGCCAGTTTAATACAAAGAATTAAATTCAGGGATTCGTCATTCGGGTAGACGATCCTTACATTGGACAGCACTGGGCGTTCTTAACGCGCATTAAGGCTTGGGCATGAACCTGCGTAATCTGGCCATCTGGGCGGTCATCGCCGTGGTCGTCTTTTCGATCTTCTCGTTCTTCCAGAACTCCAACCGTTCTGGACAGGCGACGCAGGTCAGCTATTCGCAACTCCTGTCGCGCGTCGACCGTGGCGAGATCAAGTCCGTCACGATCCGGGGCGACCAGATCGCCGGCAAGACGACTGACGGCAAGATGATCAACGCTTTTGCGCCGATCCAGGCCACCGACATGGTGGAGCGTCTGGAGCGCGCGAACGTCGACATCCTGGCCGAGCCGCCTTCGACGCAACCGAGCCTGCTGGGCATTCTGCTGGGCTGGCTGCCGATGCTGCTGCTGATCGCGGCGTGGATTTTCTTCATGCGCCAGATGCAGGGCGGCGGTGGCCGGGCCATGGG
>CAYNCS010000058.1:0-19258 GCA_964395875.1 uncultured Caulobacteraceae bacterium | reverse complement strand
AGAATGGTGCGGCTGTCGATCTTTGACGCGACCTGATAGGCGATCCGCGTCGGGAAGTTGGCCTTGATCGTGCCGGTGATGACGTCCACGGACGGACGTTGAGTCGCCATGATTAAATGGATGCCGGCGGCGCGGGCCATCTGCGCCAGACGCTGCACGGCGCCTTCGACGTCCTTGCCGGCGACCATCATCAGGTCGGCCATTTCGTCCATGACCACGACGATATAGGGCATGGGCTCCAGCGGAATTTCCTCGCGCTCGTAAATCGGCGCGCCGGTTTCGTCGTCGAAGCCCTTCTGCACCTGGCGTTCGATCGTCTCGCCGGTTTCCTTGGCCGCGGCGATGCGTTCATTGAAGCCGGTGATGTTCCGCGCGCCGACCTTGGACATCAGGCGGTAACGGTCTTCCATCTCTTTGACCGTCCATTTCAAGGCCACAACAGCCTTTTTCGGATCGGTCACGACCGGCGCCAGCAGATGCGGAATGCCGTCATAGACGGACAATTCCAGCATTTTCGGATCGATCATGATGAAGCGGCAGCGATCGGGCGGCAGGCGATAGAGGATCGAAACGATCATCGCGTTCACGCCAACCGACTTGCCCGAGCCGGTCGCGCCAGCCACCAGCAAGTGCGGCGTCTTCGCGAGGTCGGCAATATACGGCTCGCCGCCGATCGTTTCGCCAAGTGCGATGGGCAGGCCCGCTTCGGATTTGTCGAAGGCGGGCGAGGCTAGGAGATCGCGTAAGTAAACGGTTTCGCGCTTGGGGTTCGGCAGTTCGATGCCGATGGCGTTGCGGCCCGGCACAACGGCGACGCGCGCGGAGGTCGCGCTCATGGAACGGGCGATGTCGTCAGCCAGCGTAATGACGCGGGACGATTTTACGCCCGCTGCCGGTTCAAACTCGTAAAGCGTGACGACAGGACCGGGACTAACCTGCGAAATCGTGCCTTCGACGCCAAATTCCTTCAGCACGGCCATGAGGCGGCGCGCATGGGCCACAAGGGTCGGCTCGTCGACGACTGTGTGTCGCGGTTTGGCCTTTTGCAGAAGGTCCAGGCGCGGCAGTTCGAAGCCTTTGCGCTTTTCCAGCGGCAAGGCCATCTGCGCTTCGCGCGCCTCACGCGCATTTTCTTTTTTGGGCTTCGCCGGCGGCGCTTTCACCGGCACGTCGTCAGCCGCGGGCGCTTTCTTGGCGGGTTTCGCCATGACCGCCGCCGCTTCGTCAGAGGTGTCGATGCGCATGCGGTTTGACGGCGTCGCGCCGTTGAACATGCTCTCACCGTCCTGCCCGCGATCCTTACGCTTTTTCTTGCCGCCGAACTTGGGGAGGCGGGAGAAAGCGGCGATCAGGCAGGATTCAACCCAGCCTAACGCGCGCCAGGCCCAGGCGCCCGCCACCACGGCGTCCCGCCATTTCAGGCCGATCGAGGTCCAAAGCCCGGCCAGGGCGCCGCTCCCAGCGAGGGCGCCGGCGATAATCGGCGCGCCGGGCGCGTGGGCCCAATCCAGCGGCCAACGCAGCAACGCGTGAACGCCGTCGCCGATCAGACCGCCCATGCCCGTGGCCATGGGCCAGTTGGCCGGGATCGGCAGCGAGGACAGAAAGCCCGCGGCGCCCAGGGCGCCGCCCAGACCGGCGAGGGCGCGCCAGCTGAGGAAACTGGAAAGATGCGGTCCCGCAGCAAAGCGGTAGGCGGCGGCTCCGGCCACCGCCAGCGATGCGGGCGCGGCCATGACGCCGAGCCCCTGCACCATAAGATCCGAAACCACGGCGCCAGCGGCGCCCATGGCGTTCTGGACGGGGCCGGGGGCCGCGACGTTCCAGCTGGGATCGGTGGAGGAATGGGAAAAACAAGCCGCGGCGGAAAACAGGCCGCCGCCCGCCATGGCGAGCGAGGCCAGATAGCCGCGCCAGGGCACGACGCCGCCGGCCTCTGCCGGCGCTTCGGAGGATTCATCGTCCTCATCGTCGAAATCTATGGCGTCGTTATAGCTCATGGCCGCTTTTTCAGGTTCCAGTCCTGTTTGCGGCGAATGAGGTTAAGGGCGCGCAAACGACGGTTATTGCGCTGCCGAAATATTCCGGAGCTTCTTAACCATCCGGAAACCATTAACGCCGCCGCGGCGCTCTTCCTCTACGCGATTATTGAAAACGTCCGCTCAAAGAAAAAGGCGCGGTCCGGAAACCGCGCCTTGATAGGATGAGAGAACAAACCGGAGCGCCGCCCAGTTTCCCCTTAGGAAACGCTGGGCGGCGATAGGCTTAGTTGTGGTAGGCGCGTTCGCCGTGGTCGGCGATGTCGAGACCTTCGACTTCGCTTTCCTCGGAGGCCCGCAGCGCGCCGATCAGCTTCAGCACGAAGAAGATGATCGCGCTGATCACGCCGGACCACAGCAGGGTGATGATCACGCCTTTGGCTTGCGCCGTCATCTGGGCGACCATGTCATACGCAGCCGCATCGCAGGTGGCGTAGGCATGCGCCGCGCAGGTCGTGTAATCCACGACGCCCGCGCCGCCCCAGGCCGGGTTGACCACAAGGCCGGTCAGTAGGGCGCCGGTGATGCCGCCGATGCAGTGCACGCCGAAGACGTCCAGGCTGTCGTCGTACTTCAGGGCGTTCTTAACCACCGAGACGAAGAAGAGGCAGATCGGGGAAACGACCAGGCCGGCGATGATGGCGCCCATCGGTCCGGCATATCCGGCCATCGGCGTCACGACCACGAGGCCCGCAACAATGCCCGACATCGCGCCAAGCAGCGTCGGCTTCTTGCGGAAGACCCACTCAAACAGCGTCCACGAAAGACCGGCCATCGCGGGAGCAAGGATCGTGTTGATCATCGCCAGAGCTGCATAACCGTTCGATTCCAGGTTGGAGCCGGCGTTGAAGCCGAACCAGCCAAACCACAGGATGCCGACGCCGGTGACGGTCAGCGGCAGCGAGTGCGGCGCCATGGATTCCTTGCCGTAACCCTTGCGCGGACCAGCGATCAAAGCGCCCATCAGGCCTGCGATGCCCGAGTTGATGTGAACGACGGTGCCGCCCGCGAAGTCGATGGCGCCTTGTTGCCAGATCAGACCAGCGGACTTCACTGTCGCGGCGGCGTCTTGCTGAGCGGCCGTCAGCGGGCCAGCCCACCACCACACCATGTGCGCGATCGGGTAATAGACGAAGGTCGACCACAACAAGGCGAAGATGACGACGCCGATGAACTTCATGCGCTCGGCAACGCCGCCCAAAACGAGGGCCGCGGTGATCGCCGCAAACGTCATCTGGAACACGACATAGACGAGTTCCGGCATACCGACGCCGACGGAGAAGGATTCCACGTTCGTCGAAGGCGTGACGCCGTTCAGGAAGGCTTTGCCCAGACCGCCGACATAGGCGTTAAGGCCACCGCCGTCCGTGAAGGACATCGAGTAGCCCCACAGCGCCCAGATCACGATGCCGATGCCGCCAACGGTGGAGACCTGCATCAGCATGGACGCCATGTTCTTCACGCGCACGAGACCGCCGTAGAACAACGCCAGACCAGGCAAAATCATGAACAGGACCAGAGCGCTCGAGGTGAGCATCCAGGTCGTGTCGCCTTTGTCGACGGTGAGCTCCGGAACCTTCGGCGCTTCAACGGCGGGAGCCTCAGCAGCTGGCGCTGCGGCGGCTTCCGGCGCTGGGGCGGCGGCGGTCGCTTCAGCCGCAGCTGGGGCGGCGGTCGGCGCCTGCGCGTGCGAAGGAGAAGACGTGAACAGCGTGAGCCCCAGGGCAGCTGCGGCAGCCAGCCCCAAAAGCTTCGCGGAGATCCACGATCTCGCACGCGTTGATGGTGGTCGATTTATCATGCAAATACTCCCCTATGGCCCCGGCGCGACGCCGAACGGACGCGGTACGGTCCCCCGCGCCGCGAATTGCCTTGTGATTGACCGGTTCTGAGGCGTTTGGAGCAAGCATCGGCACGGTTGGGGGTCCGAACACTGCGCATGCTGCTTAAAATTGCATCTTTGTGGCAGGCTATCGCGAATTATGAAGGCGCCGGGCGTCAATGTTTGAGGAAAAATTGATGGAAACCCCGCAGCAAACACAAAATTTCGCCGATTTGCTGATCGTTGGAGGCGGCGCATCCGGACTCACCATGGCGCTGGCGGCCGCCCAAGCGGGATTTGGCGTTGCTCTGGCCGACGGCGGTGCACTGGATGATGCAATCCGACCGGACGCCCGGTCTTATGCGATCGCGCCGGCCTCGATGCGGCTTTTCTCCGCCCTCGGTCTGGGCGACCGAATGAACGCCGCGGGGCAGCCGGTGCGGCGCATGGCGGTCGGCGACGCACCGCCGGGGAAGTCCAGCAATTCACTGATTAGACTGGGGTTTGATGAAGCCGACCTCTCGTCCGGACAGGGGGCGCCGCTGGCGTTCATCATAGAAAGCAGGCATATTCTGGAGGCGCTGGTGGACGCCGTCCGGGCCGACGCCCGCATTTCCAGAGCGCCCGGGTCCGCGATATCTGTGATCGAACAAATTCCAGGCGCCGCCCGCATCCACTTCGCTGATGGAAGCATCACCTCCGCTCAAATGATAATCGCTGCCGACGGACGTACGTCTCGTGTGCGCGAACTTTGTGCAATCGACGTATCTGCCTGGACTTATAAACAGACCGGCATCGCGGCCACCTTGACCCATGAAAAGCCACATGGCGGCGTCGCTTACGATCTTTTCTTCGATTCTGGGCCTTTGGGGGTCCTTCCGCTGCCAGGAAACCGGTCCAGCATCGTGTGGTGCGAGGCGCCTGAAGCGGCGGCGGCGCTGATGAAACTTGCGCCGGAGCAGTTCTGCGCGGAGTTGAACCGGCGCCTCGACGGCCGGCTGGGCGCCCTGGCGCTGGAGGGTGAGCGGTCAGCTTTTCCGCTGTCGCTGGCGGTGGCGGACCGGATGATTGCGCCGCGCGTCGCTTTGATTGCGGACGCCGCGCACGGCGTGCACCCGCTCGCGGGACAAGGGCTCAATATCGGCCTGCGGGACGTCGCCGCGCTTGTGGACGTGCTGATCGACGCGCGCGCGCTCGGGCTCGACATCGGGGCGGAGACGACGCTGGAGCGCTATCAGCGTTGGCGGCGTTTCGACAATCTCGCGAATGCGCTGGCGTTCGACGCCCTGAACCGCGTCTTTGCCTGGCGAGCCCCGCCGCTGCGCTCGCTGCGCGCCGCGGGTCTGTCGCTCACGAACGCGCTGGCGCCCGTGCGGAAATTGCTGACGAAGGAAGCATCTGGCCTGTCGGAATCCGCGCCGCGCTTGCTGCGCGGCGACAGCCTTTCGCCCGCGTGAAGCTTATTTGGCCTTCAGCGCCTTGCGATACGTACGAAGCAGGGAATCCTTTTCCCGGCCGAGCTTTCGCAAATAAGGCCAGGTGAAAAGACCGCTGTCGTGGCCGTCGTCGAATGTAATGCGCACGGCGTAGCGGCCGACCGGCTCGGCGGTGCGCACCCCAACGTCCGCCTTGTCGCGCACCAGAACTTTCTGGCTGGGGCTGTGGCCTTGCACCTCGGCGCTGGGCGATTCCACGCGAAGGAGTTCGAAGGGGATCTCGAAAGCGGCGCCGTCGTCGAACGCAATGCGAAGCACCTTCTGCGTCCGGTCAAAACTCAAATCGGTGGGCCAGGAATCTTCCGTCGTCATCGCGCTTCACTCTCCGACAATTCTCGCGCTTCGTCGGCCAGAAGAATCGGGATGCCGTCACGGATCGGAAAAGCGAGGCGCGCCGCGGCGCTCACCAGTTCCTGGCGCTCGCGATCATAGACCAGCGGGCCGCGGCTCACCGGACAGACAAGGATTTCAAGAAGGCGCGGGTCGATGTCCGCGTGCGGTCCGGCTGCGCCGGGTGTCCCGATAGGGGCGTCGTTCATCAGATCAATCTCGTACGGCCGGACGTTTCAAACAACGCCTTTAGCAAACTCGCGCGGGCTTCAAGATCTTCCGCTTCCAGCAAGGCCTGTTTCTCCGCCGTTTCAAAGGGGCAGGCCGCCGCCAGGGTATCCACCAGCGACTCGATGGGGGCAGTTTGCAGGGTTTTGGAGGCCGCGCCCAGACCCAGCCGGTCCAGATACGCTGAAAGCGCCTCCAGCAATGACTTTTTGTCCATCGATGGCGTGGGCGCTTCCGGGTCAAGATCGTGCTTGAAAGGTTCGTAGTCCGGCAGCACCTGACGATAAGGCGTCAAAGTGTCCAGTTCCTCGGCGATGCGGAAACGGCACACGCCGGACAATGTGATGAGGTACCGGCCGTCGCTGGTTTCCGAATAGGCGGTGATGCGGCCAAGACAGCCGACGGGCGCCAGACGCGGGCTGGCCGGGTCCTCCTTTGGTCCCTTCGTCTGCACCATGCCGATCAGGCGACCGCCGCACATCGCGTCGTCGATCATGTTCAGATAACGCGGCTCGAAAATGTTGAGGGGCAAAGCCCCGCGCGGAAACACGATAGCGCCGTCCAACGGGAAAACAGGAATGGTGGAGGGGAGGTCAGCGATCTTCCGATATCGATCCGGCATGGGACCCTCCCTGCGCTTTCCTATGAGAACAATATCGACGAAAGCCGCCGCCGCCCGGACTTGGATAAGTCGGACCCCGCACCGGCTGCGTCAAATATCTTCAACAGCAATGCGCGAGCGGCGCCGTCGTTCCAATCGCGATTGCTTTGAATGATCTCAAGCAGCGCATCGCAGGCGCCTTCCAGGTCACCGCGCCCGATCAACGCGCGCGCCAGATCGTAGCGCGCCTGATGATCTTTCGGGTTGGCGGAAAGCTGCGCCTGCAGGGTTGCCGGATCGCTTGCGCCCACGGCGTCCTCGATCAACTCCAGCGAGGCGCGCACGCTGGCGATGGCCGCGTCGTTCGCCGCGCTTTCCGGGGCGGTGGCGAGAATTTCACGCGCCTGTTCGGCTTCGCCGGCCGCCAGATAGGCCTTGGCGAGGCCGGCGATCGCCTTCACGTTTTCAGGATCGGCTTGCAGCGCTTCGGCGAAGGCCTGCGCCGCGCCGCCAATATCGCCGATGGAGAGGCTTTCGTCGCCCAGCGCCAGCAATTCGTCGAGACCTGCGTCGCCGCCGCCCGCCCCTTGCAGCCGCTCAACGAAGGTCTTGATCTGGCTTTCCGGAACGGCGCCCATGAAGCCGTCCACTGGACGTCCGCCGGCGAACGCAAACACGGCGGGGATGGATTGGACGCGCAATTGATTGGCGACGGCCGGGTGCTGATCGATATTGATCTTCACCATTTTGACTTTGCCCTTGGCCGCGCGGACATGTTTCTCCAGCATCGGGCCCAAGGTTTTGCAGGGGCCGCACCAGGGGGCCCAGAAGTCCACGACCACGGGCGTCGTCTGCGACGCCTCGATCACGTCTTTCATGAATCCCTGATCGCTGCCGTCCATCACGACGTCGGGCTGCGCCCCGCCTAAATCCATAACTCGCCTCAAAAGGAAGACCGGAAGCCCTCGCGCTCACGGCCGTTGATGTCACCGGTCCTTAAATGGACCCTCTAGGGCTGATCTGCAACGAGCGTTGGATCGCCCTCGCTGGCGAAGTCCAGAAGCGCCAGCGGCCGGTTCAGACCCGTCAGAAATCGCCGGAAATCCGCCCGCGGCATTGCTGTTGTGGCCGTATTCGCCAGAGGATGGAAATTGATGGGGTCGCAGGCCCAGAGCGCCGCATCCAGATAAAACCGCACCTTCTGCGCCGGGTCGTTGACCAAAGCGAAGGCCGTGACCGAGCCGGGCGTGACCCCCAAAGTCTCGAACAACAGCTCCGGAGAGCCGAAACTGAGGCGGTCGCAACCCAGGGCCTTGTGCAGCCGGTTCAGCTTGATCTGGGTGTCGTCCTTGGCCGAAACCAGAAACAAGGCGCCATTTTTGGCCTTCAGGAACAGGTTTTTGGAATGGCCGCCAGGCATCTGAGCCTTCATGTCGGCCCCTTCGGCCACGGTGAAGACCGCCGGATGCGTCACCGTGTCGTGCTTCAGGCCCCGCGCGTCGAAATAATCGAGCAGGTGCGCCTGGGACATCGGCGGCGGCGTAGGCGCCTGGTCCGGACTTTTTCCCTGCAGCGTCATGCCGTCTTTCCTCCGATCGCGCCGTCCTTTATCCCTGCGCGAGGAAAAACCCAAATCGACTGAAGCGGATTGGAGGCCGGATGGAGCTTCTTTGCTACGCGTTGGAGGAACCGGCGCCCGATATCGTCCCCGGCCGGCCCGAACGCGACTGGATGGATAAATTCAACGATCGCCATCCCTATCGCTGCCTGCCGCTGTCGATCGCCAACACGACAGGCTGGGAAATCCAGTGCCCGATGTCCTTCCGCGCCCGCTGGAACGGCGGGCCCAGGGCCGAGGACATCCGGCTGGAGCCGCTGGGCGGCGCTACGCCCCAGCAACTGGCCCGGTTCGCTGTTTCGCACTTCACCGAAGGCGTGCTGACCATGCACACGGGCTGGATGTTCCGGACCCCGCCCGGCTGGTCGATCATGTGCATGGGCGCGCCGAACTTCATCAAGGACGGCATCTATCCCCTGTCGGGCATTATCGAAACGGACTGGCTGCCCTTCCCGTTCACCATGAATTGGCGTTTCACCCGCCCTGGCGAGGTGATTTTCGAAAAGGGCGATCCCTTTTGCTTCATCCTGCCGCTGCAAACAGGGGCGGTGGACGCCACCGAGCTGCTGGGCCGGCGCATGAACGAAGAGCCTGAACTGGAAAAGGAATATAATACGTGGGCCCGGATGCGGAACACGTTCTTGACCCAGCTGACCTCCCACGACCCGTCGGCGGTGCGACAGGCCTGGCAACGCTTTTATTTCCGCGGCGAGACCCCGGCCGGCGAGACCATCAAGAGCCATGTCAATAAAAGACGGGTCAATCCGCTTAAATGGGTGGGCAAGCGCAAAAAGTGGTGACGGGTTAGGCCGGCCTGGCGCCGATCTTTTCAAATCGGCGCATGAGGCTCTGGACAAAAGCGCTGCTTTGGGGTTCATAGCGCCCTCGCGCGGGCCGCAAGGCCCTGCGTACCCCACACGGATGCGGGCGTAGCTCAGGGGTAGAGCGCCACCTTGCCAAGGTGGATGTCGAGAGTTCGAATCTCTTCGCCCGCTCCAGTGACCACCCAAATGACTTTCGGCGCACGCGTTTACGCGCGCTTGTCGAACGCGACCTGCAATTCCTTGAACCCGTCCATGAAGATTGAGCGTGCGTAACGCGGCTCGGCCAGGACGCGCGGATTGTCGATGCGCTTGGCGAACTCCTCCAGCATCACGTTCAGGTTCAGCCGGGCCTGATGGATGCCCAGGCAATAATGCGGGCCGAGGCCGAAGGTGCGGATGCGCTGGCGGGTCGTCAGCGGATTGCGCGTGATGTCGAACGCATCGGGATCGTCGAACATCTCCGGGTCGCGGTTCGGCGAACCCAGGAGGCAGACCATCTTGTCGCCCTTGCGGATTTTCTCGCCCGCCAGTTCATGATCGCGCGTCGCGGTGCGGCGCAGATACACGACGGGATTGCGGAAGCGCAGGATTTCCTCCACCGCGCCCGCGACCAGCGACGGGTCATCCTGCATTTTCTTATATTGGTCGGGGTGGCGCCAGAATTCGTAAAACGCATAAGCGAGCGTGTTGCGTGTGGTCTCCAGCCCGCCGCTGATCAATTGCATGAAGAAGCGCCCGAATTCGAGGTCGGACATCATTTCTCCGTCCACGCCCTTTGCGCCCAGCACCTCCATGGTCATGCTGTCGCGCGGATTGACGCGGTGGTCGGCGGCCAGAGCGGCGCCGTATTTCATCAGATCGAGCGAGGCGACGAAGCCGAGCTGCCGGTCGGAGACGAATTCCGGATCGTCCGCCAAAAGCGCGGCGTTGGTGCGCTCGACGACATAATCATAGTCGCGCTCGGGCACGCCCAGGATGTCGTACATCACGCGCATGGGAAATTGCATGGCGACGTCGCCCACGAATTCGCACCGGCCCTTCTCGATCACAGCGTCGAGCAATTCGTTGGCCAAGGCCCGCATGCGCGGTTCGCGCGCTTTCAGGGCTTGCGGCCGGAAGGCGTATTCCACCAACGCGCGGGTTTGCCGGTGGCGCGGCGGATCCATGAACGTCATGGCCTCTTGCTGCGCGACCAGAACCTCCGGCGGGAAATCGTCGAGGATGGGTCCCTGGGTGCTGGTGTAAAGGTCCGTGTTTTTCAGGATCTCATCAATGTCCGCCGTATGGAACAGCAGCCAATGGCCGCCGGTCGCGTAATCGTCGCGTTCCCAAAGGATCCGGTGTGCAGCGCGCAGTTCATTCAGATATTCGCGCGGCGTACCCTTCGCGAAACGTTCAAAGTCCAGAAACGGCTTGGCGGCTGTATCCATGACGCGGTCTCCCTGTCCGCCTTTGTGTTTTCTATTGAATGACGCCGGCTCGGCTCCAGCGCAACATCTGCGCATTCGTTGGAGGGCTGTTCATTTAGGCCCGGAACCAGTCAGAGCCAGATTGCATGGGGGCGAGGAAAGCAGTCCGCCGGGTCATACCGGGCAAAATGGGTCCTGGGTTCTTAACGATCGCGGTTAATTGGCGCCGCAAGCCTTGTTTGGCCCGGCCTGTGCAGACAATAATGCTGTGGGCGGGATCGCCTCCAACGCGATGGGGATGACGATGGGGCGGTCTTCGGGCGCCGCAAAATCGAACGTGATGCAGGATGCCTTGCGCGCCTGCCGGTCCCATATCTGGGCGGTCGCGGCGTTTAGCGCCGCCGTCAATCTGCTTTATCTGGCGCCGACCCTGTACATGCTGCAGGTCTATGATCGCGTCATGACCACGGGCGGCGTGTTGACGCTGCTGTTTGTCACTTTCGCGCTGGTGGTCGCCCTGATCGTCCTGTCGGCGTTGGACGGGTTGCGCGGCCGCATCCTGGTGCACGCCAGCAACCGCCTGAGCCGCCTGGTCTCGCCCGCCATTCTCGAAATGGCCTTTTCGGGCCGCCCGGAGTCGCGCGGCGCCCGCGTGCAGCAGGCTATGCGTGAGTTCGACGTCTTCCGCGCCGGTCTCACCGGTCCAGTCGCCTTGTCGATGATCGATGCGCCCTGGGCGCCGATCTTCATTCTCAGCGCCTTTCTTCTGCACCCGGTGATCGGAGGCATCGCGCTGGGCGGCGCCGTCATACTTTTCATCATCGCCCTTCTGTCCGAGCGCGCGTTTCGCGCCGCGATGAAGGAATCCGCAACGCGTCTGCCGGCTGTTTACGCCGCGCAGGAGGCCGACAGCGCCGCCGCTGAAGCCGCACGCGCGCTGGGCATGCGGCGCGCCCTCATCGCCCGGCATCTGGAAGAGCGGGCCAATGTAAGCCGGTCACAGACCGATGGCGCCTTTGCGCAAACGCGCTTTTCATCATCGGCGCGGTTCTTCCGCCTGTTCCTGCAATCGGCGGCGCTGGGGACCGCCGCTTATCTTGCGATCGGCGGTCATGTCAGCGCCGGCGCTTGCTTCGCGGCGTCCATTCTGACTGCGCGCGGGATTGCGCCGATTGAGCAGATCGTCGGCTCCTGGCGCACCATCGCGCAATCCCTGACCGCTTATCGCAATCTCAACGCCATGCTGGCCGACAAGCCGGAGACGATGGAGCGCACCGCTTTGCCTACGCCGCGCGGCGCCATATCGCTTGAGCGCGTCGCGGTGAGATCGCCGGATGGCGCGCGCGTGATCCTTCAGGACATCTCGCTCAGCGTGCAGCCGGGTGAGATCATCGGCGTCGTGGGCCCTTCCGGCGCGGGGAAAACGACATTGGCGCGCGTCCTGGCGGGCGCCGTGGCGCCGGATTTCGGCAACGTGCGCATCGATGGCGCGCGCTATGAGGATTGGGACGCGGACGCGCTGGGCAAGCACATCGGCTACCTGCCGCAGGACGTTTCGTTGCTGTCGGGGTCCGTGGCCGAGAACATCGCGCGGTTCGCCCACAAGGAGCCGGGCTTCGACAACGAAAAGGTCTCGGCCGAAGTGATCGCCGCCGCGCAGGCGGCCGGTGCGCATGACATGATCCTGCGTTTGCCCAACGGCTTCGATGCGCAGATCGGTCCCGGCGGCCGCGGCGTATCGGCCGGTCAGGCGCAACGCATCGCGCTTGCGCGCGCTTTATTCCGGGATCCGCCTGTGCTCGTGTTCGACGAACCCAACGCGCATCTGGACGCCGAAGGAGAGGCCGCGCTGGTTGCAGCGCTGAAGGCCGCCAAAGAGCGCGGCGCCACCAGCTTCGTCATCGCGCATCGCGCCGGCTTCATGAGCATCGCCGACAAATTACTGGTGTTGAACGAAGGCAAGGTCCAGGCCTTCGGGCCGCGTGAAGAGGTCACGGCCAAACTGGCGCCGCAGCCGCAACGTCCGGCGCCCGCGCCGCGCATCGTGTCGGAAACCTGAACATGGGCAAGCGCAAGGCGAAAGGTCCGGACAACGCTGGCGAGACCGAGGCGCCCATTCGCGAAAGAAACAAGTTCCTGCGCGTGATCCAGGGCGGCGGTGCGCCTGCGGACCCTGGCGACGACAGCGCTTTTCGGGAAATCCGCGCCGGCAAGCGGATCCTGTTCGTTTTTTTCGGCGTGTTTGGATTGTGGGCCGCCTTCGCGCCTCTGGATTCGGGCGTCGTTGCGCCGGGCGTTGTCAAGGTTTCGGGCAACCGGCAGACCATCCAGCACCGCGACGGCGGCACGATCGCCAGGCTGAACGTCCGCGAGGGCCAGCAGGTGAAAGCCGGCGACGTCCTCCTGGAGCTCACCACCACCGAACTCAGCGCGCAGGATCAATCCTTCACCAGTCAGGCTATCGAGCTTGAAGCTATGCGGGCGCGGCTGCGCGCCGAAGCCTCCGGCGCGGCGGACATTGCGCGCCCCGCCGAATGGGCCGATCTGCCGTCGAGCTATGCTGACGCAGCGGATGCGGTGCTCAATCGTCAGAGGGACGAACTCGCGCAACGCCGCGCCGCGCTGCGGGCCCAGGAAAGCGTCCTGCAGGAACGCGCGCAGCAGATGCGGGCGCGCATCGACGGCTATGACCGCCGAACGGATTCCATCCGCAAACAGATGACGCTGATGGATGAAGAACTGACCGGGCTGCGCAGCCTCGGGGAAAAGGGCCTGGTGCCGCTGAATCGCATTCGCGAAAAGGAACGCGCGCGTGCGGACCTCGAAGGCAATCTGGCGCTGGTCGAGGGCTCAATCCAGGAGGCGAAGGAATCGATCGGCGAGACCCAGATGCAGGTCATCGCCCTGCGTCAGGGGCGCGACAAGGAAATCGCCGAAACCCTGCGTCAGACGGAATCCAATCTGGCGGAAGTGGCCCCCAAGGTGGCGGCGGTCCGCACGCAGCTCTCGGCGGCGCGCGTCAGGGCGCCCGCCGACGGCGCGGTCGTGGGTTTGAAGATCTTTACAGTCGGCGGCGTGGTCCGGCCCGGCGAGCCCATCATGGACATTGTTCCAAAAGCGCAACCATTGGTAGTTGAGGCCAGGGTGAAGCCGGAAGATGCTGATGACGTTCATAAAGGTCAGCGCACGGAAGTTCGGTTTACGGCGCTGCATGGACGCTCTCTGCCTGTCATCTACGGCTCAGTGAACGCAATTTCGGCGGACAGGTTTGAAGATCAGCGAACGGGCCAAGGTTACTTCCTGGCGGAAATCACGGTTTCGCGCGAAGAACTGAACCGTATTGCGAAGTCTAAAGGGTTGAAGTCATTGAACTTGTCGCCGGGACTGCCGGCGCAGACCGTGATTCCGCTGCGCAAGCGCAGCATGCTGCAATATTTGTTCGAACCGCTCACCCAATCGCTGTGGGGTGCTTTTCGGCAGGACTGACAGCGACCCAAAATAGGGCGCCACCGTCTTTTTAGATTAACAAAAGCTATTCAAAATTTCCAAAATCTTTACGTCTCGCATGTAACCGGGGATTGCAGCTGAGAGCACCGGTGTCCCATGCACATCGCTAGAGCCATAAACAGCGAAATGACCGTTGGCGGTCGATTGACCCTGATCTCAAGCGTGTTTGTGGCCTCGACGATGTTCGCGACCGGCCTGTTCGTTCACACCTCAGTCTCGAACATCAGCTTTACCGCGAAGGAGCGGGAGGGCGCGGAACAGCTCGGGAATGTCTGGAGCTCCATTCAAAGCGGCGCAACGCCCAAAACCGACGCCGCGGTCCGCACTGATTTTGCAGCCGGCGAGGCCCTCGATCATTTTCTGAATGCGTCGGGAATGGCGGATCGACTTACAACGGGGCGGGCGCTCATCACCGCGATCGCGGATGGTTCAAATCTCACGCTCGATCCGGATCTGGACACTTTTTACGCCATGGATGCGGTGACGGTCCGCTTGCCCGCCGCCAAGCATCGTATTTTCGAACTGCGTACGCTGATCAATGAAGGCGGCGCCGGTGCGCGCGCGCTCGTCGCCCGGGAGTTGGCGCTGGAGCGCATGAATCTGGCGCTTGCAGAAACGCAAACCTCGCTGAAATCCGCCATCAAGAACAACAAGGATGGCGGCGCCGAAAAAGCCCTGAGCGGAACGATCGTCAGTCTCGACGCCAAAACGGCCAATGTGGACGCCTCGCTGAAGAGCCTCGAAGAATTCGACGCAAATCAAGCAGACGCCGCAATCAAGTCCCTGTCGGAGAGCGTCGACCAGGCGTGGGCGGCGAGCCGCGATGAACTCGCGCGTCTGTTGAAGGCGCGCCAGGATCGAATGACGATGGAGCTTATCGTCAAATTGGCCGTCATTCTGATCGCGCTTGGCGCTGCGGGCGGGTTGGCCTACGGCGTCTCGCGTGGCTTGGCCGATCGGCTCAAGGCTTTGCTGAAGACGATGGACGCGCTCCGCAGCGGAGACAAAACCGTTGAAGTTCCTTGCCTTGAGGACAAGAACGAGACGGGCAAGATCGGCCAGACGCTGCAATTGTTCAAGCAGAGCCTCAGCGAAAAAGAAGCCAACGAACGCATCGCCGGAGAAGAACGACGCCGCAATGAGGTCGATCGCCGAAAAAGCGCGCGCGACGCCCTCGATCAGGCGCAGAGCCTCGTCGAGGCGTTCAGCGACGCCATAAACGCCTTGGTCGCCGGCGATTACGGATACCGGATCACCAGAAGTCTTCCGCCATCTTACGACAACCTCAAGCAGAACTTCCATTCAGCGCTGGACCGGCTCGCGGAAGCGACCCGCGCCGCTGAAGAAGCATCGCGTCAACGCGAAGCGGACAGGCTGGCCGCGGAGGAAACTCGAAAGCGCGCCGAAGAAGCTGCGATCGCAGCCGCCGAGCGACTGGTCGTGGATTCTTTTGGCGAAGGTATGGGCGCCCTGGCTGCAGGCGACTTTACATATCGCATCCAGCGCGACGTCCCCGACGCCTATTTGCAACTCCGGTCTGACTTCAACACGTCGCTCGCGGCGCTGCAGCAAATGGCGCTCTCCATCATCGAAAGCGCCAGCGGAGTTCGCTCCTGTGCGGATGAAGTCGCACAAGCTTCTGACGATCTTTCACGCCGCACGGAAACCCAGGCGGCGACTTTGGAGCAAACGGCCGCAGCTCTCGACCAGATTACCGCAACTGTACGAAAGACCGCACAAGGCGCCGCCGAGGCCAATACTGTCGTCAACAGCGCGAAGTCGGACGCGGCGGCAAGCGGCGAGGTTGTATTGCAGGCGGTTGCTGCGATGAGCGAGATTGAAAATTCCTCGCGTCAGGTGTCGCAGATCATCGGGGTGATCGACGAGATCGCATTCCAGACCAATCTGCTTGCGCTGAACGCGGGCGTGGAGGCGGCGCGGGCCGGTGAAGCAGGCCGCGGCTTTGCGGTTGTGGCGTCCGAAGTGCGGGCTCTGGCGCAACGGTCTTCGGAAGCCGCCAAAGAAATAAAGACGCTGATCACGGCGAGCTCCCAGCAAGTGGGGGCTGGCGTGAAGCTGGTCGATCAGGCCGGCGCGGCGCTGACCAAGATCGTTTCCCAGGTGTCTCAGATCAGTGCGCTGGTGTCGGAGATCTCCGCGTCAGCGCACGAACAATCGACGGCGCTGGGGGAAGTGAACACGGCCGTCAATCAGATGGACCAGGTCACGCAACAGAACGCCGCCATGGTCGAACAAACCACCGCCGCAAGCCATTCGCTTAATTCGGAGGCTGAGGAGCTGAGCCAGAAAGTCCGGAAGTTCCGCGTCGAAGATGGGTCCTCAGAATTACGGACTGCGCCGCGCCCGGCTCCTGTCAAAACCCGCACTCCCGTGATTGCACTGAAGTCCGTTCAGCAAACAGATTCGTGGGAAGAGTTTTAGGCGCGGCTGCGTCCGCGGTGGCTCCAGCAACAACGGCCGCGACAACTTGGCACAGCATTCGAGCACACAAACAACCAAAGATAGAAAATAAATGTTAATCACTTAGGTTCCAAATGATGGCTACCGCCGATCGCATTTAGGAGCCCAAAGCATGGGTATATTTCGCGGATCCAAGCAGGCTGACGCAGAGTCATCCGACGCACAAAGGAAAATGTTCAACGAGGTAGCCGTATCATCATCCGCCGTCGCGATGATGATGGTGGACCGTGACTTCAAAGTGATCAGCGTCAACGAAGCGACCAAAGCTTTATTGAATGCGAATGAAGCGTCTTTCCGTCAAATCTGGCCGACCTTCAGCGCCAGCGCGATCGTCGGCACCTGCATCGACACGTTCCATAAAAATCCGCGGCACCAGAGGGACCTTCTCTCCAATCCTGCGCGCCTTCCATTTCGTACGGACATCAAGGTTGGCGAAAAAAGATTTTCGCTTAGCGTCGGCGCGGTAATTTCAACTTCCGGCGAATATGTCGGCAACACGCTAGAATGGGCGGACGTGACCGAAGCCCGCCTGAATGAAGGCCGCCTGGCGGCGCTGGAAGCTTCCCAAGCCTGTATTGAATTTTCCGTGGACGGACGCGTTACGAAGGTGAACGCGAACTTCCTGAAAACCATGGGCTATTCCGAAAGCGAAGTGCTGGGAAAGCACCATTCAATGTTCTGCGAACCCATTTATGCGCAAAGCGAGGACTATCCGACGTTCTGGGGCAAGCTCAATCGCGGGGAGTTTATTTCCCAGAAGGTCAAGCGCCTCGCCAAGGGCGGAAAGGAAATCTGGCTCGAGGCGTCCTATAATCCCTTGATGGACCGCCAGGGCAAAGTCTACGGCGTCATCAAGGTGGCGACCGACATCACGGCGTCGGAACAAGCCAATTGTGAAATGTCTGCGAAGTTGAACGCGATCGGCCGGTCGCAGGCGGTGATCGAATTCAACCTCGATGGCGCCATTCTCGAGGTGAACGACAATTTTCTGGCCACTATGGGCTATGCCCGCGCGGATTTGATCGGCAAGCATCACTCCATGTTTGTCGGCGAGGACTACGGTCAGTCTACAGACTACCGCGTTTTCTGGGAGAAGCTGCGCCGCGGCGAGTTCGTCGCCGGAAAATTCCGCCGGAAGGGCAGGAACGGAAAGGAAGTATGGCTGCAAGCGTCCTACAATTCGCTTCTGGATCTGAACGGAAAGCCGTTCAAAGTCGTGAAATATGCGTCCGACATCACGAAGGCCGAACTGGACGCGGTCGCTCATGAGGAAGAACGCGCTGAAAAGGCCGCGTCTCTGGCGCTGGTTGTGGAATCGCTCGCAGGCGCGCTGAACGATTTGTCCGCCGGCGACCTCCGTATACGTCTCGATGAACAATTCGCGCCCGAGTACGAACGCCTCCGCCAGGACTTCAATGCGGCGATGGACAAACTGGAAGACGCGATGAAAGTCATCGCCCATAATGCGGCCGCAATCACAGCGAGCGCGACGGAAGTGGCGCAGGCGTCTGACGATCTCTCCCGGCGGACGGAACAACAGGCGGCCACGCTGGAAGAGACGGCGGCGGCTCTGGACGAAATCACTGCGACGGTGAAGAAGACGGCGCAAGGAGCGGCGCAGGCCAACGCCGTCGTTGAAGGCGCCAAGAGCGACGCGGGCGTCAGCGGCGAGGTTGTATTGCAGGCGGTTGCTGCGATGAGCGAGATTGAAAATTCCTCGCGTCAGGTGTCGCAGATCATCGGGGTGATCGACGAGATCGCATTCCAGACCAATCTGCTTGCGCTGAACGCGGGCGTGGAGGCGGCGCGGGCCGGTGAAGCAGGCCGCGGCTTTGCGGTTGTGGCGTCCGAAGTGCGGGCTCTGGCGCAACGGTCTTCGGAAGCCGCCAAAGAAATAAAGACGCTGATCACGGCGAGCTCCCAGCAAGTGGGGGCTGGCGTGAAGCTGGTCGATCAGGCCGGCGCGGCGCTGACCAAGATCGTTTCCCAGGTGTCTCAGATCAGTGCGCTGGTGTCGGAGATCTCCGCGTCAGCGCACGAACAATCGACGGCGCTGGGGGAAGTGAACACCGCCGTCAATCAGATGGACCAGGTCACGCAACAGAACGCCGCCATGGTCGAACAGACCACCGCCGCAAGCCATTCCCTGAATATGGAAGCGGACGAACTCAATCAGAAAGTCAGCAAATTCAAAGTTAACGGCGAAACCACCACCACAACGAGAACTCAGTTACGGAAACGCTATGCTGCTTGACGCAAAGTAAACGAATTTCAACTTAAGTCGTACCCGGTAAATTTAACGGTCCCTTCAGCAGCGCGGAGGCACTCTAACATTTGATATTCGGCGGCGGTGAGCGTCGCCGGAGGCTTGTGGTTACAGAGAGGCCCCGGATCATATGATTGCCTTCCGAGACAAGGGTAATAGCGCCGCGAAGAACGAAACCGGCAATCTTTCGGGGATTGTTGAGGCAATCAGGCGCTCGCAGGCGGTGATCGAGTTCAAGCTCGACGGCACGATCCTGACGGCCAATGAGAACTTCCTGTCGACCATGGGCTACTCGCTAAGCGAGATCGCCGGCAAGCATCATTCCATGTTCGCCGATCCGGCCTACGCAAATTCGCCGGACTACCGGGCGTTTTGGGACAAGCTGAACCGCGGGGAATTCGTCGCCGATAAATTCAAGCGCATCGGCAAGGGCGGCAAAGAAGTCTGGATCCAAGCGTCGTACAATCCGATCCTCGATACAAACGGCAAGCCGGTCAAAGTGGTGAAATTCGCCACCGACATTACGGCGGCTGAAATGGCGCGCAATGAGCAAAGCGCGAAAATCAACGCGATCGGGCGGGTGCAGGCGGTGATCGAGTTCAAGCTCGACGGCACGATCCTGACGGCCAATGAGAAC
>CAYNCS010000057.1:3080-19387 GCA_964395875.1 uncultured Caulobacteraceae bacterium | reverse complement strand
ACCAAAAACCGCTGCCTTACCGCTTGGCGACACCCCAATAGTGCCTAAAAAAGCCTGACCTGTGCGGGCTAGGCCCTAACCAGTTCGGCTTGCGGAGCGCCGCATTTAGCCTGCGCCGCCCGGCTTGGCAACTCACTTGAGGCGCGTGCGCGGGGGATCGCGGCGGGAAAAGCCTCTGAAGCTCTTAAAGAACTCAATTTCTTTGCCTTATCATTGATTTGCCGCGATCAAACCGGTTCGGGCACGCGCCCGGGGGCCTTGGCGGGGCGCGTAATGGGAGAGGCGGCGGCGGCTCTTATCTTCGGCCAATCCAGAATCTCCAGCGCGCCGTCCTCATGCTCGACCAGCGCGGTGCAGCTTTCCACCCAGTCCCCATCGTTGACGTAAAGAACGTCGCCGATCGGGCGGATTTCGGCCTTGTGGATGTGGCCGGAGATGACGCCGTCCACGCCCCGGCGGCGCGCCTCGTCGGCCACCGCGCCTTCGAAATTCTCGATGAATTGCAGGGCGTTCTTGACCTTGGACTTCAGGAAAGCCGACAGGCTCCAATAGCCGAAGCCCAGCCGGCGGCGCAGCTTGTTCAAGGTCGTGTTCAGCGAGATCAGCGTGCGATAGGCCCAGTCGCCGAGATGCGCGAGCCATTTGGCGTATTGCACGACGCCGTCGAACGCATCGCCATGCGTCACCAGGAAGCGCCGGCCGTCCGCGGTCTCGTGGATGGCGTCCAGCGCCACGACCACGCCGCCGAAATGCACGCCGCAATAGGCCCGGCTGAATTCGTCGTGATTGCCGGGGATATAGGTGACGCGCACGCCCTTGCGCGCCATGCGCAGGATCTTCTGCAGGACGTCATTGTGCGCCTGCGGCCAGTACCAGCCGCTTTTCAGGCGCCACCCGTCGATGATGTCGCCGACCAGATAAAGCTGCTCGCATTCGACATGCTTCAGGAAGTCCAGAAGGAGGTCGGCCTGACAGCCGCGCGTGCCCAGATGGACGTCGGAGATGAAGACCGACCTGTACCGGCGGGCGACCATGATCTGGCCCGCAATTGAGGACGTATCAGGCATACCGTCCGGCTAGCCTGATTGCTTGACGCTTTTGTGAAAGGCGACGGCCGACGCAGGCGGGTTTGGGCTTACGTCCGCGCCCGCAGCTCCCGCAGGCGCTCCTGCAGATAGGAATCGGCCGTGTGTCGCTCCGACAGCCGCACTTCGGGTCGGGGGTGCAGGAACAAAGGCATGGAGATGCGGGAGCGCCTGGCCGCTTCACCTATCGGGTTCACGACGCGATGCGTGGTGGAGCGGTAATAGCCGCCCGTGGCTTCCTGCAGCATGTCGCCGACATTGACGATGAGGGCGCCGAAATCGCCGGGCACATTGATCCACGCGCCATCGGAACCCACCACCTGCAGGCCGGCTTCGTTGGCGGCGGGCAGGATGGTGATGAGGTTGATGTCTTCATGCGCGGCGGCGCGCATGGCGCCGGGCGGTTCGTCGCCGCGCAGCGGCGGATAGCGTAGAACGCGCAGCAGCGTTTTGTCGGTGCCGGTGATCATGTCCATCAGCGGCATGGAGAGTTTGGCCTTCACGTCCGCCGGCAATTCCGCGTCGAGCCAGGAGAGGAGCTCGCCAGCGAATTCGCTGGCGTCGTCGTAATAACGCGCCGTACGATCCGAAAGCTCCTTGGGGAAGCCGCTGATCTTGTAGAGGTGGAAATATTCCTTGATGTCGCGGACGCTTTCGCCCTTGGCGGTTTCGGCGGCCTCCGGCGAGAAATAGCCGACCTGAGACCCGTCGTTCGGCACGTATTTGAATTTCGCTTCGCCGTTAAAGAAATCGAGCCATTCGGCATAGATGTCTTCGAAGGTTTTGGCCGGGAACGGATGATCCGTCAGCACGCCGAAGCCGGTTTCGCGGATCGAGTCCGAAAAGCGTTTCGGCGTTTCGGGATCCTTGTACGACAATGGCCGCAGGGCCGACAAAGTGACGTCCTTCGCGAAGGCGGTGTTTTCATTCGGCATCGGCGATTTCCTCCGCGAATCATCATGGCCGTCCAAAACGGCGCACTTATGGCGAATCCTTAATGCAAATCCTTATCTGGGCCCGTTGAAGGTCAGCATGCGCTCAATCAAATGCGGCCGCAGCGGCTTGTCGGTTTCGAACACAACCCGCGTCTTCAGCCCTTCATGATCGAACAGGCCGGCGCGCTGGCCGCGCATGTCGCATAATGTCTGGCCGCGGCCTGGGCCTTGCGTGTCGTCCACCACGATCGGGACGATCGGCGCTTTGCTCGGCTTGATCCCGCCTACGAGGATCGCCGCCGCCAGCGGGTCGTGCAACGCGCAGGAGCGCTCGCCATAAACGCCGCGATAGAAGTTGAAGTAGAGATCGAGGATTTCGCCCAGCGCCCGGGAGAAGGCGCTCGGCGCGGCGAGCAAGGCGTTGCGATCTTCCTCGAACAGCTGGTGGTTCATCGTCACGTCCAGCGGCACCAGCGTGAAATCCCAATCGGCACGCACCACCTTCGCCGCGGCTTCGGGGTCGTTGCCGATATTGGCTTCGGCCACGGCGCTGATGTTTCCGGGCGCGAGCGCCGCGCCGCCCATGGTCACGACCTTCCTCACTTTGCCGGGCAAAGCGGGGTCGCGATCGAGCGCATGCGCCAGATTGGTGACGGGGCCGACGCTGACGATCTCAAGGTCGCCGCCATATTTGTTCGCCAGGTCGATCATCAGCTGCGCGGCGTCGACGCCCTTTTCGGGATCGCGCGATGCACGCGCAATGGTGACGTCGCCTATGCCGTTATGGCCGTGAATGTGCGGCACGCCGCCCTCGAACTTCGTTTTGTAGAAATCGGGCGCGCCAATCGCGACGGGGACATCTGTGCGCCCCGCCAAAGCGATGAGGTCCAGCGTGTTGCGCGCGGCCTGGGCGGCGTCGATATTGCCGTTGCAGGTTCCCACGCCGACCAGATCGATCTCGGGCGAGGCCAGCAAATAGCCGATCGCCAGTGAATCATCGATGCCGGTGTCGCAATCCAGAAAAACGGGACGCATTACACTTCTTCCTTTTCAACGGGCGCGATCCAGAGACTGGCGGCGCAGGCGCTTATTGTTAAACCGCAGGCGAGGATCAAGGCCAGCCGATAGCCGTCCGCCGCGCCGCTGGCGACGAGCGGCGCAACCAGGCTGATCCCGAGCCCGGCGCCCAGGCCGAACGACGCGCCATTGAGGCTGGGCAAGGCGGTCGGCGTCTCCTTCGGAGAATGCAACACGCCGAGGCCGTTCATCATGGTCAGCGCCAGGCCGTTATAGAAAATTCCCAGCATCGCCACGCCGATCATGACGGCGGTGCGGTTTTGAAATTGCAGGGCCAGGAACGCCAGGGTCGCGATCGTCGCGATGAGGCCGGTGCGCAGCAGGGTCAGCCAGCCAATCCGGTTCGCAAGCCAGCCCGCGAGCGGGGCGCAGGCCATGCCGATCAAGGCGGCGGGCGTCAGGAACATTAGCGCCGTGAGCGAAGCGGTCATACCGAAGCCGGCCTTTGCATCCTGCCCCAGCACCACCACCGTGAAGTTCATCAGCGCGAACACGCCGGACAGCATCAGCGTCGTCGTCAGCAGAACTGGCCACGCTTTGCGGGAAACCAGGTGACGCGGTGCGATGAGCGGATCGCTGAAGCGCCGCTCAATCTGGAAGAAGACGAAGAAGGCCGCCGCCGCGAGCGCCAGATAGCCGAGCAGCATTGGATCGGTCCAACCGCCGCCCGCGGCTTGCTCCAGCATCAAACTGGTCGCAGTGAGCCCCACCGCGAGCGCCGCCGCGCCGCCCCAATCCATTTTCAGGGGGGCGCCAGTCCGCGCGCCGTCTTTGGGGACGAACAGCGCCAGCATCGCCAGCGCAAGCGCGCCCGCGAGCAGGATCGCGACGAACACCGCGCGAAAGCCGAAATGCTCGGCCAGCAATCCCGAAACATAGCCGTCCACGCCCGCCGCGCCGCCGTTGACCGCGGTCACGATTCCCAGAACCGGGCCGAAGGCCTTCGGGCTTAATTGCTCGCGCATGGTTACATAAGAGATCTGGAACACGGCTGAGGAGGCGCCTTGCAGCGCGCGCCCAGCCAGCATCACGGGCAGGCTTGGCGCGGCGGTGCACAACATTGTGCCCGCGACGAAGATCGTCATGACCACCAGCAGCGCCTTACGCCGGCCCACCATGTCGCTCCAGCGGCCGAGAATGATCCCGGCCACCGCGCCCACAAGCAGGAACAGCGATGAAATCCAGGCGGCGTCCTTGAGGTTCGTCCCAAGGTCCGCCGCGATCTGCGGCAGGACCGGACTGATCATAGTGGCGCTCAATTGGTACGAGAGCGCCGCCAGCACCAAAGCGACGACGAGATAAACCGCCCGTGCGCCTTTCAGCGGCTCGGCGGCGGGGGCCGTCGCGGCGGCGGGCATGATGACGGCTTCCATCCTTAGAACGCGGGGACGGGAAGGGCGCCTGGCGGCGGCGCGGAGGATGGAAGCAAATGAACCATGCCGCATTCAATGCCGGTTTGCGGGCCCCGCCCAGTGGAATTTCTGCGTCCAGCGGAGCCCAAAAATTTGGGCGCCGCAATATTGAGCACGCCCTTATGGATGCGCTAAGCCGCTTTGACAGGAACGATGCGTAAGGGAGCCCCAAGGATGAGCGCGACAATTCCGGGCCCTGACGGAAAGCCTCGCTGCAAATGGTGCGCGGCTTCGCCGGATTATCTGGCTTATCACGACAATGAATGGGGCTTCCCCGTCGCCGACGATCAGCGCCTGTTCGAAAAGCTGTCCCTGGAGGGGTTCCAGTCCGGCTTGAGCTGGCGCACCATTCTCATGAAGCGCGAGAACTTCCGCGCCGCGTTTCACGGTTTCGAGATCGAGCGCGTCGCGCGCATGACCGAAAAATCGGTCGAGCGACTGTTGGGCGATGCGGGCATCGTGCGCCATCGCGGCAAGATCGAAGCGGTGATCAACAACGCCAAGCGCGCCAAAGAACTGGTGCGGGCGGAGGGTTCGCTCGCAGCCTATGTCTGGCGCTTCGAGGCCCCGCCGCCGGGGACGCGACAGAGCGTCTCCACGACGGCGGAATCCGTCGCCATGTCGAAGGATCTGAAGAAGCGCGGCTGGTCGTTCGTCGGCCCGACGACCGTGTACGCGTTCATGCAGGCGATGGGGCTGGTGAACGATCACGCGGAAGAGTGCGTGATCCACGCCAAGGCCGCGAAGGCCCGCGCCAAATTCCGGCCGCCTGTTTAGCCGACGGCCTTCGGCAGATAGGGTTTGAAAACCGCGTCGTCGATGTCCGGCAGGTCGCCGCCGCTCATGATCGCCTCGAAGCGCTTTTTCACCATCACCAGATATTCAGGCGCCGGGAAAATAGCGACCGTACGGTTGCGGATGCCGTTTATGACGTACTCGGCGATTTCGGCGGGCTGTTTTCCGCGCCCCAGGAACTCGAACACCATTTTCCGGAAAGGCTCCAGATCGGGGTCGGCCTGCGCGCGCAGCGTATGGCCAGCCGGTGCGTTGCGTTCGTCCTTGTCGATGCTGGTGTTGGTGAAGGAGGGGCACAGATAGGAAATGCCGATATGCGGCTTTTCCGCCTTGAACTCGCGCCACAGCCCTTCTGACAGCGCCGCCACGCCGGCCTTCGCCACATTGTAAGGGTGATTGTAGATGCCGTAATCCAACGCCGCCATCGAAGCGGTGTTCACGATGTGCGCTTCGTCCTGCTTTTCCAGAATGGGCAGGAAGATGCGGCAGCCGTCGATCACGCCCCAAAGATCGACGTCGACGATCCATTTCCAGGTTTCGCGGCTGGTCGTGCTGAAGCGCTGGAAGCCGCCCACGCCCGCATTATTGCAAAGGATGTGCACGGCGCCGAATTTCTGCACGGCGGCGTCGGCGAGCGCCTGGATCTGCTCGGGTTTGGTCACGTCGGTCTTGACGGCGATGATTTCGCCGAGCGGCGAGAGGCTATCGACCGCCTTTTTCATCTCCGCGTCGTCGATGTCTGCGATGACGACTTTCATGCCTTCTTCAAGGAAGCGCTTTGAAAGTCCCAAACCAATGCCCGCCGCGCCGCCCGTGACCACGGCCACACGGCCCTTGAACACCTTCATCGCACCCTCCCAGCAATTTTCGTTTTTTTTGTGAGGGAGGACGCTAACAGACGCGCCGGAGCGGTCAATCGCGAAGTCAGTGCACGCTCAATCCTCCTCCCGAGCGCCCGGCCTGCAACCTTGCGCGCAGGCAGGCGTTGTCATCGAGGCGCGTCATTTGGCCGGAGGCTGTGTGTGTTTTTTGAAAGCGACCAACTGGCGGAAGCGGACTTGCTCAGCGTCCGGCGCAGTCCGGAAATGACGCGGAATGCGAACTGGTTTTCCGATTTGGTGTTTCATAGGGATTTCAGCATCACCTCGAAAGCTACCGGCCGCCGCATCACATTCAACGATCTCACGCCGGTGGAGCTCGCCAAGTTCCTGGAATATTTCGCAGGCGTGTTGGCTCAGGCCGGGTGGCGCAGGTTGAACCGCGCGCAGGGCCCCAGCCTATACTTTGCGCCGCAACGCCCGCGCCCATGGCATGTGGTCTGGTCCGCCGTTGCCCTCTCATGCATGCGTATCGCGGAAACGCCCGAAGCCGCGGACGCGCTCTTTTATTTCGAGGACTCCACCTGGGGAGCTGCGCCGGCGTCCACAACGCGACCCGTGCTGAACGGCGCGGTGACAGACATTTCAAAAAGCAAAGTGGCGGCGGCGTTCGAACGCGTCGCGGGATATCCGCTTTCTCTCGATCCCCGCGTCCATCAGGGCCTGGCGGTGGAGAAAAGCGAAGACAACGGCGCGCATGACGGGCGGCTGATTCAGTGCCCGCGTGCGCCTATGGCGGGAAAAACTTATCAGCATTTTGCCGAAAGCGGCGCCGGCGGCTGGGCCTGCGATCTTCGCACCACCATCATCAATCGCACGCCGCGATTTGTCGTGGAGAAGACTCGCGCGGCGCACATGCGGTTCACCATTCACAATGCGCGCGTCCGCTTTCGGGAGCTGGATGAAGTGTTCGGCGCGGAAGAGCAGTGCCTGTTGAGCGCCTTCGCGCGAGAAATGGAGCTGGACTGGGCCGCCATCGACGTGCTGCGCGACCGTGCGTCCGGCCGTCTCTACATCGTCGACGTCAACAAGACCGACACCGGACCAGCAGTTGATCTGAACATGCGGGATCGCGAAAAGCTCAAGAGCGCCATTGCAGCCGGGCTCTCCGAATTGGTGGAGGCCAGAACTAGAGCATTTTCTCCAAAGCCGGGCGCAAACGCCGCATGATAAAGTTGATGAAGCCCGCCTGATCTGGGCCCACGCCCGTCAGTGCAATTCGATTATATCCTGCATCAACGAACGTCTTGATGCCCCTGGCGTGTTTCTCCGCATCCGGACCGTAAGTCATGGCGCCCAGAACGCTCCAGGCGAAAGGCGCGTGGCCTTGCGCCTCCAGCCACGGATGAAGGGGGTCCGAGAAGGACACGAAATCGAAGCCTGCGTCTTCCGCCAGCTTTGCGTTCACCGCCAGTTCTTTGGGGCCGTGCTCTTACGTCATCAATTTGTAACCGAATTCGATCAATCGCCATGCGCCTCCTGATCAATCTACAAGTCCATGCAGCGGCGTGTGATCCCGGAGAACGCTGCCCGGAGAACGCTGAAAGAGGCATGATGGGAGCGCTGCGTCCAAAGGGCGCTGAGGCGGCGCGCTATTCTGAAACATAATGCAGCTGCTAGTGAGCTGAACCGCATCACAAAAGAAAAATGCCGACCGCTTTGAGCAAGCATTTGATTGACAATGCGCTGGATCGGCCGAGTGTTGCCGCTGAAGCGACGTATCGCTTTTTTGAATGGAGGTTCGCCGATGCCTGCGAGCTCCTATATGCGACGGTCCCTGCGGGGAGCCCGCATTCTTCTCGCCGAGGACGAAAGTCTGATAGCCATGGATTTCGCGCAAGCCATGCGCGACGCGGGCGCCGTCATTATCGGTCCGGCCGCTACCGTCGGGCGCGCTTTCGACCTGGGGCTGGAGGCGCTCGATATGGCGTGTCTCGACGTCAATCTGCGCGGCGAGATGGTTTATCCCGTCGCGGACCTTCTGCGCATGCGCGGCATCCCCTTTCTGTTTACGACGGGATATGACGAGCACAACATGCCGCCCCGGTTTCGCAGGACGCCTTACGCCGGAAAGCCGCTAAATCCGCGCCATCTGGTCGCGCTGCTGGATCAATTGTAGCGCGCGCCGCTGCGCCGTTTCGCTATGCGCCACAATGCTAACTGAGCGCCTGAATGCAATGCAGCGCCGGCGCAAAAAATGCGGAACAAAGAAGACTGGCCTCCGGTTGTCGCCATGCCCCAGCAGGGAGAGGTCAATGGCGGATAAAGAGCAAAGCGAAGGCAAACCACAAAGTTCAGATACCAAAAAGGAAGCAAAGGAAACATCGGCGCAAGGCGAATCCACGAGCCAAAGCGCAGCGAATGCGATTGAGCTGCTGAAGGCCGATCACCGCGAAGTGGAAAAAATGTTCAGCGCGTTTGAATCCGCAACCAAGCGGGCCGAAAAAGAAAAGATCGCCCGCAAGGTCTGTCAAAGTCTCATCATCCACACCGTCATCGAAGAAGAGATTTTCTACCCCGCCTGCAAAGAGCACGTGGAAGACGATGACCTCGATGAAGCGCAGGTCGAACATGACAGCGCGAAATTCCTCATCCAGGACATCCTTTCCCAAAGCCCCGAAGCGCCGTTTTACGACGCGAAAGTGAGCGTGCTCGCGGAGCAGATAAAGCACCATGTCGCCGAGGAGGAAAAGCGCGCCGAGGGCATATTCGCCCAGGCCAAGGCGGGCGGCGTGGACACTGAAGACCTCGCCCGGCGCCTGCAAGCCCGCAAGAGCGAGCTCATGCAATTGGCCGAGCAAGATGATCTGCCGCGTCAGCGTACCCGCTCGATCAGAGCGCAGTTCAAGAACGAATCAGAGGAGAGAACAATGCCAAACTATCGCGACCGCGAACGGGACGACTATGGCCGTTTCGCCAGCGACGATGACGATCGCCGTTCCTATCGTTCGCAGCAGCGTGGCCAGGGCGGCCGGTACCGCGAAGACGATGATGACGACCGTCGTTCCTATCGCTCGCGCGGTATGCCGGAACGTGACGAAAATGGCCGCTTCATGAGCCATGACGACGATTACCGTCGCGGCCAGGGCATGCGGAGCAATCAGGGTCAAGGGCGGCGCTATGAAGACGACGACGACAACCGGGGACGCGCCGGACGCCGCAGCGGCGGATGGTTCGGCGATCCAGAGGGTCATTCCCAGGCATCGCGCGCTGGGTGGCGCAATTCCGACCACGAAGGCAGCGGCTGGTACGGGGATTATGAGGGTCACTCCGAGGCCTCTCGCCGCGGCTGGGAAGGTCGCAGCGCTTCCGGAAACCGTTCGTCCCGCTATCGTGAGGACGATGAAGGGGGACAATACGGGCGGTCTCGTGCGGCGAGTTCCGGCGGCCGTCAGCGTTATGAAGAAGACGACGAAGACGATCGCCGTCGTTCAGGACGCGGACAAGGCGGCTGGTTCGGCGATTCGGAAGGCCACTCCGAAGCCTCTCGCCGCGGCTGGGACAATCGTCGATAAGCCTCGCGACGGGCCCGGTCGACGGACCGACCCCGAGCATGGAAAGCAGCGCCCGCCTGAGCGATCAGGCGGGCGCTGTCGTTTTGTGAAAAGTTGCGGCGCAGAGAAAAGGCGCAGATCAAGTCGCGCGTTTACGTTCGTTTGGAGTTTGCGAATGGGCGCCCCCGCGCCGCGCGATGCTGGCGAGCGCACCTCCGACGGACGATGGCTTGTTGTGCTCCAGAGCGGCGTCGGCCAGCGAGAGCACGCCGACGAGGCGTTTGCTGCGGCTCACTACGGGAAGACGCCGCACCTTGATATCGGCCATGTTCTTCATCGCCGCCTCGATGTCCTCATCCTCAAAGCAATATAGCACTTCCCTGGTCATAAATTCGCCGACGCGGGATTGCGGATCGCGCCCCGCCGCCACGGCGCGGACGGCGATGTCCCGATCGGTGATCGTTCCGAGCAGGCGATCGCCTTCGCCCACCGGCAAAAACCCGATATCGAGTTCGCACATCATGCTCGCCGCCGATTGCAGCGTGTCGTCCGGGTGAATGATTTTGGGCGTCTTGGTCATGACGGCGGAAACTTTCATGGGACTTCCTCAATGCTGCAATCCGGCTGAGTTCGTGCGTCCGTTCAGACGGACGAGACTGAACAACTGCCAGGCGCAAGCGGATGTTCCAGGCGGAGGGGCGGCGTCCCAAATCAAGACGCAGGAAGGTCGCCGTTTGACGCGCGCTCTATCGGCGTATGAGCTTTCGCGCCGCCGCAGCGAAGGGGCGGGCCGCGGCGGCATAGCCGTCCCATGGATCGCTTTTGCGCAACAGCGCTGGAACGCTGGCCATATTGAACGCGGCGGGACTCAAGCCCTTGCGCACCTGCGACCATTTCAACGGCATGGAGACTGTCGCGCCGGGGCGGGCGCGCGGCGAATAGGGCGCCACGGCGGTCGCGGTTTGATCGTTGCGGAGGTAATCGAGAAAGATGCGGCCTTCGCGATCCTTCTTGCTCATCTTGATCAGATAGCGGCCAGGCGAATCCGCAGCCATCTGCGCGCAGACTTCACGGGCGAACGCCTTGGCTTCCGGCCAACGCAATGCGCCACTTTTCGGTCTGGCCAAAGGCGACACGACATGCAGACCCTTGCCGCCGGTGGTCTTGCAGAAAGCGGCGAGCCCCAGGGCATCCAGTCTTTCGCGCATTTCCTTCGCCGCCGCGATCACCATGTCGAACGGCACGTCCGGCGCCGGATCGAGATCGAACACGAAGCGACCGGGCGTCTCAAGATCGAAGGCCTGGCAGTTCCAGGGATGCAGCTCGGTTGCGCCCGCCTGCGCCATGGCGATCAGGGCCTCGGGCCGGTCGATCTGGATGTAAGGCTTCTTGTCGTCGCTGAATTGGACCTGCGTGATCAGGTTCGACGCGCCCTTGTCCGCGTGGCGCTGGAAAAAGGTCATGCCGCCAATGCCGTCCGGCGTCCGCAGGATCGAACACGGCCGGCCTTCGATATGCGGCATCATGCGCTCGGCCGCGGCGGCGTAATAAGCGGCCAGATCCTGTTTGCTGACCTCAGGAACCTCGCCCGACGCCGGCCACAGGATTTTGCCGGGATTGGTCAACTTGATCCGCGCGGCGCGCAAAAGGGCGGCGGCTTTCGGCGGCGCCGTATCAGGCTTGCTTTGGGGGCGTTGCGCGGGGCGTTCGATGCCGATGGCTTGCGGCTCCTTGTCTTCGCGCAAGCCCTTGAACGCGGCCTGGCGCAATTGATTGTCGCCTGTCCAGCCGGCGAATTCAATTTCCGCTGCAAGGCTGGGCTTGAGCCAATGAATCTTTTCGCCCGGCCGCGGCCGAGGCGCGTCGCCGAACGGCGGCGCTTTGGCGGCGGCCTGTTTCAGTTGCGGCAGGATTCGCGCCACGACCTCGCGTGCGAAGCCGGCGCCGATGCGGCCCACATAGACCAGTTCATCCCCGCGATAGATGCCGGCGATCAGGGACTTGAAACGGCCGTTCATCTCGGTCCAGCCGGCCAGCACCACTTCCTGACCGCCGCGGCATTTGGATTTAAGCCAGTCGGCGCCCCGTCCGGATCGATACGGAGAGTCGAGGCGCTTTGAAACGACGCCTTCCCAATGCATGTTGCAGGCGGCCTGCAGAACCGCGTCGCCCGCGCTTTGCACATGGGAGATGAAGCGTAGCGGACCTCTGGTCTTGCCGATCAGCGCCTGCAAAGCGGTCTTGCGGTCGCGCAGGGCCGACTCGCGCAAATCCTCACCTTCAATCCAGAGCGCGTCGAAGAGAAAGAAAATCAGGGCGCCGGTTTTGTGCGTGGACAAGGCGTCCTGCAGTCCGGCGAAAGAGGAGACGCCGTCTTCGTCCACGGCGGAAATTTCTCCGTCCAGGATGCAATCGGGCAAGCTGGCGCCCGCGGCTGCGATTTCAGGAAAGCGTTCGGTCCAGTCCAGGCCCTTGCGCGTGAAAAGCCGCACGTCGCCTTGTTCGACGCGCATCTGCATTCGGTAGCCGTCGAGCTTGACTTCGTGTCCCCACTCGGCGCCGTCCGGCGCGCGCTCCACCAGCTTGCACAATTCCGGTGGGATAAAGCCCGGCATTGTGCTCGTGGCCCGGATTGCGCGTTTGCGGGGCGCGGCCTTGGCCTGGGTGCGCGGCTTCCTTTCCGCACTTGTGGCGCCGCGTGCGGGCTTCGAATGCCACACGGCGTCTTCCGCCATGCCTTTTTTCAGCATGAAAGGCTCCGGCGCAGCGCCTTCGCCCTTGGCGATCGCGGACATCGTGCGCCCCGATGCGACCGACTTCTCCTGTTTCGTCACATCGGCCTTTTTGGCGTAGGCGTCGTCGTGTTTGATCAGCAGCCAGTTGTCGCCTTTCTCGCCAGGTCTGCGCTTCATCCGCACGAGCACCCAGGAGCCGCCGAGTTTTTCGCCCGCCAGAACGAATTTGAGCTCGCCTTTCTTCAGGGACTTTTCGGGATCGCCGCCGCTTTCCGGCGCCCAATAGCCGCGATCCCACAGCAGCACCGTGCCGCCGCCATATTCGCCTTTGGGAATTGTGCCTTCGAAGTCGCCGTACTCCAGCGGATGGTCCTCGACTTCGACGGCCAGACGCTTGTCGGCTGGGTTCAGCGAGGGGCCGCGCGTCACCGCCCAGGATTTGAATACGCCGCCGACTTCCAGGCGCAGGTCGTAATGCAGACGCGTCGCCGCATGTTTCTGGATTACGAACCGCAGCTGCGCGCTATCGGCGACGTTCCTGTCGCCGGACGGCTCGGCTGTGCGCCCAAAATCGCGCTTGGCGCGATAGGTCTTGAGTTTGGTGCTGGAACTCGCCGCGCGCGCCATGTCTCAGGCGCGCTTGGTCTTGCGCTTTGCGGGCGTGCGCGCCGCGGTGCGCTTCGGTCCGCCGGGCTTCTTGCCTTCCGACGTGCGGGCAGGACGGCGCGCGTGACTTGCGGCGGACTTGCGCGCCGGCGCCTTTTCGGCGGACTTGTGGTTGAGGGAGGCCTTCAACGCTTCCATAAGGTCGATCACATTGTTCGGCGCCGCCGGTTCCTGGGGCCGCACGATCTTGCGCCCCTTCTCCTTCTGCAAAATGATTTCGCGCAAAGCGTCCTCATAGCGATCCTGGAAGGTCGATGGATCGAACTTGCCGGCTTTCTGCTGGATGATCTTCTCCGCGATCGACACCATCTCCTTGTTGACGGCCGCGCCGTCCAGGCCCTCAAAAAAGCGAGCCGGTGCGCGTAATTCGTCGCGGTCGCGCAGAGTGGTGGCGATGATGCCGCCGTCGCGCGGCTCCAGCGCCATCAGGCGCTCGCGCTGGGCCATCACTACGCGGCCCAGCGCCACCTTGTTCGCCTTCGCCATGGCGGAGGCGATCACAGCGAAGGACTCTTCTGCCATGTCTCCGTCCGGCGCCAGGTAATAGGGGTGGTCCCAATAAAGGCGGTCGATCCGTTCCGCGTCGACGAATTTCTCGATGTCGATGACGTTCGTGCTTTCCAGGCGCACGCTTTCGAGCTCGTCCGGCGTCAGGACGACATATTCGCCCTTCGAAATCTCGTAGCCCTTGACCAGATCGCGGCGCTCCAGCGGCTCTTCGGTGACGGAATCCACCACCACCGAGCGGATGCGGTTCCCGGTGTCAGGATTGATCAGATGAAAATGCACGTCGCCGCGAGACGACAGCGCATTGAAAAGAACCACAGGGCACGTGACCAGCGAAAGTCTCAAATGCCCGGACCAGCTTGGGCGTTCTGCCATGGCGGGAGTCCCTGTTTAGGTCGGCGCCGCAGGTTCTTGCGGCAGTTCCCTTGGAACGCTCAGGTTTTGGTTTGGTTTCCTTGGTGAAGCCGCCGCCAGGCGCCACGAATTGCAAAGGAAACGCGCGATGCCTCACACGGAAAAGCCGCCCACGCCGCCACGGCGTTCGAAGCTCGCCAATTCGCCCGGCAACGAAACCAGCCGCGACGCCGCACCGGGTGAAGATTCAAACTATCAGGACGAGGCGTATCGCAAGCAGCGTGAAGCGTACGGTCTGCGCAGCCACGAAAACTATCCCGCCGGTTCAGCGCAAAGAAAGGAAGACCCGGGCGCGCCTGTGCCGGGCAACCACCCCGACGGCACGCCCGAACGCCGCCGGCGCTCGCAAAAGCCGGATTGATCCAGCATGAGTGCTTTTCACGAGGTATCTAAAATATGGTAAACAAAAGAATTATCCCGCAATTGATAAGTCTATAAAAATGTGGGATAAATCACCATGAAGGCGATCAATCCCTTTTCCGACGAACAGGCCCGCGCGCTCGTGAATCTGGAGATGCGCTATCATGCCTGGCGCGATGCGGAACGCGACCTTGCGGCGCTGCCTTACGATCTGAGGCGCAAGGAGGTCGCTGGAAAAGCCTATCTCTACGAAATCCGCGACCGCAGCGGCAATGGCAAGAGTCTCGGGCCTTGGTCGGACGCGCAGCAGGCGCGGTTTGATGCGTACCGCGCGGAGAAGGAAAATCTGAAACAGCGCCGCGAAATCGGGCGTACACAGAGCATCGAGGCGGGCCGTATAGCCCGGGCGCTGCGTGTGCCGATGCTGTCCAGCGCCGCGGGGGAGATTCTCCGGGAGGCGGACCGGCGGGACATGCTCGGCCGTCAGGTTCTGGTGGTCGGCACAAATGCAATGCCAGCTTACGCCGTCGAGGCTGGAGGGCAGATTCTGGGCGCCCCGGATGAAACGCAGGATTTCGATCTGACCTGGTCGGGCGAAGCGGAGATCGACGGACAGCCGCTCTGGTCGATGCTGAAAGCGGTCGATCCCACTTTCACCGTGAACATGGAGCGGTCGTTTCAGGCGCGAAACGCCCATGCGTATGAAGTCGAGGTCTTGTGCGCGCCGTCGCGCGCCGGACTGCTGCCGCGCAGCGACCAGCCAAAGCCATTCGCCTTGCCGGAACAGGAATGGCTGCTGTTGGGCACGCCGGTGGATCGCGTCGTCGTTTGCCGGGACGGCTTGCCGGCGCGGATCGTGGCGCCGGATCCGCGCTGGTTCGCCCTGCAGAAATTGTGGATGAGCGAACAGCCGAAGCGCAACTCGCTCAAGCGTCCCAAGGATCTGAAGCAGGGCATGGCGCTTTTGGACGCCGTCGCCGAAGCCATGCCGCAATATCCGCTCGACGGCGCGTTCGAGGCGTTGATTCCGGAAGAATTGCGTGCGCCTTTCGCGCGCTGGCGCGATCTCAAGCCTTAAGGGGCGCCGCGCGCCTTATCCGCGGCGGCGAAATGCGCCATCTGGTCGGCGTGCGCTTTCTGAAACGCGGGCCGTGCGATGGCGCGCGCGACGTAAGCGCGGCATTCGGGAAAGTTCGCCAGACCGTCGAAACGCTCGACCAGTCGCAACACATCCGCCATCAGAATATCGGCGATGGAAAATGCCCCCGTCAGCCATTCGCGACCGGTCAGGAATTTTTCCAGATGCGGCAGGCGGTTCTTCATCAGAAACGAGTCCGTGAATTTCCAGCCGGGAGAATCATCCACCGCGCCGAAGAAGTGCATGAGCGTCCAGTGCTGGCTGGCCGCCTCCACGGAATTGAGCGCCGCGAACACCCATTCGATCACATCGCTGCGGCCCTTTGTATCCTTGGGCATCAGCTTTTCGCTTTTCTCGCCGAGGTGCAGCAGGATGGCGCCGCTTTCGAAGATCGACAGATCGCCGTCCATCAGCCACGGCGCCTGCCCGAAGGGCTGATGCGCGAAATGCTCTGCGCCGCGATCTTTGAACGGCGTGCTTTCGACGCGATAGGGAAGGCCCGCTTCCTCCAGCGCCCAACGGATGCGGAGGTCCCGCACGAAGCCGCGCGGCTTTTCGGGAACCCAGTCATAGGTGACGACGACGAGATCATTCATTGGCGCGCTCCTTCGTTGAGAGCAGCATGCCAGCTTCCGCGAGACCACGCCAAACGCTTCGCGCACGCGCATGGACTTAAGGTTTGAAGCGGATGCCGGAGGTCGGGTCCTCACGGCGAAATCAAATGGTCGGAGCAGGGTGATTCGAACACCCGACCCCTACGTCCCGAAAATTCGGGTCTTTGGCTACTGCATTGAATTGATTAGGTGCAGAC
>CAYNCS010000057.1:0-3070 GCA_964395875.1 uncultured Caulobacteraceae bacterium | reverse complement strand
GATCAAAACAGGCACAAATCGGCACCAAAAAGCCCAAGAGTCACAAACAGAGTCACAAACAGAATCTTGGGTTTGGGGCCCATTGCCGCTCGTGTTAAAAAACGGCATCGCAGCTGTAAGTGATGTTGTGGAGCGAGAGCGTCGCCAAGGAAGACATGATCACTGGGCCTATGTAGACCCAGACGTGGTGGAGCTTGTCGAAACCATATCGCGGGAAAGCGGGCGATCCATTGATGAGATCATCAATGAAGCGGACCGGATGGGGCTGGGACTGGAGTCAGGCGACAAAGAGCTTCGAGCTCACATCACTCAAAACATTGATGCTCGATCTTACGACAACAGCAAGATTGATGCGCGGACGTATGACAAGCGCCGCATGTCGGTGCGAGGAAACAGCGTCTTAAAGTTCTTTAGCGATATCGCAATCGCCCTAAAGCTGCCGAACCTGTTTGAGGAATCGGAAAGCAAGCAGAAGATATTCTGGATTTGCTTTGCGACTGTTGCGGTGGCCGCGACCATCGTCTTTCTGGGCGCGAAGGCAATATTCAACGTGTCGATTTTCGTTTCGCCGTTCCAGTGAAATACGCTTGCAGCGCCGGCCGCTCCTCGGTGCGCTGAGCGGCCTGCCGGCGGGGAGTGTCGGCTACCTCCACATAGGCATCCGTCGTGTCCTGATCCGAATGCCGCGCCAGCGCCCGCGCCAGCGCGGAGCCTGAGCCGATTGCAACATCTGTGATGAAGGCGGCCCGGATGTCATGCCAGCGCCAGCGCCGGCCGTGGCGTTCTTCCACAGAATCCATCACACGCGTCCAGGCCGATTTCGGCTTTTCTATCGGCGCCCATTTTAGCTTAGCCTGCTCGGTCGGGTCCTTCCGATAGGGGCGCCAGGTTACAAGGTGGCGGACGCCGCGATCTTCAGCCTGCGCTATCAAGTCCTCCAGGAACGCCATGCCGTCCGCGCCGGCGGGCAGAAACGTATCCTCCCCATCCTTCACATCCTCGGCGAACAAGCGGACGCCGCGCGCCTGGCGATCGATGTTGTGGATCTGCAGCGTGAAGGCTTCGCCGCGGCGGAAGCCGAATAACAGCGTGAGCACCACGGCCTCGCGCGCATGCTGCGGTAGATCCTCCAGAATTTCGCTCAGCACATTGTCTGGGATCGGCCGGGCCTTCCGCTTGAGGGTCGGTTGCTCGGGCACCTTGGGCGGCTCGGGCAAGATCAGTTCACGCGTCAGCGGGTCGCGCAGCGTCGCTGCCTTGGCGATTATCTGGCGCAGGATCTCGAAATAAAGATTGGCGGTGTGCGGTCCGCGAGGCTTTCCGGTACCACGCCAGAATTTAGAGTTCTCAGGCGCCCGCGCGTCGCGGTTTGGCCCTCCGGCCCACACCTTCACCTCGACGGCGATGCAATAAGCCCGGTACTGGTCGACCAGCTCCTGATCAATCTCGACGATCGGCCGGGCCGGTCCGAACCATTTCAGGATCTCGGGCAAATAATAACGCTGTATGTTCTCCCAGCGACTCTGACGCTTCCAAAACGGCGTCAGGCTGGTTACGACCTGAGCAATCGTCATGTCTTCGCCGCGCGGCAGTTTTGGGGCAATGCGGGCTTTGCGCCTTGCCACCTCGCGCGCTTCCTTCGCCGCGCGTTCAGAGGTGACCGGGTTCCCCTCCAGGTCCAGCGCATATCCCGAATAGCGCTGCCCATTCAGCTTAAAGCCGAACATCCAGCGATCGCGGGCTTTGTTGAACCAGACCGTCATGGGGTCCCCAACCGCTTTCTACGGCGCTGCACGCTACAAGAGGATACCGAGAGCGCGCAACTCGGCCATAGCGCTGGCGTGTGCAGCCGTGGACGCCTTGCGGCGGGCGGCGGTCACGATTTTGCCGGGCTGCTTCGCTGGCGACGTCTGTGCGCGCGCCTGGCGCTCCTGATAGGCGGCGACGCTGTCGAGATAGATCCTTACGCCGCGCTTGCCAATTGTGAAGCTCTCCAGCGCCCCGTCGCAATCCAGAAGAGTCGCTACCGCGCTGACCCGAGCAGAAGCTCGGGGTGGAGGTAACAAGGTCAAAGGATCTGGCGCGAGGCGGGGACTCATGGCGCCTCACTGTCAATTGAAGCACCACTTTTACGACGGGGGCCCGTGTCGAGCTGTTCCAGATCCAGGCGCTCGAATTCGGCGCGGCCGGCGGCGGAAAGCTGTAGGCCTCTCCGGAAAATGACGCCGCCGCGCTTCGTTTTGCTGAAACCCCGGTCCGTAAGGCGCAGTCCGAAGAACCTTTGATTTATGGCCCGCTCGCCAGAGTCGCTACACCACAAGCAATAGGCTTTGTAGAGTTCTGAGGTGTTTGCTTCCAGAGCGTCGCCCTTGTCGCACCATTCTTGAATGAACCGGCCGAGCAGGTCCGATTCCTCACGGTATTCGGCCGTTGCAGCCAGCACTTCATCAGGCGCGTTGAGGCCTTCAATGAACCACTCTTCCCAGCCGCGGATAAGCCAGTTCAGGATGCCTGATGCTTCGGCCTTCAATTTTTCGGGGAGGCTGGCGTCGCGTTCATTCGCTGGGATCTGAACGTCCCAATGCAAAAGGTTGATCCGGCGCCAGATGCCGTCGTCGCCGCCCCGGATGCTGGGCCGGCTGTTGCAGCTTAGATGGATTTTGAAATTGGGCCGGAACTCGAACGGCGCCCGGTGCAACATGCGGGCGGTGATTGGTTCGCCGCCGGTGATGCTCTTGACGTGCGACTCGGACAGTCGCGCTCCTAGTTCCGGCTCCGATGCGCGCACCAGGCGCGGACGCTCAGCGAGACGGGCAATATCTGGGCTAGGGGCGCTGCCTTGCTTGTCGCCGCCGTAAAGCAGGGAGGCGACGTCAACGCTCATGGCATACGTACCGAGAGCGTGGCAGACCGCGTCGAGACAGGTGCTCTTTCCGTTGGCTCCAGAACCGTGATGGACCATGAGTGCCTGGTCGGCTGCTGAGTCGGTGAGGCAGGCGCCCAGCGATCGCTGCAGAAACCTTCGTTTCTCGGCGTTTGGCATCACCCTTTCGATGAACTTATCCCATTC
>CAYNCS010000056.1:12789-19460 GCA_964395875.1 uncultured Caulobacteraceae bacterium | reverse complement strand
ATGGACGACATGGCCGTTGATTGCGAATTATACGCTGTGCTTATCGAGCGTGCCTAACGTCCAGATGTCGTCCAGCTTGCGCCGCCGCGCACCAAGGCGCGCGCGCCGCATAATCGCACCGTTGTCGCGGACAAGATAAATCTCGTCCTTGAATTCGACTTCTCGCTCCTCATCGAAGCGATAGAGAAGTTCATGGGGTTGCGTTTGCTCAGCGCTCGAACCCGATGCTGGCATCCGCGCAGACGTCTTGGTGTCGTGCATAGCACGGCCTCCCTAACGTTCCCGTGGATTTCGTCAGCCTTACTGGCATCATGCCGGCGCTGGGTTCTTGTTCGCAGCAGGTTCGACGTGCCGGGCGCTGCTTTTGCTCACATGCACGGGGCAAGTCTGGGAATTGACCAGCGCAGCGTCAAGTCGATTCGCGCGATGCGCAACGCCCCGTCGCGTTCAAATTTGGCCTCTTCGGTCTAGCTGGCAATCAGGTCAGACTGGGCGTCATGCCAAAGCAGCTTGAGACCGTTCTTGAGCCGGATGCCCGTTTCCGCTCGTTCGTCAAATTGCCCGACCTTCTGCCAATGACGCTGGCGGATCACCATGGTGGCATTGATGCCATCCGCCTAAACGCTTCCGTACCGCAAAACGTGCGGACGGCGTTCGAGCGTGCGCGCTGTGCCTACCTATACGCCTGGTTCGCCTACGAGCTGACAACGCTGGCCCAAGGACAGGCGTGCAGCGCCCTCGAACTTGCGCTCTATGACCGCCTGAAGGCCCGCTATTCGGACAAGGAATTTGGAAGCCTCAACGCGTGCATGGAGAAATGCATCGCGGATGGCGACTTCGACGGCTTGCAAATCGGCCATGGCGAACCGCCCTGTGACAGGCAAAGACTGACGGCTCTGCGGCAGCTGCTCGTCACGACGCGCAACGAAATCGCCCACGGGTCCGACATGGTGCTCATGCCGGGTTCAGCGGCTGACGTGATCCAGTGCTGCGCTGCGCTCATCAACCACGTACATCGCGTTTGAGCGCATCAGGCCGCCGATCGCGGCGCGCGATCGGCAACAAAAACCTGCATCAAACTACGTGCGCCTATCAATCTGCGTGTGCCCGGAGTGTGCCAAGACGCGCGTAAACAGCTGAAAAGATTCAACTCTCCTCGCAATCCATCATGGGGGCGACGGAAAATGCGCGATCCAGTGAATTCATGCCCGGGTCGCATAGCAAAACGAGGCGGTGCGGAACACCCCGGGATCGAAGTTTTTGGCTTAACGCCGCCGCGCCGCCTGCGGGAGCCTAGTCAGCGATCTGCAGGCATACGTAATCGATGTCGCCAACCCCTTCAAACCGGGACAGCAAGGCGAGCGCGTCGCGCTGAAGATCCGCAAGCGTGATCCGATCCTCCAGCGCAAGGTCGCCAAACGCGGGATTAGACCGAAAATGCAACCGCCACTTTGAGGCTTGCGCCCCCGCCTCCAGAAGGCTGAGGTGCGCGACGATGCACGCGCCCGGCGCTTCAGCGCCGATTAGGGGAAACGGCAGGACCAGGAACGCACTGGAATCGTCGATAGAAGTCCAGTCGACGCTCGCTCTGTTCGCCGTCCACAGCCAGTGCAGACCCACGACATAGCGCTCCATGAATCCGGCGCTGCTGTCGAGAGTATCCGCTGCGGATCCTTCGATCTTGAAGCCGACCATCAGAGGGTTTTGAGGATCGATGTCCAGCTCCGTCATATCAGGCGTCCCGCTTGCGCACGAGAGCGGAGCTGAGAGACGAAGGCGTGACCAGGCGTCCCGTCCCGGCGTCCCGGACTTCAACGGCCATGCCCCATTCCCGCCGCTTTGTGAACAAGGTCCACGCCATGTTGGCGGAAAGCGCCAATTGACAGTGTTTCATCCCGCCGAGCGATGAATTCACGATATAGTGCACGTCCGCGCCCTCCTTTGCGCATGGATTACAAACCCGCGAAGCACAGCCGGAGTTCCAGGCGGCCGGCCGCGGCAGCGCGCGAAGTGCGTTGCTCCGTCCACGTCCCGATAGCAGGTCAAAGCGCCCGCTGTTCCAGCGGCGGAGCCACGACCGGAGCTCGCCAGCTGAATACCGCATGGACGCCGTCTGCGCCCATCGAATATCGAACGCCGATGTCCGGCTCGTCGGGGAGCGCGCCCGCGACGAGTGAAGATCCATATCCCGGCGGCGCTGCGACCGCGGCGACGCTATCTTCGCGCCAATGCAATGTGCAGCGTCCGTCCCTGATCTTCCAGTTAATGCGCGCCTCGCCTCCAGCCCCGCGAAGAGCGCCATACTTGACCGAATTCACCGCCAATTCGTGCAGCGCAAGGCACAGCCCCTGCACCAATCTCGCCTGCAGGACCGTAGGCGGCCCCGGCACTACCTTAAGAGACGGATTCGGAAGAAAGGGCCCCAGCGCCATAGTGACCAGATCGCCGAGCGCGACATCCTCCCACTGGTTGCGCAGGAGCACTTCCTGCGCCGTCGAGATCGCAACGAGGCGCTGGCGGAAAACGCTTTTAAAGTCATCGAAGGAGTGCGAGTTGCGCGCCACCTTCGTGGCGATGCCTTGAACAATCGCGAGTACGTTGCGGATGCGATGCACGGATTCACGAGCACTCAAAGAGCGCTCCCGCAGCAAGGACTCCTGCTGGTCGATGTGCAGACGCAATGCCCCGGCCACGAGTGCGACCAATAGAGCAACAATGCCGAACACCGCGAGTTCGACCAGGGCCGGACCAGGAATTTCGAAAGAATCGTACGGCGGAATCCAGAAATACCAAACAATCGCGACGTTTAAGCCGGCAGTGACGGCGCCGACGCGCATGCCGCCGACCCAGGCGGCGCCCGCGATCGCGACAGGCCAAATCGCAAAGGCCGCCGCAACGGGCGCCCCGGCGAGTTGATCCACCGCAAGTTTCACGATCACAGCTGTCGACAGCAGCACAGCTGCGGCGCCGTACGCGGCGGCAGAGTCCCTGCGCGGCAGCTTTGCGAGGGAACCTACGCTCCAGGAAAGAGGTTTGCGTTTCAAATGACAGAAGCTCCACCCCTCAACCCGCTCCCTGTGTAACCCACCGGAGCGCCATGCCACTTAATCTGCCGCAACCGCCGGCGGATGATTTGCGACCAGAAATCGAGACAAACGGATCGCCAATGTCACCTGATCACGAGCAATTCCTGACAGGCCTGCGCTCAACCGCGCGCGTGACGAAGGCCGAAGCCGCCGCCGTTGAAACCCTGCCGCTGCGTTCGGTTGAGATCGACGCGGGAGAAGAGATCGTACATCTGGGCTCCGCGCCAACGCGCAGCTGCCTTCTGGTCGAAGGTATCTTGGCGCGCCAGCAATTCAACGCACAGGGGCGCCAAATCCTGTCTCTTCATGTAGCCGGCGACATTCCCGACCTGCACAGCATGCATCTGGACGCTGTCGATTACGCGCTGGTTGCTCTTACTCCCTGCCACGTCTCATTCATATCGCATCAGTCGATCCGGGAGGTGCTGCGCCGCGAACCGACCCTTGGCGGGGTCTTCTGGCGCTACACATTGATCGAGGCTGCTATTGCACGAGCATGGCTGGGGTCGTTCGGACGAAAATCGGCGCTGGAACGCGTGGCGCATCTCTATTGTGAAATGTTCGTGCGCATGCGGGCCCGCGGCATCGCGGACGTGGACTCTTTCAGTATGCCGATCATGCAGCTCGACGTGGCGGACGCCATGGCCCTGACCCCGCAGCACGTCAGCCGCACGGTAAACCAGCTGCGGAAGAGCGGCGCCCTGGTTCAGCGCGGCAAGGCTGACGGTGTGAAAGACTGGAAGCTCTTGCAGCAGGTGGCGCACTTCGATGCGACGTATCTAAATCTGCGAGGGGACTTTTCCTGAGACCCGCAGGTCAGCGGCTGCTGGAGAAGAACCGCTCCAGCAGCCAAACCGATCTAGTATCGAGCGCGCACGCCGACATAGCCGGAGCGCCCGGCCGTGTTGATCCCGTAGGACATCTCGTAGAACTCATCCGTCACGTTCACCACGCGGCCATAGAGTTCGATGTGATCGTTGAGGCGATACGAGGCCAGCAGATCGCCGGTGGCGTAGCTGTCCGTGGTTCCGCCGAAGCTGGAATTGTTCTTGCTGCGATAGCGGACTCGCGCCGTGAACGACCACTTATCGGTAGGCGCCAGCGTCGCCGTGGTCACGCCGGAATAGCGCGGCTTGCCGAGCCAAGTGTGCGCCAGCGCATCCTGTGCGTCCAGCACCGTGAAGGATTGCGCGAGCGTAAGCCAATCCGCGACCCGGTAATCCGCGCCGAACTCGACGCCTTTGGTCTCCGTCTCTCCGAGATTGAGGTAGCCGAAAAGGCCGAGCGGGCCGCCGCCCAATCCAAAGCCGATTTCATTCTCCACTTTGGTTTGGAAGGCGGTGATCTGCAGGTGGGCGCGGTCCCAGGCCAAATCGATTCCGGCATCCACGCCTTTGCTTTCCGCCGTCGTCAGATTGGCGTTGCCGTAGTTCGGATCGAACAATTGATAGAGGCCCGGCGATTTCGCGCCCGTGCCAAAACTGGCGCGGAACTTCACGGCGGCGCCGGCGAGCGTGCCTGACGGCACATAGGCTGCGGTGACTCGATAAGTGTCGAACTGGCCGAAACGGTTATTGTCGTCGAGCCGCGCCGCCGCCGTCAGCGAGACGCCGTCGACTGGATAAAGCGCGATTTCTCCGAATACGGATCTCGTGTCGATGCCGGCGTCGAACTGGCCCGAGAAACTGGTCAACTGAGCCGTGGTTTCCTCTTCGTAGCTGACGCCCGCCGCGAGACCCAGACGGCGCGTCGGGTTTACATTCAATGTGTAGCCGAAATTGTCGCGGGTGCCCTCGTAGGCGTCGCCGTCCGGAAGATTCCACACGCCGAAATAACGGCGCTCGACGTCGTAGCGGCTCATGCTGAGGGTGTTGCCCCACACGCCGTCCAGGGATTTATGGACGAGTTTGAGCCCGAGCGCGCCCTCCTTCGTTCGCACCGTGTCGTCGCTGTCGGCGTTCGTGGCGTCGAGATCGCTGTCGGCGTCGTTGTAGAAGCCCATCGCCTGCAACTCGACCGTCTCGGTCAGCTTGTATCCGGCGCGTCCGCTCAGCGACCAGCGCGAATAGGAATCGTCTTCCGTGGCTGGCCCGGTCTTTGGATCGGCGACGGACGGACCGTCCGCCGAAAAGCCAGTCGCGCTGAGGCGGAAATCCAGCGGGCCGTTCTTGCCGAAGACGCTGACGCCGCCGCTATAGGTTCCGTAAGAGCCGCCTTCGGCTTCGGCGTTCACTTTGAAGCCGTCTTCGGTCGCGCGCTGCGTGATGATGTTGACCACGCCGCCGATCGCGTCGCTGCCATAGAGCGAGCTTTGATTGCCGCGCAGGACTTCGATTTTCGCGATGTCGAGCGAAGTCAGGTGATCGGCCTGAAACTGCGTGCTGATGGCGCTGGGATCGCCCAGCTTCATGCCGTCGATCAGGAACAGCACCTGATCGTTGTCCGAGCCGCGAATGCTGACGCTGGTGAAATCGCCCGGACGATCAGAGGTGATCTGCACGCCCGGCACGTCTTCGAGAATGTCCTTCGCAAAGAGGACTTGTTTGGTATCGATTTCAGTTTGATCAATGACGCTGAACGCGCTGCCGATTTCGCGCGGCTCCAGACCGATGCGGCTCGCCGTGACGATGATCTCGTTCGGCGTGGCCGTTTCCTGCGCCAACGCCGCAACGGGCGCGGACGCAAACAGAGTCGCGACTGCGACATAGGATAGAGAATGCTTCAATGGGGATCCCCCGCCGGCGTCGTGCGACCATGCGGAGAGCGTACGGCGCAATGCCGTTCGACGCGTCCGGCTGGGCGGACGCCAAACGCGCTCACCGGCCGGTCGATGCGGCTCTCCGCCGCGTGCGTCGCTCAGACGGGTTTCCGCGCTCGGACCATCCCCTGGACCCAAGCAAGAGCGACTCGCACCGGCCGGTCTCCTGGCTCGCGGGTCATCACGCGCTGTGCGGCCTTCCCAGGGATTCCCCCAGTGGCTGCAGCTCGAAGGTCGAGCCACGATGCACATGCGTTCGCCGCTTACAGTTGCAGGGACAGCCGCAGAATTAAAAGACCGGGATCTTTTTCACTGCGTTCCCGTAGAGCCCTCGCGGGCGCCGGCGCGAATTCATGACGGACGGCTCTCGCCGCCCGCCGTGCCGGTATAAACGGGGTTCGATTGGGCGCAACCCCTTTCAATATCCCACAAACGCCCCTCTCCGGCTGTGTGGGACGGCGTTTCAGGCCGATTTCCGCCGCATCGAAAGCAGCGTCGCGAAGAAGAACGGGCCGCCGAGAATGGCCATGGCGACGCCGAGCTTCACCTCCGCCGCGGCGGGCGTCAGGCGCACCAGGATGTCCGCAGCCAGAACAAGCACGGCCCCGCCAAGCGCGCTGGGCATCAGGAGCTTGCCCGGCTCTCCAGTCGTGAACGGGCGCAGGATGTGTGGGACGATCAAGCCCACGAAACTGATCACGCCGGTCACCGCCACCGTGGCGCCGGTCGCCAGACCGATGCCCAGAACCAGCAAAATCTGCGCGCGCTTGAGGTTGACGCCCAGGGACGCCGCCGTCGCTTCGCCCAGCGTGAGCGCGTCGAGCGCC
>CAYNCS010000056.1:0-12779 GCA_964395875.1 uncultured Caulobacteraceae bacterium | reverse complement strand
CGATCAGGATGAACGGTGCGGCGATTCGCACTTCATCGATGCTGCGGTCGGCCAGAGAACCCATCAGCCAGTCGATGATTTCCTGCGTCGCCCAAGGATTGGGCGCGAGGCTCAGAGCCAAAGCGACGAGCGATCCGCCGATGTTCTGAAGTATGATCCCGGCCAGGACGAACGTAATCGTGCTTGCAGCCAAACCGGACAAGCCCAGCAGCAGGCACACGCCCAGCACCGCGCCCGCCATCGCCGCCGCGGGCAAGAGCCACGGCGCGCGATCCGAGACGCCGAAATACAAGGACAACACGGCCCCCAGGGCCGCCATCACCGACACCCCGAGGATGCCGGGATCGGCCAAAGGATTGCGCGTAAAGCCCTGCAGCGCCGCGCCGGACATCGCGAGCGCCGCGCCCACCAGCACCGCCAGAAGCGTCCGCGGCCAGCGCAATTCGAAAATGATCGCCCAGCGCGGGTCTGCGTGCCCCGACCAAGCGGAGAACGGCACCCACACCCTGCCCGCCATGAGCGACAGCACAGCGAGGATCGCTAAAGCGCTCAGCAGGATTGACCAATACGCCGCTCGCTTCATGCGCCGCCCCAATAATCGTCGCGCGCTTTGGCGAGGACAGGGGCGGTCTGCAACAGAACCGGGCCGCCGCAATAGAGACAGGCTTCCGGAAGCACGGCGCGGCGCATGCGCTCATGGATTTCGGCCAGCGCCGGATGCTGCGCCAGCCGCGTCGACCACGTGGCCGCACCCGGGGCGGATTCCGCCGTGAGCAACAATTCCGGCGGGTCGGCGATCAGAGGCTCGAGCGGCAAGGCGCCCCAGCTTTTGATTCCGTAGCGCTCCGCGACATTCTCAAAGCCGGTGCGCCGCATCATCTCACCAACCAGCGTGTCTCTGCCCGCCACGAGGCCGCGCGGCTGAAAGACCAGCGCTTTGATCGGCGGGCGCGCGGTTTGGGGTTGCGCCGCCGCACGCGCGGTTTCGATCTTACCGATTAGCGCTTCGCCGCGCGGCGTTTGCCCGATGGCCTGCGCCAGGGTGCGGATCTGCGCGAGGCTCTCATCTATGGACGCCGGGGATGCGAAGGTCAGCACCTTCACGCCCAGCCGCGCCAAGGCCCGCCGAGTCCCCAAACCGGAATGCATGCTGGCCAGAACCAGATCCGGAGACTTGCCGACGATCTCCTCGGCGTTCTCGTACGTGAAGGGCAGCGTGCGCGCGGTTTCGGCGATAGTCGATTGCGAGTCCTGGCGCGCATAATGGCTCAAGGCAGCGATCTGCGCCCGGTCGGCCAGATGCACCAGCATGGTGTCGAGGCATGGATTGAGCGAAACGATGCGTTGAGGCGCGGCGCGCGCTGGACCCGCCGTCGCCAGGGCCACGCCAATTCCCAATGCTGTGCGGCGCGTCGTGCGCATCAGCGCGCCGCGCGCATGTTTGCGCCCTTCCGATTATGGTGCGTTACCGGCATCGCCTGTTCCCTCTGACGCATGCGCCACCATCCGTTATGGACGCGGCGCCTCTGTTCTTGCCGTCATCGGAAAACCCGCTCATTGGCGCGCACCCCGGGCCAATGAAAGACGACTGCGTCAGGCAGGTCTCCTGGCTCGCGGGTCAAAGCCTCTCGCACCGCCTTCCCAGGCCGAAGCCCAGTGGCGAATGGCGCGCGGCTCGCCGCTTACAGTTGCGGGGGCAGCCCGGGCTTAAACCCGGTTCCCTTTCAATCCTCGTCTGAGGAACCTGTCGCGGGAGGTTCTATAAACCCGGCGCCGGGCGCAGTGCAAATGGGCGGATGGGCCATAGGACCTGACCTGGCCTGTGCGCAGCGCGGCTGCGCCGCTTCGACGCAACGGAACAACGGCTCAAGCGTTCGCGTTCTGGCGACAGTCAATCCACACCAGAAGGAACTGTCATGCCGCCCGCCAAGAGCAAAACGCTGGACGCTATCGCGTTATTGAAAGCCGACCACCGCGCCGTCGAAGACCTTTTCGAACAGTTTGAAAACGCCAAGCGCGACGATTCAAAGGAGAAACTGGCGCGTCAGATATGCCAGGAGTTGATCATTCACACGATAATCGAAGAGGAAATCTTCTATCCGGCCGTGAAGGAGGCCGTCCAGGAGGACATGATGGAGGAGGCCTATGTCGAGCACGACGGGGCAAAGTTCCTGATCGCCGAAATCATTGCCGGCAGTCCTGACGACCCCTTTTACGACGCCAAGGTCAAAGTGCTCTCGGAAGAGATAAAGCACCACGTGAAGGAGGAGGAGCAGCGCGACGGCATGTTCGCGCAGGCTCGGAAGTCGGAAGTCGATCTGAACGCGCTCGGCGAGGAAATGGCCAACCGCAAGGCCGCGCTGTTGAAGGAGTTCAAGGCCAACGGATCGCCGCGTCCGGTGACCAAGTCCATGACGGGCGCGACCCCCGAGGTCGGCCCCCTGGTCGACGCGTAACGGCGTCTCCCGCGGCGTCTTCGGCCGCTGTCGCGTGTGCGCGAAATGAGAGACGCCGCGGTGTGCAGCCGCGGCGTCTTTTTTTGCGCGCGCCTTTTCCGATCAGCCCGCGGTTTGCGCGCCGTCCACCGGCAACGCCACGCCCGTGATGTAGCGCGCATCTTCCGTACCCAGATAGGCGACCGCCGCGGCCACGTCCTCGGGTTCGATCATCTCGCCCTCGCCCAGCTTCGAATTGTTGCGCATCAACAGATTCATATCGATGCCCTCCGGAAACGCCAGATTGTTGATCATCGACGTCTTGACGCCGGTCGGGCAAATGCAATTGACGCGCACGTTCTTGCTGGCGAACTCAACCGCCATCGCTTTGGTCATGCCCACGACCCCGTGCTTCACCGCGCAATAGGCGACGGTATAGGCGATGCCGACAAGACCAGCGGCGGACGCCATGTTCACAATGTTGCCCTTGGTTTTCACAAGGTGCGGCATCGCCGCGCGGGACAAATGATACACGCTGCTCAAGTTGATCGCGACCATGCGATCCCAACGATCGTCGCCGAACTGATCGAGCGGGCCCCAGTCCATGATCCCGGCGATATTGCAGAGCATGTCGATTCGGCCATGCTTCGCCACAGCGCCATCCACAAATGCGCGGCAGTCGTCCGCTTTCGCGGCGTTGAAAGGAATGACGGTCGCCTTGATCTCATCTGCGACAGCTTTCAGGCCCGCTTCGTTCACGTCGCCGATCACGACTGTCGCGCCTTCGCTGACGAGGCGGCGCGCCGTTGCGCGGCCAATGCCTGAAGCAGCGCCGGTGACCAGCACTACCTTGTCTGAATAACGTCCCATAACTTTCCTCCTTAATTCGCGCGGCCTGGCGTGATTGTGCTGAAGTCGCGGCCGTGATCCTTGAGATTGCCAATCAGGTCATTGCCCATGACGCGCTCGACGAAGCGCCATTTGCCGTCGACCTTTTCAACTGTGTCCTTGTAGTCGCCGCCGATCACCGGTTGCAGCGGCAAAGTGTCCGTCTGCTGAAACACCATGACATAAGAGCTCACCTGCGCCCGGTGTTCGCTCAGCGGCGTGATCTGCACATTGCTGATGAAGTGACGCGTGCGCGGCGTGCCGTCGCCATACGTAATGACCCAGTTCTTGAAGGCGTCCGCCATATCCTTGGCGTTACGGTCAGCCATGACCTGGCCGCCAGAAATGACGCGGGCGTGTTTGAACAACTCACCCACGCCGTCGAAATCACCCCTGTCGAGCGTCGCCGGATAACTGAACAGCAAGTTCTGTATGGCGAAATAATCGTCCACGTTCATCTGTTTCCTCCCAGGTTTTTTCGTGACGCTAGGGATAGCACGGCCTGCCCTCCACCTTCATTTAGATGAGGATTGCGGCGCGCGGATCGGCTCCGGTATCCCGACGATGGAGCCCCCCTAATTTCCACCCTGTGTCGGAAATCGACATTGAGTTTTTTGTCGATTAAGCCCTTGGGCTCTACCCCGTTTGGAGGTGGACGGCGTAAAAGGCGTTCCGCATCGACGCGACAGACGTTCGACGCCATAAGAATGCAAAGACAGGGGGACCCGGGATGTCAGACCAATCAGCGCCAGGCGGCGCCGCCAAGCCCAAAGGCGGCGTCCTCAAGATCGTTGCGGCCGCGCTCATTGTTGCGGTCGTGGGCTATTTTGCAGCGCAGCAGCATTGGTTCGCGGGCAAACCGAAGATCGCGTACGACGGCCCCACGGCCACCTGGGATTTCTGGGGCGGCGACAGCGGGGGCACGCACTATTCGCCGGTCAATCAGATCACGCCGGAAAACGTCTGGGCGCTGAAGCCGGCCTGGACCTATCACGTCGGTATGATTGAAGCGCCTGAAGGCCTTTCCCCAACTTTCGAAGCGACGCCGATCACCGCCGAGGGCCGCCTTTTCGTCTGCTCCGGCGCCGGGCGCATCGCCGCGGTCGATCCCGAGACCGGCAAGGAGATCTGGGTTGCCGATCCCAAGTCGGATAATTTCAGCACCTATCTGATCAATTGCCGCGGCGTCGCCTATGGCCGCGATCCGCAAGTCAAAGACGGCGAAGCCTGCGCCGGACGTATTTTCGCCGGTACGCTGGACTTCCGCCTGATCGCGCTCGACGCGAAGGACGGCAAACCGTGCGCCTCCTTTGGCAAGGACGGCGTCGTCGATCTCAAGACCGACATCGGCGCGCACGAGCGCGGCGACGTTTCAAATTCATCGCCGCCGGTAATCATCGACGGCAAGGTGGTCATCAATGGGCGCGTTGTCGACAATATGCGCGCCGACGTGCCCGCGGGCGCCATCCGCGCGTTCGATATGCATACCGGCGCGGTGGCGTGGGTCTGGAACCCGCTGCCGCCGGGCGAGGCCGACGCGAAGAATGCGCCGAAGGGCGAGCCGCACGTACGCTCCACGCCCAATTCGTGGGCCCCGATGTCGGCCGACCCGGCCCTGAATCTCATCTACATTCCAATGGGCAACGCGGCGCCGGACCATTTCGGCGGCGACCGGAAGGGCCTGGATTACTTTTCAAGCTCCGTCGTCGCGCTCGATGCGAAGACGGGCGAAGTGAAGTGGCGCTTCCAGACCGTTCACCACGATTTGTGGGACTTTGACATACCCGCGCAGCCGACTTTGTTCGACCTGCCCACCGCAAACGGCCCCGTGCCCGCGCTGGCGCAGACCACCAAGCAAGGTCACATCTTCATCCTGGACCGCCGCACCGGCCAACCGCTCTCTCCGGTGGAAGAACGCCCAGTGCCGCAAGGCGATCTGCCGGGAGAAACCTACAGCCCGACCCAGCCTTTCCCGGCGAACCCGGCTTTCGTGATCCGCCGGGACATCACCGAAAAAGACGCCTTCGGCTTTACGCCGTACGACGCCGGCGCCTGCAAGAAGGCGTTCAAGGAAAACGACTTCCAGGGCCTGTTCACCCCGCCCTCGACCCGCGGCTGGATTCAGTATCCAAGCTTCATGGGCGTTTCGAACTGGGGCGGCGTGACGATCGATCAGGAGCGCAAAATCCTCGTCGTGAATACGACGCACGTCGCCGCCACGATGAGTCTCGTGCCGGCCAAAGACATAGAAGCGCGCACGAAGGCCGGTGAGCGCATCTTACCAACCAAGGGCTCGCCGTACGGCCTCACCATGACGCCGTTCCTGTCGCCTTTTGGGGCGCCGTGCAACAAGCCGACCTGGGGCACGCTGACGGCCATCGACCTGAAGGAAGGCAAGCGTCTTTGGGAAGTGCCGTTGGGCACGACCCGCGATCGCGCGCCCTGGCCGATCTGGTGGAAGCTGGGCACGCCGAGCCTTGGCGGTTCGCTGGTGACGAGCTCCGGCCTCGTGTTCATCGCCGGCACGACCGACCGCTATCTGCGCGCCTTCGACGTCAATTCCGGCAAGGAATTGTGGCGCACGCGCCTGCCAGGCGGCGGCCAGGCCAACCCCATGACCTTCCGCCTGACCAAAGACGGCAAGCAATATGTGGTCATAGCCGCGGGCGGCCATAAATATCTGGGCACGAAGGTCAACGACACCTTGGTCGCTTACGCGCTGCCGAACTGAACCGGTCGGCGACATAAACAGAATTGGGAGGATAGACCGGGATGAAATTTTCGCTGTCGACGTTTATGACCCCTGTGGAGGAATTGCCCGAAATCGCTCAGGCGGCCGAAGCGGCCGGTTGGCATATGGTGACGACGTCCGACCATGTGGTGAACCCCAAGACTCTCACCACCCCCTATCCGTATACGGATGATGGCTCGCGGCGGTGGCCCGAGTTCACGGACTGGCCGGATCAACTAGTCGTGATGGGGGCGCTCGCAACCTGCACCAAGACGATCCGCTTCAACACCAATGCGTTCGTTCTGCCTGTTCGCAACCCGTTCCTGGTGGCCAAGGCGATCGCCACCATCTCGGTGCTGTCTGGAAACCGGCAAGTGCTGACGGTGGGCGTCGGCTGGTCCAAGGACGAGTTCGCTTTGCTCGGCCAGGACTTCCACACGCGCGGCAAACGCTGCGACGAGATGATCGAAGTGATGAAGCTGATCTGGTCAGGCGAATATGTGAGCTATGACGGTCAGTACTATAAATTCGAGAACGTCGAATCCAACCCGAAGCCGTCCGGTCCCGTACCCATCTGGACGGGCGGCATTTCGCAAGCGGCGCTGAAGCGCGCGGCGCGTCTGGCCGACGGCTGGCTGACGGATTTCCAGCCGGCCGCCGACATCGTCGCCAGCATCGAGCAGATCAAGGCCATGCGGAAGGAATTGGGGCGGGACCACCTGCCCTTCGACGTTATCGCGACGCCAGCGGACGTCTGGGACGTCGACGGCCTGAAGCGCCTTGAGGAACAAGGCGTAACGCATTTGATCGGCACGCCCTGGCTGATGTATTTCCAGGGCCCAACCAATCTGGCGCAGAAGAAAGCAGCGATTAAACGCTACGCCGACGATTTTATCGCCAAGCTGCCATAGCGCCTCAAGCATTGCCCGCTGCACAGACAAAAACGGCGATCAGAATACTGATCGCCGTTTTGATTTCTACCTGGCCCCCTAAGGCGCTGGCGTCACTTCTGATACGCCTTCGCGATGTCGAGCGCGGCGAGATAACCGAACGCGAGGCTGGAGCCGACCGGCGTGCCGCCGCCCGGATAGGCGACGCCGCTCACCGGCGCCATCGTGTTGCCCGCGGCATAGAGGCCGCCGATCACCTTACCTTCCTTGTCGAGCACACGGGCTTCGGTGTCGGTCTTCAGGCCGCCTTTGGTGCCAAGATCTGACAGGCCGAACGCAGCCGCGTGAAACGGTCCCTTCAGCAAAGGCTGCGCCGGGAAAGCGCCGCCGACAAAGAGCGTGTCGTAAGCGGTGCCGCCCCGGCCAAAGTCCGGGTCTTGGCCCTTCGCCGCGTTCTCGTTGAAGCGCTTCACGGTGGCGACCAGCGCATCGGCGGGCACGCCGATCTTCTCGGCGAGTTCTTCCAGCGTATCGGCCGACCGCCACAGGCCCGCCGCCTGATACTTGGCGGGCTCTTCCCATGGCACGTTGGGATATTGGATCGGCGGCTCGCCCTTGTTGCGGTCGTCGTAAATCAGCCAGAACGGCAGCTGCATGCCCTTTTTCATCTGCGCGATGAAGTCGCGGCCTGCGCGGTCATAGGCCTTGTTCTCGTTCGTGAAGCGCTTGCCTTCGTTGTCGACGAAGAGGCCGCCGTCGAAGCCGAGCGTGAAAGTCTTCGTGCCGTCCGGATGCATCAGGCCCGGCGACCACCAGGCTTCGCTCATGTGATCCACATCCGCGCCGACCTCGATGCCGGCGAGCAAGGCCATGCCGGTGTTGCCCGTCGGCCCCATCGCGCCGCCCACGTCGCCCGGCACGCCAAAGCGTTCGCGCAATTCGGCGTTGCGCTCGAAACCGCCAGCGGCGGCGACCACGCCGCCATGAACGCGGATGCGCCTCGTTCCATTGTCGGTCTTGATGACCGCGCCGACGATGCGGCCATTGTCCTTCACCAGCTCGACGAGCTCGGAATTCAAGCGCAGGCTGGCGTTTGGCTTTTTCGAAAGCGCCAAAAGAAAACGACCGATCAGCGCCTGCCCGCCCGCGAGTTCTTCCTGCGGCGCGTGATTGCGGCGTTCGACGAACAAGGTCTGGCGCAGCACCTTGTCGAGGTCGCCAATCGCCGCGCGCGGCATCGGAGCCGGCGCGATGTGGCGGCCGCCGGGACGGCTCTTCGGGTGCTCCCCGTAATAATCCGGCCAAGGATAGATGATGAAGAAGAAGTCCGAGTCCTGCTCGAGATAGTCGATCAGTTTAGGACCGGTCTGCAGATACTTGTCCTGCATTTCGCGCGGCGAGGTGTCGCCGATGATGGAGGTGAAATATTCCTTGGCGGCTTCGGGCGTGTCGTCGTCGTTCGCGCGCTTCAGCGCGGCGTTGTTTGGAAAGTATATGCCGCCGCCGGAATAAGCTGTCGTGCCGCCGAACCTGTCAGTGCTTTCGACCAGAATGACCTTAAGGCCCTCGCGCGCCGCGGTGTAAGCCGCGCACATGCCTCCGGCGCCCGAACCGGCGACCAGGACGTCGCACTCTTCATCCCAAGCGCTCATATGATGTCTTTCCTCCACAACGTTTTGTTGCGGCAAGATGAAGCCAAGCATCGTGCGCGTCTAGGTTTTTGAGTTAGGCGGCGCCCTCTTTTCTGCGATGAGGCGCAGCGTTTTCGCGTCCTCCGGAGGTCCGGAAGGCGGATTTTTCGCGTGCGCACGACTGAAGCGCGGCTAGGCGTCCTCCCGGGCGATCACGCACTGCGGCTCGCCCGGGAGGACGCGCCTCCTAGAAGGCCAATTGGGTCCGCAACGACACTGCGTCGTAATCCTGGCCGATCTGGCCCCCGACCGGCACGCCGCTGGCGGCCAGAGTTGTAGGGTTCAGGCGGTCGATCGACACCCATTGATAGTCGAGCAGGAAACGGATCACGTTGTTCGGGTAGAAATTCAGCCCGAGCGTGGTGATTTCCTGTTCGCCGCCGCGCACGCCGCCCGCCGGCGTAGCCAAGCCGGCCACGCCCTCCCGGAAATTGAGATCCAAAGTCGAATAGCGCGCCGCGATTTCCCACGCGCCCATATCCCCCGTTGCAAGATTGAACGGCTTGTCGACCTTCACGCCGCTGTAACCGCCCGCCGAAGCGTTCCAGGCATGACGCTCGCCCGTCAGCACCCAGGAGCCCTGCGTGTACCAGCCGCTGAAATCCGCGTCCGGCGTGGTTCCCGCGCGATCCACGCTGATGTCGAAATACTCGCCGGTCAGCAACAGGTTCTTGTAGTTTGCGCCAAGCTCATACCCGAGTGCTGTGAGGTTTTTCGCCGACAAGTTCCCTGTATCGACCAGCCGCGTGGCGTCGACGCGCAGTTCGGGGCGCTCGCGCAGCCGAACCGTAGCGGCGGCCGAAACGCCCGGCGCGGCGGTGTCGGGTGGGTTCAGAATGCCCGACGCGTTCACGCCGGCATGAAGGTTGTAGTCCTCGGCCTTCAGGACCAGGCCGTCCACGCGCATGACATAGCCCGTCTGTTCGTCATATTCGCCGGTATTGCCGACCAGTGCGCCCGTGAAGGCCGCGGACGCGTTCCAGCGTTCGCCGTTCACAAATACGCCGACGCCGTTGCGCCCGTCGGCTCCAGCGAAGCCGCGCACCAATTCTGCAGGCGCGGCGCGCTCCAGAAACAGACTTTCGGTGTTCGACGTCGCGTCCTCCAGCCCTGCCGTCCAGGCGTAAGCGCCGCCGCGAATGCGCAGGGGCAATCCCCATGGCTTGAAGCCGGCATATTCGACCCACGCCTGCTGGAGGTTCGCGCCTTCCGTACCCGAACCGCCCATGTCGTACGTGACGGCCCAGTTCCAGTCTTTCAGCACCGTGCCTTCCAGACCGATCCGTGCACGGCGGAAGTTCATGCCGGAGCTAAGGTCGCGCGCGCTGAGATTGTCGGCGATCGAGCCTGAGCCGGCGCCGCGATAGTCCGGCGTCGCATCGACCTGGAGATACGAAGCCGCGTCGGCTTGGAACATGCCGCGGATCGCCACTTTGAATTTTCCATCGGCGCTGGCGAATGTTGGACGGCCGTTTTTCAGGTCGACCTTGGGCGCTTCTTTTTGCACGCGGCGAATTTCGGCGACGTCCGCTGAGGTGGATTTCATCTCGGCCAATTGCGCCTGAATGTCCTTCAGCGCCTGTTCCAGAGCAGCGATCCGCTCGTCCCGCGGATCTGGCGCTGGCGCCCCTGTCGTCGTCTTGATTGCATCTTCAGCGTTGGCGGCGCTCGCGGCGACCATCAGGGATGCGCCCGCGATAAGGGCTCGCTTCAAAGCCATGCTCCGTGCCTCACAAATGTTGTCGTGAAGCCAACCGGCGGCCTGTTGCGTTAAAAGAGGGTGAAAACCGCTACCTCAGCGTGTTTTTCGAGCGCCTGTTTTATTTTTGGTTTCAAGAACTCGTGCTGTCGACGCAGCGCCCCTCCTTGAAATACTCTTCCCGCGCCGATGACACGATTGATTTTGTTGACGGTGCGCGTGCGGATGAGTGTGAACCCGCGCGGCGGGAGCAGTTTGACGAATGCGCGGATGGACACGCGCTCGGGCGCACGAATCGTTTTGGTCGCGAAAGAATCAGCGCGAATAAAAAGGGCCGGCAAAGAACCGGCCCTTTGTCGTTCAGCTTTGGCGCTGCCGTGCGAAAAGCGGCAAGCGCTTGTAGGCCGGATCGTCCGCTGACGACCGGCCCAGATTGACGCCGTCATCTATGCCGCCCTCGGGCCGGGGCGGTATCTCATGATCGTCCATCCAATCCAGGGCCAGCGAACGGCGATGGAATTTCCAGATCCCGTCGCGCTTCTGGTACTGATCGATGTAGCGCCCATGCGCGATGATCTCGCGCTTCAGATCGGCGGTGCGGTGATAGGCCGTCATCCAGACCTCCCCTTCCGCCTTGTCGCCGTCGACCAGATAGAGCGTGTTGTGAATCACATGCGCGGTGGCGTCCCAGTTCTTCAACATGGACGGCAACCAGGCCACATATTCATCCGGATTGCCGTAGAACATCGGACCGTGATCGTCGATCGCGTCATCCCAATAAAGGGAGCGCACGAGCTTCAGATCCTGACGGTCGATGCCGTGGCAATAGGTGATGACGAGCTGCTCGAGCGCGAACTTGTCGAGCATCTCCTCAATTGTGACGGCATGCGGACTCAGCGAAGGACCGCTCATCGTCCTAAACTCCAAAGCCGCCGCCGACCGAGATCGACTGGCCGGTGACGTAATTGCCGCGCTTGGAGGCGAAGAACACCGCCGCCTGCCCGATGTCTTCGGCGAGGCCCCAGCGCTTCAGCGGAAGCATGGATTTCACAGCGGCTTCCCACGCCGCGTCGAAATAGCCCGCCTCCTGGCCGATCTTGAACTGACCCGCGTCGATGACGCCGACCAGGATCGAATTGGCGCGGATTTCGTTCGGGCCCTCTTCCTTTGCAATGCCCTTGATCCAGGCTTCGTTGGCGGCTTTCGGCGCTACCGAAAGACCGTCCTTGGCCGGCCACCAATCGTGACCCGCGGAGCCGAGATGCACGAACGAACCGCCGCCTTTGGCCCGCATGTGCGGCAGCAAGGCCTGCACGGCGTTGAAGAAGCCGTAGACTTCGATTTCGACCGCATTCTTGTAATGCTCGATCGTGGTTTCGGCGATCATGATCTGCGGCACGATCGGGCCCGCGCCCCACACCATCGAGTGAATGCGGCCATGCGCCTTCACGGCGTCATCGACCGCGGCCTGAACCTGCGCCGAATCCCGCACGTCAACCGCATGCGTCGAGGCCTTCACGCCCAGTTTTCGGATGTCGTCGGCGACCTTCTCCGCGACGTCCTTCTTGGAGCGATAACAAACGGCGACGTTCGCGCCCTCTTTCGCGAACTCGATCGCGACGCCTTTGCCGATGCCGCCGCTGGCGCCGAAAACGATCGCCGCGCCTTCCGGAAAAATATCAGACATGCACTTGCCTCCCACTTCTTTGTCGATGCGCTTATTCAGCGGCCTGCTTTTCAGCCATGCTCCGGGGCATCCCACGCGTCCCGTGCCGGCCGTTTACCTGGCTCTGGAAATCCTTCGCCTTTGCGCGCGGATTGTAGAATTGCTTGTACCACGTGCGCAAACGCTGAAACGGTCCGTCCGTCGGCACGCGCAGAATCTGCGTCGCCGCATCCTTCGTCCGCCAGATGGCGAAGTCCTGAGAAAACGCCGCCAGACCGACATCGTGATAGGCCAGGTTCACCGCCCGATCCTCGTCATTGGCCGGAGTGTTTTTGCCGCGCGTGATGATGCCATGCCAAAGCTGCGTCTGACCGTCTTCCTTGGGCGTATGGATGATGAGCTGAATGGCCTCGGTGTCGCTGACGTAACGCGCCAGGAGAACGCCGGGGCCGGTGTACCAGGCGTCCACGTCCAGCACGCCGTCGTCTGTCGTCATCGTTTCATGACCGCCGCCTGACAATTGGCGGCTGACATGGTCGGCGAACTCGTTTTCGAAATAAGCGAGCTTCTGTCCATGGATCGGACCGAAGTGGCGCGCGTCCACCATATTGTCGACGATTTCCTGCGGGTGAACGCCAATCACGCCCAGGTCGTCGAATTCACACTGCACCCAGGACGGATCATGCCATTCGCCCAGATCCGGCATCGGGTATTCCGGCTCAAGGCCTTCCGGATCGTGCCAGATGAATACGCAGCCGAAACGCTGCTCCACCGGATAG
>CAYNCS010000055.1:0-19850 GCA_964395875.1 uncultured Caulobacteraceae bacterium | reverse complement strand
CGGACAGGATCACCTCGCCAGCGGAAACGCTCTGCTTGCGCCCCCTCTGAACGAACTCGATTCCTGTCGCACGAGCTTTGTCCAGCGTGATGCGAGTCGCCAGCGCACCGGTGACCACCGTCAGGTTCGGCCGCTTCAGTGCGGGGCGAAGATAACCAACCGCCGCGCTCCAGCGCCGTCCCTTCTTGATCGTGAAGTGCGACGGTCCAAAGCCCTCACGCTGCGCGCCATTGATGTCGTCATTGTACGGGTACCCCGCTTCCTGCGCCGCATCGACAAAGGCCTTCGCCAGCGGATGCGCAAGCTTCGAGCACCCGACATAAAGCGGCCCGCCGGCGCCGTGATAGGCGCTCTCGCCGTCTTCGTAATCTTCCAGCCGCTTGAAGTACGGCAGGATCTCACGATAGCTCCAACCTGGACTTCCGTCGTTTCCGGCCGCCCAGCCGTCATAGTCCGCCGCCGCCCCCCGGCAATAGAGCATGCCATTCATCGAGCTTGAGCCGCCCAGCGTCTTACCGCGGATGTCCCGCATGACGCGCCTATCGACATGCTCCTGCGGTGCTGTCTGATAAACCCACCCGAACGGACCGGGCGTGCGATACGCCGTGGTGAAGAAGCCCGGCACGCTTAGCATCATGCTGTTGTCCGCAGGCCCTGCCTCCAGAAGCAACACTTGCTTGTCGCCATCCGCCGACAGACGATTGGCGAGGACGCAGCCCGCGGAGCCCGCGCCTACAATGACGAAGTCGTAAGAAGCCTGAAGTTCTGGCAAGTCGTTTCCGCCCCGTTGTGTAAGCGACCAAGCGCTTTTCTTTTGCTTTACCGGAGCGGCAAGCTCCAAAAACGAGCGCTTAAATCAGCGCGCCACGCCTAGGCGCTGATCGCAAGCGCCGCGATCTCACCGCCCCGCAGCTTGAAACGATGATGCAGCACGACCGGCGACCCGGGAAAATCCCCTGAAGTCTTCGCCGAAACGTCCCACACGCCGTCCAGGAGAACGGCGTTCACAACCTCCGCACGATGCTTGTATTTGGCCTTGGCGTCCTTCATCCATTGCGCAATCGCCGCGCGCCCCGCGAAGATATGGCCTTCGTCGCGCACCTCGCCATCAAGCGAAAAGAATCTCGAAAGCGCTTCGAAATCGTTGGTTCTTTCCGCCGCGAAATAGGCCGCGATCGGCTTGGGAAGTCTGTGCGGCATGACTGGCCTCCTCTGCAGCAACAAAGGAATGGAAATCGCACGCGCCGGCAACGCGCGCGGGCGACCTTTTACAGCCGCGCGATGATCTCGTCGCGATAGCGTTTCACAAAGCGCTCCACATCATTGGTTTCGATGCTGCCGCATTCCTGCGCCGTGATCAGAAACCGCGTGGCGCCGGCGTCGCGATAGGCGCGCGCCAGACCGAGATCGAGAGCCCCGCCCGCCTTCCAGCTGCTCGGCCAGATGGTGAGATCGATCGCGGACGGGTCCCTCCCCGCCTCTCGCGCCGTCTTTTTGATCGTCTCCACGCGCGCCGCATAGTCTTCCGGCGAAATCACATACGGATAGAAGCCGTCGCCCAGCTTGCCCGCGCGCTTGGCCGCCGCTTCGGTAGAGCCGCCGATAAGGATCGGAACGTTTTTCTGCGCCGGCAAGGTGTCGAGGATCAGGCGCGAGAACTTGAAGTGCTTGCCCTCGAAGCTCACCGGCTGGCCGGTCCAGAGCTTGCGCATCGCAACGATGGTTTCATCCGTGCGCGCCGCGCGTTCATTGTACGGAACGTTGACGGCGGCGAATTCCTCCTTCTGCCAGCCAAGCCCAACGCCCAGCTCCAGTCGGCCGCCGGACATCGCGTCCAGAGTGGCCACCCGTTTGGCGATGATAATCGGGCTATGCAAAGGGAGGATAAGAATGCCGGTCGCCAGCTTGATCTTGTCCGTACACGCCGCGACGAAAGACAGCCATTCCAGCGGGTCCGGCATCATCACTTCCGGAAAGAACGGCGCCTTGCCATCCGCCGAGTAAGAATAAAGCGGCTCATAGTTCTCCGCGATGACCGGATGCTCCACGGCCCAGATGGAATCCGCGCCCGCATCCTCGATCATCTTCACGAACGGCTTGATCCACGCGGGATTGGTCGTCAAATCGCGATGGAAAATCGGTTGTACGCCAAATCTCACCATAATCGCCTCCCTAGTTCAGCAGACGCGCGTTTGCGCGGCGTTCCAAAAGCGAGGTGCGCGGACCCGCGGGCCAGAGACCGAGATCGGCGTAGACCGCCGCAGCCGGGCTTTCACGCAGCGAGAGATTGATCTCCGCCGGCCAGTATTGCGTCATCAGCACGATGTGCAGCCGATGCGCGGGATCGACCCACATGCCGGTGCCCGCAGCCCCGCCCCAGCCGAACACGCCCGCCGGCATCGTCGTGGCGTAATGCGGCACCTGCATCGCCGCGCCGTGGCCCATGCCCGGCAAGACGTTGCCGAAGAATTGCATCGACAAGCCCATCGGCATCAGGTTCGAGCGCGCCAGCCGCACGGTGTCCGGACGCAGCAGACGCACCCCGCGCGTTTCGCCCTCGCCCGCCAGCATGGCGGTGAAGCGCATGTAATCGCGCGCGGTCGAGACCAGAGCGCCGCCGCCCGATTCCATGGCGGGCTTCGTATAGGCGCTGTCGGCCGGATCGTCAGCCACGATCCATTCCTCGCCGCGCCGTTCGGGCAGCGCGACCAAGCGCTTGGCTTTGTCCTGCGGCACGATGAAGCCGGTGTCGGCCATGCCCAACGGACCGAATATCCGCTCCTGAAAGAACGCGCCGAGGGTCTTCTTCGTCACGCGCTCGACGATGGCGCCCAGGATGTCGATGGACACGCTGTAGAGCCAGATATCGCCGGGCTCGTGCGACAGCGGCAGCTGCGCCAGACGCTCGATGAAGTCCTGCGTATCGCGAAGAACGGGTGCGCCTTGCGTGCGATGCGCCTGCACGCGATAGCCCGGCTCGATGCCCTGGGCGCGATACCGCGCACCGATCGGATCCATCTGCAGCGCGTAGCTGAAGCCCGCCGTGTGCGTCAGCAAATGGCGGACCGTTGGCGCACTCTTGAGCTCTGTGACTTCGCCCGCGTCCGGGTTGCTCAGCACATGGAGATTGGCGAGTTCGGGAATGATGTCGCCCAATGGCTGGTCCAGGCCGATCAAGCCTTCCTCGATCAGCATCATGATCGAAATGCCGGTGACGGGCTTGGTCTGCGAGAAGATGCGGTGGATGCTGTCGGGGCCAACCGGCTTGCCCGAGGCGAAGCCCGTCTCGCCTGCGCTGATGAAGACCGGCTCGTCGTCGCCGATGGCGGCGGCCACCACGATCCCCGCCACGTCCTTCGCCGCGACATGCCGCTCGATCAGCGCCTTCACGCCGGGAAAGTCGCCTGCAGTCAGCGCCTTCGGCGCCTGGCGGTCGCTGCTCATTCTCGCTCCCTCGTTCCGCTGGCGTTTCTCGGGGACCAGCGCTTTGAACCTGCTTAGAATGCCTTGCAGGGGGAGCACAAGCGGCGGGATTTAGGATCGAGCGGGCGCCGCTTTCGGCTTGAGCGCCAGCAGCAGGGCCGGCGAGGCGGCGGAAATCGCCAGCGACGCCGCCGCCAGCTCCACCAATCCCGTCGCCACATAGGGCGCCGCGATCGCCGTCCCCGCCCCGACGACGAGGAAGGTGGTCACCAGCACAACAGCCGCGCCGCGGCTCTCATTGCCGCCCGCCGCCGCAAGAGCGGCGAAGAAGCCTGTCGGTCCCCGCAGGCCAAGGCCCACATTCACGACGATAAAGATGGCGCCGATGATCAAAGTGCTGCGCCCGCCCGCCAGCGCGTACAGCAGTTCCGCCAAAGTCCCCAAAGCCGCCATCGACGCGCCGATCAGGATCAGCCGCTCCAGGCCAATCCGGCGCGCGATGCGGCTGGCCGAATTGGCCGCGATAATGAACAGCCCGATGCCGATCACCTGCATGGTGACGAAGTCCGACAAAGGCCGTCCGAAAGCCTTGGTGAACACCGCGGGCGCACCGAAAACGAACACGAGCAATCCCGCCAGCGTCAGGGCCTGCGCGATGCCGTGCCGCATGAACGGAATGTTCGCGAACAGGCTGGCGTATCCCTGCGACCGCCCGGCCGGCGCGGGCGACGGCGTGCGCCGCGCGTAATAGCCGATGGCGACCGCCACCAGCAGCGCCAATGTCCCGACGATCGTGAACGGCGCGCGCCAGCCGCCCCAGGAAATAATCCAGAGCCCGATCACCGGCGCCAGAGCCGGCGTCAGCGATTCAATGCTCCCCAAAGCGCCCATGGCGCGCATCGCTCCGGGCGCGTCGAACAAGGCGCGGATCCAGACCGGCGCGAACACCGCCGCCGCCGATCCCGACAGACCCTGAACGAAGCGCAGCACGATCAGCGGCTCCATCGCCTGCACATGCGCGCCGGCGAACGACGTCAGGCCGAACAGCGTCAGCGAACCGCACAAAATCCAGCCCTGCCGGAAGCGCGCACCCAGTTCGCCGAACAGCACCAGCCCGCACGCCACGCCGGCCACGTAAGCGGCCAGCACATATTGCGCCATGGCCTGCGTGCCGCCGAGCTTCTCCGGCAAGGTGGGAATCGCGGGCAGAACGAGATCCGTCCCGGCCAACCCCAGAGTGGTGCCCGCCGTGATCAGGAACAGAATGAAAAGACGCGGCGGGGCGGCGCTCATGATGGGGCTTTCGGAGAAGGTTCCGGAATGAAGGAGCCCCGCTGTTAAAGGCGCCCGCCCGCCGGATCAACCACATGGCGCCAATTCCGATCACCCATCGGAACAGCGCCTCAATTTCGGTCAGCCCCCTCCGCACGTCATCCTGGCGCCGCCGCTCAGCCTGCGCGGCGCAAGGCTGGCGATGCAGCCGGGGTCTCGCTGACTTTGAAGTGTTGGACTCGATCGAAGAGCGCCTTCGATTCCCGCGCAAGAGCGTGGCTCGCCGCGGTGTTTTCTTCCACCATCGCCGCATTCTCTTGCGTAATGCGATCCATTTGCGCGATGGCTTGGTTTACTTCGGCCACACCCCGCGCCTCTTCCTCCGCCGAAACGGCTGCTGCGCCCACCAGCGTTGTGATTTCCGATACGCGCGTCGCAATGCGCTCCAGCGCCCCGTGAGTTTTTTCCACGAGCGCGACGCCTGTTTCGACATCCTGGCCGCTGGCGTTGATCAGCAACTTGATTTCTGTCGCCGCCTCTGACGAGCGTTGCGCGAGCGCGCGCACTTCAGTGGCGACGACGGCGAAACCCCGCCCGGATTCGCCCGCGCGGGCGGCTTCCACCCCGGCGTTCAGAGCGAGCAAATTGGTTTGAAATGCGATCTCGTCAATGACGCCGAGAATGCGCGCCACCTCGCTTGAAGATTGTTCGATTTTAGACATTGCGTCGCGCGTATCACGCAGCACATGGCTTCCAGCATTCGCTTCTTCGCCTGCCGCGGTCGCGACGTCACGCACACGCTTTGCGTTGGCGGCGTTGTTATGGATCGTCGCTGTGATTTGCTCCAGCGCCGCAGCAGTTTGTTCAAGTCCGGCCGCTTGTTGCTCCGTGCGCTGAGACAATTGGTCGGCCGAACTGGAGATGTTGCCCGCGGTGGCGTTCATCGATTGTGCGCTCTGCAGGATTGTAGTCATGGTATCCTGGAGTTTCGCCGCCGCCTGATTGAAGTCCATGCGAATGGATTTGAAGTCGCCGGGGAAATACTCCGCAAAGCGGTAAGTCAAGTCTCCCTCGTGCAATTTCGTCAGCCCCTCCTTGACGTATTTGACGACGCAGGAGAGTTCCAGTGTCGCTTGGGCGTGCCGTTCCTCCATCTCCCGCAACTTTCGCGCCGTCTCCTCGTGCATCGAGGCGGTTTCGGCGCGCAATTGCTCAAGTTGCGCAGCAGATTGATTGAAGTCCACGCGGATGGATTCGTACTCGCCTGGGAAAGCTTCCTCGATCCGAAAGGCGAAATTCCCGTCGTAGAGGTTGGCGAGCCCTTCCTTGACGCGCGCGACGACGGTGCTCAGGTGCTGCGTCGCCTCGGCATGCCGCCGCTCCATTTCCCGCAGCTTCGCAGCAGTATTTTCATGCGCAACGGCGGCTTCCGCTTGCAATCGGAGCCGCTCAATCAACCCCGCCTTGAAGGCATTCAGCGCTTGCGCAATTTGACCGGTTTCATTGCGGTCGTCCTGGCACGGGATCACGACTTCGGGATCGTCTTTGGCCAATTGCTCCATGGAAAGCACAAGGTCGTGAATGCGGCCCGCCATGGCGCTGCTGATCTTTAGGATAAGCAAGCCGGCGAACAGCAAGACAGCTATGGATGCGCCAAGCCACGCGAAGAGTTTGAACTCCAACCGGCCCACGCGCGCCTCCAAAAGCCGATCAAGCTCGATAACGCCGGCCCGCCAGAGTTCGTTCGCCGAGCCATCAAACGCAGCGGCGTCATCGATTCGCTCGCCACGCTCGGCTTTCGCGATAATGCCGGCGACGGCCGTAGCCAGCGTAGCCTCTCGCGACTTAAGCGCTGCGCCGGTCTTGCCGTCGGCGTTGCCGGCAATGGCGGCTGCGACCGAGCCAGCGAGAGCCTCCTTGGCCGCGTGAACGCGATCTAACGCGACCGCCCTGGCTGCAATATTGTCGGCGGAGCTCTCCTGAAGCTGACTGATCGCGTCGTGCAATGCGGGGATCCGGGACACGACCGCATCCATCACGTAGTACGAATCCAGGTCGGGATCCAAAGTGAGGTTGGACGCGTCGGCGACGGCCGTGAAAAATGCGCGCCCGGCAGTACGCCGTTCTTGAGGGTTTTTCTCCGAAAAGAACTTCGCCGACGCCTCGCTGGTATGGAAAATTGGATCGTATTTCGCGCGAGCCGCGTTGGCCGCCGCGGAATCGGCCCCATCGAACTGAGTGTGCACTGCGTCTATATAGCGCGCGCCTTCAAGCTCGGTTTGGGCAAAACGTATGTCGCCCATTGACGCAACCACGAACAGGCCCGCGAACATTAAAAGCGGAATCAGCAGCAAAGCCGCGATCAGATTGAGGCGAGCCCCGACAGTCATACGCTGATGAATCCGATTCAACATTTTACATTCAGCCAAAGCGTGGATTTCACGCGAGAAAATAAGACCTGACTAACATTTGAGGGTAATGCCCATAAAAAAGTGTTACCGATCCGGGGCTAAAACAGCAGCGCCGCACTGGGTGGATCTCTGGCTGCAACGCCGCTCAATGACCGGAAGCGGGCGTTTCGCCCGCTTCCCCGCCGCAATCACTCCGCCGCCTTCGCGATCGCCTGCGCTTCCAGCATGTCGCCGTCGCCGTTTTCGTCGACAATCCATTTCACCATGCGCCGCAGCGGCTCGATGCCGTCCTGCGGCCCCGGCGCCTGCATGAGCGTCGCGGCGCCGCCTAGCGACACCAGACGTTGCGCGCCCTGATAGGCCAGCCGGTCCCGCAGCTTCGCCTTCAGGCTGTCCGGGAAAATGCCGATGGTCTGAGTGTAGGAATTCACCGAGCGGATCGCGGTCTCTAGATCGTCCACCGGCACGATATTCGCCACGCGGCAGGCCAGCATGCGCGCGAAATCCACCGGCCGATCGGACCGCGAGACGATGACCGCGCCCTCGTTCCCGCGCCCGCCATACACGGTGTATTCGTCGTCGACGAAGGACAGCGCCTCGATCTCGGCTTTCAATTCGCCGTCGAACGCCTTGTGCGGCGTGGACAGATGATCCGGCAGCGCCTTCAGCGCCTCGAAGGTCAGCTTGCCGAGCTTTTCGGCGCGCTTGATCCCCTCCGCATCCGTGCCGCTCTCGACATGGATCACGCGCGCGTTGACGCAGCCTTCCTGGTTCAAGGCGCCGATGTCGACGGCCAGCCGCCGCGCCACCGCCTGCAGCGTGCGCTCGTCGGCGAAGGCTTCCTTGCCGATCAAGGAGCCCGAATGTTTCGGGTCCAGCGTAATCAGATCCAGGCCCGGCTGCAGATAGCGCGTGAGGTGCTTGATGCCCGCGAAGCCGCCCCAGGCCACGATCTTCTCGATGCGGCGCGGATCGTAGAGATAGGATTCGATCGTCTCGTCGCCGCCCTTCCAATAAGCCACCGAGACGTGCCGCGTGATCGGGTGATCCGGCGCCATCTCGATCATGGTGCGCACCACCGCCGCCGTGGTCAGCGGGTCGTTGGACGGCGTCTTGATAATGGCGTCCGAACGCGTGATGGCGTTGCGGATCACGGTCGTCACGCCCACCACTGGCACATTGCCCGCGATGATGTGCACAGCCCGCGCGCCGACGGCGCGGATGCGCACGCTGCCCGCCCCCATCGGCGGCTGCTCGACCCAGCCTTCCAGATAATCCAGCCCGATCGTGCGTTCGGCGATGGCGCGCACGGCCTCGGGCAGGAAGTAATCCGGTATCAGACTGTAATGGTGGCGCAGGATCGAATCCGACAGACCCGACGTGGCGCGCGACAGCTCGAACGATTCCTGCAGCCAGGAATTCTTCGCCGGATCGAGCCGGCGCCCGAGCTGGTGCAGGAAGTCCACGATCTCGCCAAACTTCATGTCATAGAGCTCGGCCATCTGCGACGGGCGCTGCAGGACCAGACGATCCAGATGTTTGGAAAGATCGGGCGCGGTGAAGCGCGCGCCGCCGCGACGCCCGCCATACTCGACGGGATCGCTTTCGATGATCTGACCGCGGAGAAGAAGTGGGACCGAGAAGCTCATGTCAGGCCGTCCTGTCCAGAAGGAATTCCACGGCGCGGTCGTGCGCTTCGGGCGCGCCCGCGCAATTGATCTTGTCGTCGCCGTTCTTCAGGTCGCTGAAGCGCTGGATGTCGGCGTCGATGTAAAGGCCGGTGCGGCCGCAGGCGCAGGGCTCGTCGAAGCCGCCCATGGTGACGCGGTCGCCGCTGACGAAACCGCCCCAATAGGAATCCGGCAAAAGATCCATCAACGCCAGGCGCCCCGTCTGCCGGCCCTCGCGCGGCAGCGACTCACCCGTTTCCGGGTCGAGCACGAACGGGATGACCACAGGCGGGAAGTGGAAGCGGTCGTGCTCGCAGCGCGGCGCGTTCGCCATGAGTTCGCTCATGCCGAAAAATTCCATGTGCCGCTCGAAACCAAGGAACTCGAAAATCTGCTGCTTGTAATCGGGCGGCAGAACGCGGCCTTTCATGCCGCCGCCGGAAGTCAGCGCGGAATTCTTGCCGAACACGTTCTTGATGCCGCGCTTCAGCCCCTCCTCGGCCCATTCGAACAGGATCGGCCACACCGCGAACAGGAACACGTCGCGTCCGGCGAAGCGTTCGCTGGCTTCGGCGAAGAAGCGATCCATGTCCTGGCCGCGTTGCGCCTCGCGCGCCGCGAATTCCGCGCGCCGCGCGATCAGATTCGGCGGCAGCTGCAGCTGGCCTGCTTCGCCGCGCGCTTCGGCCGCCCGCAAACGGCCGGCCAGCGAGAGCACGTCGGCGCTGAAATAGGCGTCTGGATAGAGAAACAGCGCCTCGCCGTTTCCATACTGCTCGGCCATCAGATTCATGCCCCGCGCGATCGAACTGCCGCCGTAACGATAGGAGGGCGCGATCAGCGGCATGTGATGGGTCAGAAGGTCGGGTCCGCTGTCCGCGCCGTGGAAGTCCCGAATGCAGCGCGCATTGACCGTGACCGTGACGCGCAGATGCTCTTTCGTCCGCGGAATGATCGAGAGCTTGCCGGAAGTGCCGAAGGTGTGAATGGGCGCCAGGTCCGAGCCCTTTTCCAGGGCCTGGATCCAGCCGTCGATCGTATCGACGCCCGTAAGGTCGACCTTCGAAAGATCCGTGGTCGTCAGAGAACCCAGCCATTTGGTCAGGCGGTCAAATCGCCCCTGCTCCAGGAACGACAGCGGATAGGATTTGTAGACCGTGTGCGGAAACAGAAGCGGCACGACGTCTTCAAGAGTATCGATGCGCGACACGCCTTGCTCCTCCGCCACCTTCGCAAGTGCGGCAAGGCGCGGCTTAAGGCTATTGAAACGCAATTGCAAGGCGGCCAGTTGGGCGCTCTCACGCGCCGCATTGCTGAGCGCAAAGCCCTCATTGTAACGAGCGTTTTCGAACGATTGCGGGTCCGTGGCCAGCTTCGCCGCCAAGTCCATTTCCGTTTTCCTTCCCTGCATTCGCGCCGAAAATGAGCGCCAGTGGGGCTTTTGCGCTACAGCTTCTGTGTTTTCGAACGCAGTACGGCTTTCACGCGCGTATAAGACTTGTCGCCACGTGCCAAGCAGCGCATCATACAAATGCACTAGAACCAGACGGTGCTTGCGCTGGCTAAAACGTCCAGTTGGCGGTTTCGATCAGGTTCAGAGTCGTCGGCCTCAGGAGGTGGGAAAATATCCGCCCCAGCGCCGTCGATACGCACAGGCCCCTCAAAAGAGGGCCGTGAGGGAGGAAATGATGCGGTCTCGTCTTTTAATAAGATTTTCACGCGCGTATTCGTCGGGTTCGGCGTGCGCATTCCGGCGGCGTCAGCTGCAAGGCCTGCGGGCCTTTCTCCCCAATCGTTCTTAAACCTTGGCCCAACCGGGCCTGCGGACTGGCGTTCGCCGGCCGCGCGCCCGCTTCGGCCCATTCGGGTAACCGGCGTATCGCCGGCAGGGGTAGCGGATGGATTTAAAGCCTGCGGATTTCAACGAATTTTCCGACCTCATTCAAAGCCTGTATGGCGCGCTGATCGACGACGAACCATGGCGTTCGTTTCTGCTGCGCATGCGGGATTACATGAATGCGAAGCATGCGGCGCTGATCCTGACGCCGCCCAACTCGCCGACTTTGGGCACGTTGATCAATCCGACCGCGCCCACGGAGGAGATGCAGCGTTACCTTGAACGTTATCTCAGCATCGATCCGTTCACGAACCTCCCCGAGGGCAAGATCGTCGATCTGCTGGAATATGTGCCGGAAGACGCCCTGAAGCAGACCACCTATTACAAGGAATGGTTGAAGCATGCGGACGGCTCCCATTTCCTGGGCGTAGACATCCGCTCGAGCGTCGGCTTCGTCGCGCGCCTGCGGATCGTCCGGGCGCCCGGCGGCGTCCCCTTTACGGCGGACGAGCGCGCGCAGCTCGAACGCATCGTGCCGCACTTCCGTCAGGTGATCGAGATCTATCAGCGCGACGAAATCCAGCGCTGCGAGCAAGCTTTGATGACTGGCGCCATTGAGCAATTCAGCGTCGGCGCCATCATTCTGGATCACACCAATCAGGTGGTGAAGCAGAACGCGCCGGCTGCCGCGATCCTTGAAGAGAATGACGGCATCGGCCTGGCCGGCAAGCGGCTCAGTTTCATGAACCCCAATTATGAAACGCGCCTGCGGGATCTGATCCGCGACGTCCAGGGCCCGACGAAGTGCGTAAACTCCTTTTGCATGAAACGCGCGTCGGGACGCCGCGACCTGCACATCACGGTCACGCGGATCAAGACGCCCAGCTATATGCAAACAGGCGCCACCCCGGCCGTGGCGCTGTTCATCAGCGACCCCGAGCGCCAGGGCATGGTGACGGGCAGCGCCGTTCGCGAATTGCTGCCGCTAACGCCGACGGAAGCGGAAATCTCCGCCTCGCTCGCCAATGGTTTTTCGGTGTGCGAGACGGCGACGCGCCTCGGCGTGGCGGAAACGACGGTGCGCACGCATCTGCGCTCGATCTTCGCCAAGACGGGCGTCACGCGGCAGCCGCAGCTGGTGCATCTGATCCACACCAGCCTGCCGGAACTCTCCACCGCCCGAGCCTGAGCGCCGCCGGCTCCGCCCGGTGCTAAATGGCGACGTGTCCCTGGCGCACGGGACCGTCCAGTAATTCGCCGCGTACGCCCCGGAACGCCAGAATCGCGACGCACAAAAGCACGAAGCCGGCGCCGACCGCCACGAATGCGCCCGGCAGGCCGATCGCCGTGCGCACCGGCGCAAACACCCATGGATTGAGCCACTGGCCCAGGAACAACGCGCTGACCAAAACGCCCAAGGCGCGCCCATGCACGCGATCGGGCGACCTTAAAAGGATCGCGGATGCAATGGTCGCCTCGGCGCAGCCGGCGCCGATTCCGATTATGCCAGAGCCGATAATTTTCTCGGCGCCCGGCGCCGCCGCCATCAGGATAATGCCGAACCCAAACGACGCCGTGACCAGCGCCAGAACCGAAGTCAGCCCCAGCACGCGTCGGATATAGCCATACAGCGCCGCCGCGAAGATCGCGACGACCGACGATGCAGCGACGATGGCGCCCTGCTCCATCGCGCTGCTCACGCCGGTTTCCGCCAGGAGAAACGGTCCCTGGATCGCGGGCGTGTACATCCCGATCGTGAAAGAGATCAGCAGCGCATAAAGCGGCCAGAGCCGTAGCAAAGGCGCCCAGTCGCCGCCTGAATCTTTGGCCGCCGCCTCAGCACTCCTTTCGCGATGCGGCGGCTTGATCGCGAAATACGCGGCGATCAGCGCGGGCGTCCCCAGCAGATACAAAGCGAAGGGCGCACGCCAGCCGTGCGCATCGACAAGCGCGCCGCCCGCCGTCAGCGCCCCCGCCGCCAGAACGGAGGAGAACGCCACGCCGAAACCCAGCACCCGCTCGCGCAGATGTCCGTCGAAATATTCGCCGATCAAGGCCAGCGACGTGGTCAGCAAGGCGCCGCCCGCCGCTCCGAGGATCAGCCGCGTCGCAACCAGGCTCCACGCATCCGGCGCGATTAGGCCCGCGGCGCCGAACACCACGTAAAGCGCCCACGCCGCCAGCAACACTTTTCGCCGCCCGAACCTTTCGCCGAGAAAACCGGATACGGGCGACGCGATTATCAGGGCGATGGAGGGCAGCGTCAGAATGTTCTGCGCGATGATGGCGCCATCGCCGTGATGATCGAAAACCTTCGCCATCGTCGGCAACGCCGCCGCCGGCGCCATGCCGATCAGGGCCACCAAAGCCGGCCCGCAAATGCAGACCGCGCCGATCAGCGCGCCTGAATTACGGTCCGCCTGTTTATGCGCCGCGCTATTCATCGGGGGGGCTCCAAATTATGCGCCATGCGCCGGGACCGCATTCTTCAACGTGCGCCGGTCCCAGAAATCGATCCCGGCGAAGATCGCCCCCGCCCCGACGAGAAGCCCCGCGACGGCCGTAATCGGCGCGGAATAGGTCCGGGAGAGGTCAAACAGAAAACTGGAGAGCGGCGTCATGCCGAACACGAACGGCAAGGTGGCGAAGCTCATCAGGCCCAGCACGCGCCCATAATTGTTCGGCCCGAACAGGTGCGAGAACATGACGCCCTGCGCCGCTGGAATGCCGGCGCCGCAAAGGCCAATCACGATGGCGTCGACGAACAGCGCCGGAGCGCCGATGGGCGCCAGCAGGATGGCGAACGACGCAGCTTGAACCAATGCGTTCACGACCATTGCACGCAATCCGCCGATGCGGTCGGCGAGCAAGCCTAACAAGGGCGACCCCAAAAGCCCCGCCGCGCCGGAGATCGCCAGAAGTTGCACGGCGAAGCTTGCGTCATACCCCTGCCCGATCACGATCGCCGCCAGGTGGCTCATTTTCATCACCCCGGCGCCGGATGCGATTCCCGACGCGATCGATAGAAGCCAGAAGAGCGGGCGCACGAGGATCTTGTCGGCGGGCGCCGCCGGCTTCGGGGACTTTCCAGACGCGAACGGTCCGTCGCGGACCAACAAAACAAACGGAAGCGCGCAGAGATGTGCGATCGCCACGGCGGCGAACACCGCGCTCAGGCCCAGACGATTGAGGATGGCCGTAGCGGCCAGCGGCGTCAGCATGACCAGGATCGGCATGTTGACGAGGCCCATCGCCTTTCCCGGGCGCGCGCCGAACCATGTCGACACCAAGGTATTGGACGGCAGATTGCCGAACAGAACCAGACTTGGCCCGATGATGAAAAGATAGATCGCCAGAAGGGCGTGAATCGAAGGCGCGACGGCCAGCAAGGCGTAGCCGACGGCGCCCAGACAAATGCCGGCCGCCATCGAGGCCCGGATGGACACGCGCTTTGTGAGCACCGCCCCAAGGAACGGCGCTGCGAGCGACAAGGTCACGATGGCCAGAGACAGCCCGAGCGAGGACAGGGTGCGCGAGGTTTGATAGCGCGCCTCGATCGCCAGAAGGATCGCGCCGAACGACCCGAAAGTGAGGCCGGTCGCGGCGTTCTGCATCAGGAACGCCAGGCCCGCCATGCGCCATCGCTGATCTATGCCGCGCATCATCCGGCGGCCCGCCCAAAGGCGACGGCGCAGTGCGCGCGCGGCGTCCGGTTCATCGCGTATCCTCTCCCGAAATTATGCGCTTAGCCCTAGCCGCCGCTGCGCGCGCCTGCCTACCCGGTTTGGAGGAGCATATTTCCGAATAAGCTTCGTGAATCCGGTTCTGCGCTGCCCCGACGCGTCACCCAAACGCATTCCCCGGGCTCCCAAGTGAGCGCAGGCTCAATTCAGTTTGAAGTGCGGCCCGCCCTGCCTTAGGAAATCCCTGACAAACCGACAATTAGTCTAGGGGAAAACGCCGAATGTCCGTCGCTTATTCACCGTCCCGTCCCTGCCGCGTCAGCAAGGTTCCCCACTGGGACGGCGAGACGGACGTCATCGTCGTCGGCTTCGGCATTTCCGGCGCCTGCGCCGCCATCGAAGCGCGTCAAGCGGGTGCGGCCGTCACCATTTTCGAAGTTGCCGCGGCGTCTGGCGGCTCGTCGGCTTTGTCCGGCGGCGAGTTCTATATCGGCGGCGGCACCGCCATCCAGAAGGCGGCCGGCTTCGACGACCATGTTGAGGACTTCCGCACCTACCTCACCATGTCCGGCGGCCCGGGCGTCGATAAGGACCGGGTGAACCTCTACGCCGACAATGCGCTGAAGCACTTCCAATGGCTGCAGGACCAGGGCGTCCCCTTCAAGGGCACCTTCCTTCCCGGCAAACACCTTGAGCCCATGACCGACGACACGCTGATCTGGTCGGGCTCGGAAGCAGCCTGGCCGTTCTCCGCCGCCGCCAAGCCCGCCCCGCGCGGACACGCCGCGCAGATGGTCGGCATGGGCGCCGGCAAGCTGATCATGGAAAAACTGACCGAGCGCGCCTTGGCGATGGGCGTCGAAGCGCATTTCTCCACGCGCGTCCTGGCGCTCGTCGCCGATGATGAAAACGCAGTGCACGGCATCGTGGTGCGCATCGACGGCGAGCCGAAATTCTATCGCGCGAAGAAGGGCGTGGTCCTCTGCGCCGGCGGCTTCATCTGCAACAAGGATATGCTGGAGCGCTTCGCGCCGGAGGCGCTGGACGTTTTCGACCGCCCCACCACCGGCGGCAATGACGACGGCTCCGGCATTCGCATGGGCATGTCGGTCGGCGGCGCGGTGACGCATATGGCCGAATTCTTCGCGACCAAGCCGTCCTTCCCGCCCGACAATATGGTGCGCGGCATTTTCGTGAACGAACGCGGCCAGCGCTTCATTAACGAGGACGCCTATCATGGCCGCGTCACCAAATACATGATGCGCCAGCCGCACGGCAAAGCATGGCTGTTGATGGACAACGCGATCTTCGCGCGGCCGGACTTCCACCCGGACATTGAAATCGCCGCGGTAGACGAGAGCTGGACGGAAATAGAGAAGGAGCTCGGCATCCCGACGGGCGAGCTCCAGCACACGATCGAAGCCTATAACCGCTACGCCGAAGCGGGCGAGGATCCCGTCCTGCACAAGGATGCAAAATGGATGGTCCCGCTGACCCAGCCGCCGTTCGCGGCGTTGTCTTTCTGCGCCAGCGATTATCCGGCCACCGGCTTCACGCTCGGCGGTCTCGTCACCAACACCAAGGGCGAAGTGCTCGACCCGCAGGGCGCGCCGATCTCCGGCCTCTACGCCGCGGGCCGCACCGCGTGCGGTATCCCGCGCTGGGGCGAAGGCTACAGCTCGGGCATGTCGCTGGGCGATTCCAGCTTCTATGGACGTCAGGCGGGCATCGCCGCCGGCAAGGCGGCGGCGCGGCAATAACGAGCCTCAGGATTGAATTGCGAAAACCCCGGCCGCCGCGCCGGGGTTTTTTCGTTGGGCGGACACGCCTCAGGGCAAGCCCGCACCAGCGAAGCCCGTATCGATCGCCTCGATGCGGGACGACATGCGGGCCTTGGCTTCATGCGGCTCCTCGCCCTCGGCGGTGCAGATATACAAAGTGCGCCGGTCCGCCCCGCCGAACACGCAGGCGAACGGATGGCGTTTGCCTTCCGACGGCACCAGATGCGTCATGCGCCCACCCTCCTCGACGCGCACCACGCCCGGCCCCCAGCAACAGGATGCCCAGACCGCGCCGGTATCGTCGATGCAGATGCCGTCGGGATAATAGCCGTCCGGCAATTGCGCGAACAGGCGGCGATTGGAGAGAGCGCCTTTGGCGTCGCGGTCGAATGCGGAAATCCGGCAGCCGCCGCTTTCGGCGATATAGAAAGTGCTCCCGTCGGACGACAGCGCCATGCCATTGCCGGTAAGCACGTCCGGCGCAGCCACGCCGATCTCACCGTCCGGCGTCACGGTGAGCAATCCAACCGCCACAGGCTTTTCGCCCGCGCGCCAGTCGAAGCCATATTGCACGGCGTAGGCGCGCCCCATTGGGTCGACCAGCATATCGTTCATGCCGCAACGCGCCAGATGCGAGAGATCGGCGTGCAACGACAGCTTGCCGTCCTTGAAGCGCATGATCTTCATTTCATGCACGGCGACGATGAGCAGCGATCCATCCGGCAGAAAGCCGATGCCGGACGGCGCAAAGGGCGTCCCCACCACCGTCTCGACCTTGCCGCTCGTCTCCATCGCCACGACGCGGCTGCTGTGCAGATCCACGAACCACAAACGGTTCTCGCGCCAGCGCGGGTTTTCGGCGAAGGCGAAACCCGTCGCGACCACATCCGGCTTTTTCGCGATCGTTTCCATCGCTTGCTCCCTGATTATTTCACCACGATCGGCAGCTTCATCCAGCCGATCTGGAATTCGGAAATCGCGTATTCGCCCGCCGCCTCATCCACGGTGAAATGCGGGAAGCGCTTCAGCGTCTCCTCGACGATCAGCCGGCCTTCCAGACGCGCGATATGCATTCCGATGCACAGATGCGGCCCCATGCCGAAGGCCACGACGCGGCGCATCGGGCGATCCCATTTGAAGGAATCCGGATCCTGGAATTCACGATCGTCGCGATTGGCGGAGGCGGTGAGCAGCAGCACGCGCTCACCCGCGCGCATTTGCGTCCCGCACACCTCGCCGTCCGCCTTCAGCGTGCGGCCAAACCATTGCGCCGGCGCGAACAGGCGCACCATTTCCTCGAACGCCGCGACGGCGCGCCTCGCGGGATCAGCGGCGATGGCGGCGCGCTGTTCGGGATTGTTCGCCAGTTCACGGAAGCCCGCCGCGATCACCTTCGGGAGCGATTCCGTGCCGCCGATGAGGATGCTCACCAATTGCAGCGCGATCTCATCGTCGGTGAGCGGCCCGCGTCCCGGCAGCCGCATGGCCATCAGACCGTCGATCATCCGCGCATCACCTGGAATGCTTCCGGTGCGGCGCGCCGTCACGGTCGCCTTCAGGCGGCCGGTGATGTCGGCGATGGCGGCCCAGCCGTCTTCGGTGATGCCCGCGCGTCCCGGCGCGCGCGCGACGGAGCGATTGACGAGTGAAATGACCTCAGCAGCTTCAGACGTCGCCATGCCCACGGTGTGACAGGCGGCGGCGGCGGAGACATAACTCGCCAGCCCGCCATTGAGATCCAGCCGACCGCTCGCCGCCAGCACATCGAGACGTTTGCGGATCACCGTGCGCAGCATCGGTTCGAATTCGTCGATCACGCCGAAATCCAGCGCACCCATCATGGCGCGGCGGACCAGCATGTTCACCGGCGGATCGAGATTGTTGAACAGATCGAGCGGATCAAGACGCGGCGCGGGCGGCGTCGCGCCCAACGGCGCCTCCAGAAGTTCACGCGCGAACACCTGCCCCTCGGCCTCTGTGAACCGTGCGCGCTCGCGGAACAGCGCCCACACATCCTCGAAGCGCGACACGGCCCAGGCATTGTATTGCGGCAGTTTGTAGATCGGCGCCTCATCGCGCAGCCGGCGATACAAAGGCTGCGGGTTCGTCATCGCCTCCAGCGAAAATGGATCGTAATCGAGGGCCGCCGCGCTGGTCATGAGTGGCGCCAATCTACGCGGACGCAGGCTGCATATTGCGGATGCCGCATCACTTCCTCCCTATCGAAAGTTCGGGCGTCTCACGACGCCGCGACAGCCCGTTTGTTATAAGGCTTTATAGTTTCGAGCATTCGCCCGAAGTTCCGGCCGGTCAAGGCGGAATAAATTTCGAAGCGGCGCTGAAAAATTTGAGCACGCACGCGTCAGTTTAGCATCGACGAAAGATTGCATCCCGCTCTGGATCGGCGACAATTGGCCTCGACAAAGAAAAAGCCCGCCGGTCAATGCGCTGCGGCGCACGAACCCTCGAGAGCGGGACGTGGGAGGATGCCGTGCCGTCTGACGCCGAAGACGTTGTCGCCATTCAACAGGTGCTCGTGCGCTACACGCTGGCTCTGGACACGGGACGCCCCGATCTGCTCGCCGGCTGTTTCGCCGAGGGCGCCCAAGTGCAGCTGAGCGATGTCTATGTGATGAGCGCCGCGGACTTCGTGAAAACTGCGGGGCAAGGGTTGGAGCGCTTCGGCGCCACGCAGCACATTCTCGGCCTGCCTTCGATCCATGTGCAGGGCGATAAAGCCTGGTCGCGCTGTTACTTCTTCGCCCAGCACATCCGCGCGGAAATGAGCCCATCCGCCTTCCTGATCGGCGGCTGGCATGACGACGAACTGATCCGCACCGAAATCGGCTGGCGCATCACCAGGCGGCGCGGCTGTCCGCTCTGGGGCGACGGAAACGCCGATATCCTCGACAATCAATTCCCCAAGGGCGCCGTACCGAAAGGTCCGGAGCACGAGGCCCCCTTCTGGCTGGAGACCGAGAAATGAAATTCTGGCAAGTCGTGCCCTGGATGGAGACCGAGCAGCTGATGGAGGTTGCTCAGTTTGCGGAAGACGTCGGTTTTTACGGCGTCATGAACGCCGACCACGCCGTCTATCCCGAAAACGTGAAAGCGCCCTACCCCTATTCCGAAACCGGCAAGGCGCCCATGAGCCCGGATTGGGAATATCCGGACGCCTGGGTGACCATCGCCGCCATGGCCGCCGTCACCAAGCGCATCAAATTCTCCACCACCGTCTATGTGCTCCCGCTGCGCAATGTGTTCGAAGTGGCCAAGGCCACGGGCACGCTCGCCATCATCAGCAAGAACCGCTTCATCCTCGGCGCGGGCCTGGGCTGGATGAAGGACGAGTTCGACATTTATGGCGTGAAGTTCGAGGATCGCGGCAGCCGCGCTAGCGAAATGATCGAGGTCATGCGCAAGCTCTGGGCCGGCGGCATGGTCGAGCATCATGGAAAGTTCTTCGACTTCCCGCGCCTGCAGATCGCACCGAACCCGAGCCAGACCGTGCCGATCTTCCTCAGCGGCGCCTCGGCCCCCGCGTTGAAGCGCACGGCGCGCCTCGCGGACGGCTGGATCGGTCCGGGCAACACGCCGGAATCCGCCTCCGAAATACTGAAAACGCTGAATAGCCTGCGCAAGGAATTCGGCCGCGAGAACACGCCGTTCGAGACGATTATCGGCCTCACCACGCCGCCCGATCTCGACACGTTCAAGCGCCTGCACGACGAAGGCATGACGGCGAGCGTCAGCTATCCGTTCTATTTCTCGCT
>CAYNCS010000054.1:0-19952 GCA_964395875.1 uncultured Caulobacteraceae bacterium | reverse complement strand
CCGCGCAACAGGATTTGTGGCACTACACGTTCGCGAAGATGGTGGACGCCTGCGCCGCCTACGGCATCAAGGCGTTCTACGGGCCGTTCGGCGACATCGCGGACCTTGACGCCTGCGAACAGCAATTCCGCAACGCCTTCATCATGGGCTGCGCCGGCGCGTGGTCGCTGCATCCCAATCAGATCGCCATCGCCAAGAAGGTGTTCAGTCCGGACCCCGCCGAAGTGGCGATGGCCAAGCGTATCCTTGAAGCGATGCCAGACGGGTCTGGCGTCGCCATGATCGACGGCAAGATGCAGGACGACGCGACCTGGAAACAGGCCAAGGTGATGGTCGATTGCGCCAAACAGATCGCAGCGAAGGACCCGGACTATAAAGCGCTCTATGGGTTCTGATCTGCGTTTGATGTAAGGGATCGGCCATGATCGATCCCAAGCTTCCATACGCCTATCTCACGACCACGGGCCGCAAAACGCGCAAGCCGCGCCGCATCGAGATCTGGTTCGGCGCCAAGCGGAAGGATGCGCGCACGATCTACATGATTTCGCTGGAGGGTGAGCGTTCGCATTGGGTGCGTAATGCGTACGCCGCCCCCAACGTGAAGATCGAGATCGGCAGAAAGACGTTGCGCGCCGTGGCGCGGCGCGGATCGGCCCAGGAACAGGCGCCGGTGCGTAAGCTCATGCGCGCGAAATATCAGGATTCCGACTACGACATCGAACAATGGGCGAAGAAGGGCCTGTTGATGGCGTTCGACATCATCAGATGATCACTTCGCCGGATCGGGCGGGTTGTACTTTTCGATGAAGGTCATTGCGGCTTGCAACATGGCAAGTCGCGTTTCGCTGGTGGTGAGCCAATGGTCGCCGCCGGGGAGGCTGACGAATTCAAATGGCTTGTTGGCCCGCCGCAAAGCATCCGCCATGGCGTCGCTTTGCCGATAGTACACAACGGTGTCGTCTTTGCCGTGGATCAAAAGAATGGGTGCGTCCGCCCGTTCCGCAAAGCGAACAGGGGAGACTTCCTGCAAGTTGCGGCCAGCGCCGATCTCTTTTTGAAAAGCGCGAAATGTGGTCCGGTTGCTATCGGTCACTCGCATACGATCATTATAGTACATCTGCAGGTCTGCTACGCCCGCGAAGGAGACGGCGCAGCGATAAAGTCCCTGTTGAAGCGTGACTCCGGCGAGTGCGGCGTAGCCGCCATAGCTTCCGCCCATGATGCAGGCGCGTTTGGGGTCAGCCACACCTGATCTAGCCAAAAATGCGAGCCCTTCAGAAATGTCCGTTTGCATCTTCCGGCCCCATTCGCCGTGACCGGCGTTTTCAAAAGCTGCGCCATAGCCGCTCGAGCCTCTGAAATTTGGCTGTAGGACCGCATATCCCCGCGATGCGAACGCCTGGGCCCACCAATCGAATCCGGGGTAGTCGCGCGCGGTTGGGCCTCCATGGGGCAGGACGACGACAGGAAGATTTTTTGGTTCTCTGCCAGGCGGAAGGGTCAGTACAGCGTGTATCGTCAGGCCGTCGCTTGCGTTGTAGGAAATCATACGCATCGGGCCGACATCGGCGGCGCGCATTGGATACGAAACGCCAAGATCTTTTGCGTCGCCTGTTTTAATGTTGACCAGCCACCATGTTACGGGATCATTTGGTCCATCGGTACGTACGATCAGCCGATCGAACTTTGCGTTCCAGTCCATGAGTTCGACTCTGGAGCCGGGAAATGCTCGCGTCGCAGCCTGAATGACTTTCTGCTGGTAGGCGTCAAGAAATGAGTACGATGGCGCGTCGCCAAGCGCCCAGGAGCCGATGTACTGGCGGGTCGTCTTATCTGCGATCAGCGCTCGATTTTCTACTTCTGGAAGAACCTTCGGCTCGCCACCGCCTATTGGCGCCTCATAGACGAGCGATTCACCCGTGTTTTCGTCAGTTCTGGCATAAATGACGCTTGTTCCGTCGTGTCCAAGGCTTTCAAGATCAATGCCGCCGAGCGGATTTGTACCAGAAGCGACAACGTCCTTTTTTTGATTTTTAATGCGCCATTCGCCCAGGCGGCTGTCGTAATCCAGGGTCGCCGCAACTTTGCCTTCGGCTCCAACCACCCAGGTTCGCCAGAATTCCTCGCTGCGGTCGGCAATGCGCGTGGTCTTTTGGGTCTTGAGATTGACCTCAAACAGGGCTGGGTTGGATGTGATGAAATAAGGGTCGCCCTTGGAGGGGCGCTCAATCATCATACCGCTGAAATATCCGAACCATTCGCCATTGCGTTCATTCAGGCCGTACACGCCGCGGATCCCGCCTTGGATATCGGAGCGATTTTCGAACACGGCCCAAGGTTTAGATCCGTCGAGCGGGACAACCAGAATCGTGTGTAATTCTCCCTTTGATGCTGTGAACTCCATTCCGAGATGTGCGGTTTGGCTGACGCGGACAAGGACGGCGTCATCGCCCGCCCAGTATAAATCCCAAACCTTCATATTGCCGACATCGCTCTTCAGAACGACCGCCTGTTCTTTGTCGAGGACGACGAGTTTTCTTTTATCGCCGGCTACGCCGACGATCGCGACATGGTCGCCGGAAGGAGAGATCGCTGCGGTTTCGAAGGCCGGGAGGTTCCCGTAGACGCTTAGCGCCGGAGGCTCAGCGGCGGCCGGATGGGTGAACCCGATCGCCATAAATGCGACAATGAGCAAAGGCTGTAGCCAGCCAGATAGCTTTCCAATCATGAATCCCCCCACGTTCAGGATACTAATGGGCGGATAAGCAAAGGGAAGCTGCTTGAGCGTGCGCCTGACCCAATTCGACGCGGGCAATTTTGTGGACCGGGGAGGCTCTCGACCGGCGTACAATCACTGCGCTGCGTCGAACTCGTCTTGGCTGATCAGACCGGCGTCCAGCAGGATCTGCGCTGCTGCCGCGAGGCGGCCCTGATAGCGTCGCCAACGGCCAATTGAGCTGGAATAGAGCGGTTGGCGCACTTGCACTGAGCTTGCCGTGGCGACCGGTGCGGCGTTCTCGTGGAAGTTGAGGCAGGCGGGATCGAAATCGAGACAGGCGAATGCGCACAGCCGGTGCACATTGGGCTCCAAATTCGTCACCGTTTCCTCATAAGCGATTTCGGTGAAACGCTCTGGCGGCAGATTTGCGCGCCAATGCGCAATCAGCGCATCGAAGCGCGCGTAAAAGCGCGCCGCCGCATCCAGCGAATAGGCGTAATTGTAATAGGTGAAGCTGGTGGCGAAGAGCTGACGGAAATTGCTGAGGATGGAATCCAGGGGATGCCGGCGCAGGCAGATGATGCGTGCGTTCGGCAGGGCTTTCAGGATCAGCGCCGCATAGAAGAAATTGAACGGCATTTTGTCGGTGAAGCGCGGCGCCGAGATGCGCGCGCCGGCGGCGCGCAGATACTCGTCCCCGACCTTTGTGAAATCGATCGCGTTCGCTGCGTCCAGCGTCTCCGCGTCCAGGACGAGCGGCGAGGGCGTTTGCGTCTGCCGTTTCACCAGCAGGGAAAAGGCGGTGAGTTCGCCGGCCGATTGCACATCGGGATGACTTGAGAGGATGCGGTCGATCAATGTCGTGCCGGTGCGCGGCAGACCGACGATGAAAATCGGTGAGTCCGTATTGGCGGACGCCGGGCAAAAGCCTGTGGTGCGCTTGGCGGCTTCGAACGAGGCCTCATCGCGCGCTTCGAAATCGTCCAGCGCGCGCAGTTTCGGCGCTTTGGCCTTCAGCAACCAGTCAAAGGCGACCAATGCTTCGCCGAAGTCCTCATAGGTCTTTGCGAGGGCGTGGCCGACATGCAGCGCGCAATCGGGTTCATGTCCGGCTTTGGCGAACAAGGCTTCCAATGGCTGGATGAGATTGTCCTCCGGCGTTTGTTTCTTGAGCTGAACCAGAGCGGACAACGCTTTGTACAAATCGGGATTGCGCTTGATCGCTTCGCGATAGGCGTCCGCCGCTGCCTCGAACTGCCCCAGAAACTGACGTGCGGCGCCGAGATTGTAGAAGATGTTGGCGGATTGGGCGCCGGCGGCGATTGCGCGTTCGAAGAAGCTGACGGCGTCCGCGTGCTTGCCTGTGCGGGTGAGGACGACGCCGATTGTATCCAGCGTGAGTGCATCTTGCGGATTCAGGGCCGCCGCCGCGCGCGCGCGTATCGCCGCTCTACAACCAGATTTTGACCGATGCGAATGGCGATCCGGTGTATGATCGTTCGTTCTTCACCTATGTCGCGCCGCCGCGGGTGATCGGGGTCCGGTTCACCAAGGAGTTTGGCGGCTAATCGGGGCGAGGCGTCTCTCTTCCCCAGCTTGCGCGGCGAGTTTTGCGCAGTCTCGGGAAGGGGGCCGGGCGCCCTTCGGCGCCCGATTCCTGGGCTGACTAAAAAGCGATTTGCATCAATTAGTTGAATTTAACGCGCGTACGGTGTGCCCCGTGCGCGCGTTTCGTTTTCGAGGGTTCATTACAATACCGAAATATTTCCAAGTCTTGCAGCTTGCTCACGCCGCTCTTAGGGTCCGCGTCGGTTTGTGTCGGGTAGGTGGAAGCGCTGTTTTTCAGCGGTCTAGGTGCCTCGCTTGCCCTTGTTGTTGAAGAAAAGCGCAGGATTGACCGGATAATGAAGGCGGCTAAGCGCCATTATCTCGACTTTGAAAAACCGATCGCGGAGATCGAGGAGAAGGTCGAGGAATTATCGCATCTTGCGCAGAAGTCCGGCGCAGCGTCGATGGCGGATGAAATTTCTCGCTTGAAGAAAAAAGCGGGCGCCGAGCTGAAGGAGCTCTATGGCAATCTGGATGCATGGCAGAAGACGCAAGTCGCGCGTCATCCGGATCGTCCGCATTTTCGCGACTTCGTCGAAGCGCTGACGACGGATTTCGTCGAGCTTTCCGGTGATCGCAAGTTTGGCGAGGATGCAGCGCTTCTGGGCGGCGTATGCCGTTTTCGCGGACGTCCTGCTCTGATCATGGGGCACGAGAAGGGCCGTACGACAGCCGAGCGTGTGGAGCACAATTTCGGTCTGGCCCGCCCCGAAGGCTATCGCAAGGCCGTGCGCCTGATGGATCTGGCGGATCGCTTCAATCTACCCGTGATCACGTTGGTCGACACCGCCGGCGCGTTCCCCGGCGCGGGCGCCGAGGAGCGCGGTCAAGGCGAAGCGATTGCGCGTTCCACAGAGCGCTGTCTCACTCTGGGCGTTCCAATGGTTGCTGCAATCGTTGGTGAAGGCGGCTCCGGCGGCGCGCTTGCGATCGCCGCGGGCAACGCAATCTTGATGATGGAGCACGCGATCTATTCGGTGATTTCACCGGAAGGCGCTGCGTCGATTCTCTGGCGGGATTCTTCGCGCGCGCGTGACGCCGCTGAAGCGATGAAAATTACCGCGCAGCATTTGAAAACGTTCGGCGTGGTGGATGAGATCGTGCCGGAGCCGCTGGGCGGCGCCCATCGTGATTCCAAAGTCGCGATCGATTCTCTGGGCGACGCCATCGAGGCGCAATTGAACGGGCTGTCGAAATTGTCGCCGGAAGAATTGCGCATTCATCGGCGCGAACGGTTTTACGCCATCGGCCGCACCCTGAATGAAAGTGCGGTGATCATTCCCATCCCGGCCGCAAACGCGAACGCTTAAGGGCTTCTGCCATTCCGCCGTCCCGAATGGCGCGCTCAACGCTCAGCCAGACGGTCCAGCTCGGCCTTGATGCCGCGCAGGTCGTAGCCTTGCTGCGCCGCCAGCGAGATCAATTCGTCGGGCGTTTTGCCCCCCCGCATTGCATGCGCCAGCGCCCACAAATGGGCGGAGCGGGTGCCGCTGCGGCAATAAGCGAGGATAGGGCCCCGGGCGCGATTGATGGCTTCCAGCGTCGCCGAGATCTTGTCTGGCGGAAAGCCGCCCGCGACCGGGATATAGACGTATTCCAGGCCGGCGGCTTCCGCGGCGTCGGCCGCCTCGCCATGCTGTAATTCGCCAGGGCTCTCGCCGTCCGGACGATTGTTGATCACCATTTTGAAGCCTTCCGCGGCGGCGCGCGCGAAGTCTTCGCGGGCGATTTGCGGAGAGACGGCGTAGCGCGGCGTGAGATCGCGAAACGAAGACATGAAAATCCAGCTTTCCAAAAACGTGCATATACAATGCCGCGCTCGACCGGCGATTGACAAGCGCCCGCCGCCCTTGTGAAGTTCTGGTCTGATTTTCACTCGAAGGGGCAAGACGGGCTTATGGCGGCTTACATCTTTCGCCGCCTTCTGGTTGCGATCCCCACGTTCCTCATCATCGTGGCGTTCGCCTTCGTCCTGATGCGCCTGGCCCCCGGAGGGCCATTCGATGCGGAGCGGCCGCTGGCGCCGGAGATCAAGCGCAACATCATGGCCGCCTATCACATGGATAAATCGATCCCGGAGCAATTGCTCTATTATTTGGGGGATCTGGCCCGGGGCGATCTTGGTCCGAGCATGAAATACAAGGACAAGACCGTGGCCGATATTCTGGCCGAAGGCTTTCCCGTTTCCGCAATCATCGGGATTTTTGCGCTCGTGCTTGCCGCTGCCGGGGGCGCTGCGCTCGGCGCTTTCGCAGCGTTGCGCCAGAACAAGCCCGGCGATTACGCCGTCATGGCGTTGGCGATGGCGGGAATTTGCATTCCACCTTTTGTCATCGGTCCGCTCCTGTCCTTGCTATTTGGCATTCGCCTGCAATGGCTGCCGGCGGCGGGACTCGATCCGTTGCAAGGCATGACGCTGTCCAACCTCCTTCTGCCGGTGATCACGTTGGCGCTGCCGCAAATCGCGATCGTGTCGCGCCTGATGCGCGCCAGCATGATCGAGACCTTGCGCTCGAATTTCATCCGGACTGCGCGCGCCAAGGGCATGACGCTCGGCCAGGCCGCGCGCCGCCACGGCCTGCGCGCGGCGATCCTGCCTTTGGTGTCCTATCTCGGGCCCGCTGCGGCAGGTCTGGTCACCGGTTCGGTGGTGATCGAGCAGATATTCCAGCTGCCGGGAATCGGCCGGCAATTCGTTCTGGGCGCATTGCAGCGCGACTATACCGTCGTGATGGGCGTGGTGATCCTGTACGCAGGCTTGATCCTTTTGCTGAACCTGTTGGCCGATGTCCTTTATGCGTTGCTCGATCCGCGGGTGCGTCTGTCATGAGCACGCTTCTGGCCACGCCCGATGAACGAAAAGCAGCGCTGGAGGCCAGCGTCGGGCGCTCGCCGTGGCAGGATTCCAAAGCGCGCTTGCTGCGCAACAAGGCGGCCATGTTCAGCGCCTGGATCATTTTAATAATCACATTGATCGCGATCGCGGGGCCTTGGGTATGGCCGCACAAATACGATTCCATTTACGAGGCGAGGGTCGGTTTGGCGCCGACATTGAATTGGAAAGAAACGAAGATCGCGCAATTGCAGGATGAGGGCGCCTGCGCGCCAGCGGCGCCCAGCACGTCCGGCGTGAAGGCGTTTGTTTGCCAGGAATTGCCGCCAAGTTTTTTTAACGCGGATTCGCCTGCGATCACCAAGCCGACGATGATTGAGTTCATTCCCGGCGCAAGCATGAACCCGACCGAATGGCACCTTCTCGGCACCGACGAGCAAGGGCGCGATCAGGCCGTGCGCCTGATGTATGGATTGCGGGTTTCGCTGGCGGTTGGCCTGACGGCGACTCTCGTCTCATTGGTGATCGGGGTCGCTTACGGGGCGACGGCGGGTTTTTTAGGGGGGCGCGTCGATGAAGCGATGATGCGGTTCGTCGACATTCTTTACGCGCTGCCCTTCATCTTTTTCGTGATCATTCTCATGACCGCCTTCGGCCGGTCCTTCATTCTGATCTTTATCGCCATCGGCGCCGTGGAATGGCTGACTATGGCGCGCATCGTGCGCGGTCAGACCCTGGCGCTGAAAGCGCGCGAGTTTGTGGAGGCGTCGCGGGCCGCAGGTCTGCAAAAGCGGCTCATCGTCTTGCGTCATATCGTGCCCAACTTGCTTGGCCCGGTCGTGGTCTATGCAACGCTCACGATTCCGGGCGTGATCCTGGCGGAAAGCTTCCTGAGCTTTCTCGGGCTTGGCGTGCAGGAGCCTCTGACGAGCCTCGGCCGATTGCTGAGCCGCGGGGCGGCGCAGATGGAGACGGCGCCGTGGCTCTTGATCGTGCCTGCGTTGGCCATGATGGCGACTCTCTTTGCACTGAATTTTTTAGGGGACGGATTGCGCGATGCGCTCGATCCGCGCGACCGGTGAGGGCTCTCACGCTTCTTCTTGCGGCGTTATGCGCCTGCGTGATCGCCGCCTGTCAACCGCCGACCAAAGCCGGCATGAAGGACGTGCTGCTGATCGGCAATTCTGCGGAGCCGCTGACCCTCGATCCGCTCAAGGCCAGCGGCACCTGGGAGAACCATATCATTGGCGATATGTTCATGGGGCTGACGACGGAGGATGCCGCCTCTGAGGTCGCGCCCGGTATGGCGACGTCCTGGAGCGTAAGCCAGGATGGCCTTACCTGGACGTTCCAGCTGCGTGACGCCGTCTGGTCCGACGGCGCGCCGGTGACAGCGGATGATTTCGTCGCCGCGTTTCGCCGCCTTATGGATCCCAACACGTTGTCGGAATACGCCTCGATCCAATTCGGCATGAAGAACGCTGAAGCGGTGTACGAACAGAAATTGCCGCCGGAGGCTTTGGGCGTTCGCGCGATCGATCCCAAGACGCTTGAGATTACGTTGGAGAATCCGGAGCCCTATCTTCCGCAATTACTGAAACATTACACGGCGTTTCCGATCCCTCAGCACGTAGTTGCAAAGGTCGGCGGCGACTGGATCAAGCCGAAAAACATCGTCGTCAACGGCGCCTACAAGCTGGTGCGCTGGCGGACGAACGATCTCATCGAAGTCGTGAAGAACGAGCGCTTCTGGGATGCCGAAAACGTTTGTTTCAAGCGCATCTTCTATTATCCGACGAATGATCCCCTGGCGGCGGAGCGGCGCGTGCGCGCAGGGCAACTCGACGTCAATACGGAGATTGACGGCACGCGCCTGAAGTTCCTGAAACGCAATCTGCCGGGCTATGCGCGCGTCGCGGATTTCATGGGCGTGATCTTCGTCACGTTCAATACGCGCAAGAAACCGTTCGACGATCCGCGTGTGCGCCGTGCGCTATCCTTAGCGATCAACAGGGATTTCATCGCGGACGAAATTCTTCGTGCGGGGCAGCGGCCCGCATATTCGCTGATTCCGCCGCATGTCGCCAATTATCCCGGCTCGACGCCTTTGGCCTGGGCGAGCGAAGGAATGCAGCAGCGCCGGGCGGAGGCGCGGGCGCTGCTTCAGGCCGCCGGATTTGGTCCGGACAATCCGCTGACTTTCACCTATTCGCATCGGAACACAGCGGATAATCCGCGCATTGCGCCGGTGCTGCAAAAAAACTGGAACGACATCGCACCATGGGTGCGCGTGCAGATTCAAGGCGTGGAGACCCAGATCCATTACTCCAATCTGCGCACGGGCGATTATGACGTGGGCGATGGCGGCTGGATTGCGGATTTCAACGATGCGCGGAATTTCCTGTTTCTGATGGAGACGAAATCCCGCGACCAGAATTACTCGAAATATTCCAATCCGGAATTTGATCGCATGCTGGCTCAGTCGGACTCTGAGCGCGATCTGATCAAGCGCGGAAAATTACTGGCGGCGGCGGAACAGATTACGGCGCGTGACCAACCCATGGCGCCGATCGTCTATTACGTGAACAAGAACCTCGTCCGGCCGGACGTCAGCGGCTGGGTGGACAATATCGAAGACATCCACCGCAGCCGGTATCTGTGCCGGAAGTCGGACCAAAGTCCGAAACTCTGACATCGCAGATAACCTTTGTAGCTTGGCCCTGCGGGTTTCCCGCGCTTCCCGGCGCCTCAAAATTGAGCCTTCCCGAAAACTTCTGCGGGCTGTGTTTTGCAGGTAACGCTGCACACTGCGCCATTGAAATTATTCAAAAACTTTCTCGGCAATCCTTCGCGGGCATGGTGGGGGCGGCTTCAGCGGGCGATCTTGCCGGCTCAAATTTATGTCAGAAATTTGACGCCGATACTGATTAAACATAGGTTTTTAGTAAGTAGGCGGACTCGGGGGGCCGATTTCGGCCACATGGGAAGTGACGGATGCGGATCAAGCGCGTCCGTTCGCGGCTTCTCGGCGCTCCCCGCCTGAACAGCAAGTCGGGGATGCAAAATGCAGCAGATGAATCGTGCGCGCCTATTGGCGACGACGGTCCTGATGTCGGGATTTGTCGTGATCACAGTTCCGGCCTACGCGCAGGATGCGCAAGAGCAGGCAGAGCCCATCGTCGTCACAGGAACCCGCATCAAACAGCCGGATTACGAGTTCTCCAACCCGATCCTGTCGGTCGGTCAAACCGCGCTCCAGGACAGCGGGAAAACGAATCTCGCCACAATCCTTCAAGACTTTCCGGCCCTGGTTGCTTCCGAAGGTCCCCATGACAATGCCGGCGATGAAGCTGAAATCGGTACGACGGGTTTGAACCTTCTCGACCTGCGCAATCTTGGCGTCGACCGGACGCTGGTTCTGGTCAACGGCCGCCGACACGTCGCGGCGCTGCCCGGCTCGGCCGCCGTCGACACCAACACCATTCCCGTCGACCTGTTGAAAGACGTGCAGATTCTCACCGGCGGCGCCTCGGCCATCTATGGCGCTGACGGCGTTTCGGGCGTTGTGAACTTCATCACAAAGGATGACTTTGAAGGCTTCCGCATGCGCGTTCAGGGCGGGATGCCCGGGGAAGGCAGCGGCGACCGGGAAGGGCTGTTTTCGATTACTGCCGGCAAGAATTTTGCTGAAGGCAAAGGAAACATCGCCGCTTCGTTCGAGGCGACCACCGAGACGCGTTTGAAAGCGTCGGATCGTCACATCAAATCCATGTTCGTCCGCAATCCGAACGACCCGTTTGACGATCCAACAATCCCGGACCGCGTGCCGTTGCCGGACATCCGTTATTACGAATCCAGTCCGTTGGGCGCCGTTTATACGGATCCGGATGATCTAGACGCCTTGTTTGGCGGAGCCGGTGTGTTGGCGGCGAATTACAATGGCGACGGAAGAGTTTGGAACCCGGGCACAAACCCCTTCATTCCGCCCTTTTATGCACAGGGCGGCGATGCAACGCCGGTGGACGGATATGGCGGCGATCTAATGCCGCAAATCACCCGCTACAATTTCAATGTCCTTGGCCATTATGACTTCTCTGATAAGGTACGCTTCTTCACGGAGCTTAAGTACGTCAAAACGAAGTCAAGAACCCTGAGCCAGCCGACATTTGATTATTATCTGGCCGTTCAGGACGACAATCCCTTCATGCCGGCGAGCATTCGTGATGCGATTCAGGCGTCGGGTATTGGCGTAGCGGATTTTGGAGCGCCCACGGCGCTCGTTTCCCGAGACAATTTTGATCTGGGCCGCCGTGGCGAAGACATCGATCGTCAAACATATCGTGCCGTTGTCGGCTTTGAAGGCAATGTTCTTGAAGGCGTCGACTACAACGTTTCCTACACGTTCGGCCGCACGAAGGTGACGAACAATGTGCTGCGGGAGCGCCTGGACGACAGGTGGGCCGCGGCTCTGGACGTCGGCATCAACCCTGCAACGGGTCTGGCGGATTGCAAGGTCAATTATATTCCCGGCTATGAGCCGTTGAACGTTTCCTGGAACGGTTTGCCGGCGCCGACGACATTTGCGCCGGGCGAATGCAAACCGTTCAATTTGTTCGCTACGAATGCCGCTGACAACGCGGCGGCGGCCGCATGGATTGCGCCCACCGGCATATCGCAATCCGAGCTGACGCAGCATGTCGTGTCCGGCTATCTGTCGGGCAATCTGGACAAACTCTTCACCCTGCCTGGCGGATCGTTTGGTTGGTCGGTCGGCGCGGAATGGCGCCGCGAAGAAAGCGACGGCGGTCAAAGCTTCGCTGACATAAATGGCCTGGGTTTTGGCGGCGCCACGATCCAGCCCACGAAGGGCTCTTACGAGGTGAAGGAATATTTCGCCGAGTTCCGTGCGCCCTTGATCGCAGATCAGCCGTTCATCAAGGAATTCACGGTTGACGGCGCGGTGCGTCAGTCCAGCTATTCCACCATCGGCGACACGACGACGTGGAAGGTGGGCGGCGAGTGGGCGCCTTTGGTGGACGTGTCGTTCCGCGGCACTTACGCTGAAGCCGTTCGCGCGCCAAATATATCGGAATTGTTTGACCCAGGCGGTCAGACCTTCCTGTTTATTGAAGATCCCTGCGACACAGCGCGACTCAATCAGGGCACGTCTTATCGGGCGGCGAACTGCGCATCGATTTTGTCTTCGCTCGGCATCGCCGACCCGGCGAATTTTATCGATCCTAACGTTGCGAGCATTCGGGGGCTGCAGTCCGGCAACGCGAATCTCGAAGAGGAGACGGCGAAAACCACAACCTTCGGCGTGGTGCTGCGCCCTAGGTTCGCGCCAAAATTGACGGCGTCGATCGACTATTATCAGATCAAGCTGGACAACGCGATCAACCTGCTCGATCCGCAAGACATCGCAAATCAGTGCGTTGACCTGCCCACCACGGCGAACCAGTTCTGCGCTGCGCTGACCCGTGCGCCGTCGACGGATCCGCAACATCCTGGCGGCATCGTCGATTTCTTGATTCAGCCGGTCAACGTCGCGGCGTTCACCACGCGCGGCATCGACTTCACCGTCAATTACCTGTTCGATCCGGCCGATTTTGGCGCCGAGAAGGACTACGGCACGTTCAACTTCCGCGTAGTCGGAAACTATCTCGATGAATTGTCCTACGTGAATTTGGTGGGCGCCGATCCTGACCAGCAGAAAGGTCAGGAGAAGAAACCGGAATGGCAGGCGAACTTCGATGTGACGTGGCTGAAGGGGCCGTTGCAGGTGACGTACGGCTTCAACTATTTCAGCGAAACCCAGCGTTACACGACGCTGGAGCGTCAGGGCGAGCCTGACATTGCAGCGCCGGGCTATCTCGATTTCTCGCCCCGTCTCACCCACGACGTCCAGGTGCGCTGGAGTCCGGACGATCATTACACGCTGTATGCCGGGATCGATAACTTTACCGATCAGCGGCCGGACACCGGTGAGTCGTTCTATCCTGTCAGCGCGGTCGGCCGGTTCTTCTATATCGGCGCTACTGCATCGTTCGACTCGCTTGGACAGATGCTGTCGGGCAAGTAAGCGACCTGAAGAAATGAAAAGCCCCGCGCGTAACAGCGCGGGGTTTTTTTGTTGCTTCAATAGGCGGGCGCCCGGCTATCTCATCTCCATCGGAACCATTTCGGTGCGGACGCCTGCGCGGCTTTCGCGCGCGGCCTTGGCCATCTGCTGAATGCGGTCATCGCCCACCAGGACCGAGATCGTCGCCGCCGCCCGGGCCGCTTCACTGGACACGCCGAAGAAGTCCTGCAGGACCTGGAAGGGCGATTTGGGCTCCGGATAATGGATGACGGGCGCGTCGTCCTTCAGTTTCCCGAGCTTGCGCGCCAGCGCCAGGGAGGTGCGTAGGCCCCCGAATTCGTCGACCAGTCCGATGGACCTGGCTTGCGTGCCGCTCCAGACGCGGCCCTTGGCGATTTCGCGCACACGCTCGATGGGCAGTTTGCGGCCGGCGGCGACCTTGCCGGTGAAGTCGTTGTAGACGCTTTCCATCAGGCGATGGAATTGTTCGCGCTGATAGTTCGTGAAGGGTTCGCTGGCCGACATCGCGCCGACGAACGGACCGCCGACCTTGATCGCTTCGGCATTTGCGCCCGTATATTTTTTGAGCGCATCGTTGATCGCGATCTTCCCGCCCAGGACGCCGATCGATCCGGTGATCGTCGAGGGCCACGCGACGATCTTGTCGGCGCCCGTGGAGACGTAATAGCCGCCGGACGCCGCATATGCGCCCATCGAGATCACGACGGGCTTGCCGGATTGTTTTACCTTCTCGACTGCGTCCCAGATCTGATCCGAGGCGACCGCCGAGCCGCCCGGCGAACTGACGCGGAATACAACGGCCTTCACGTCGTCATTCTTGGACGCGTCGAGCAGGGCTTTTGAGATCGTATCGCTGGCGAACACGACGTCGTTGGAGAAAGGCTGCGCCTCGCCTTCGCCGGTGATGATGTCGCCTTCGCCCATCACCAATGCGACGGAATCGCCGTGTTGACGGTCATGTTTGGATGCGGCGTATTCCTCGAATTTCACGAGTTCGGCGTTCTTGCCGGCGCGGTCCAGCGCGGCTTTCTCTGCGTCAGCCGGGCGTCCGAGCTTATCGACGAGCTTCTTCGACAAAGCCTCCGAGCCGGTATAGGGCCCGGCCTCAAGCAGTTTGCGCAATTGCTCGGCGTTTATATTGCGGCCGCCCGCGGCGGCGTTCGTGAGGTCGGTATAGACGCTCGTCAGCAAGCTGGTCGTGGCTTCGCGGTGCGCAGCCGTGTAGGTCTTCTGTGTGAAGACGTTCGCGGCGTTTTTGTATTCGTAGAATTGATCGAATTGCGGCTTCGCCGAAAACTTTTCAAACGCGCCGCCCAGAAAAAGCGTCTCGGACCCCATGCCAGTCGCTTGAAAGTCCGAGGCGGCTTGCATCCAGATTTCATCCGCACCCGACAGCAGGGCGTAGCTCGCCACGCCGCCGTCCATTTCCGATTGCAGATGCGCCACGACAAACTTGCCGGCCTTGCGGAAGTGCTGCAGCGCGTCGCGGATTTCCTCCGCTGCGGCGGGAGATACGCTGCCGTCATTGCCGCGGATGTAAGCGCCTTTAACGCTTTTATCCTTTTCGGCCTTTTCCAGGGTTTCGACGATGCTCACCACCGAAGGCGATTCCCGCATGGTCGAAAATGGATTGTAAGCGGGTTGATCGGGGATGGCGTCCCGGAGGTCGATGTCCAGCACGATCTGCTGTCCGAAGGTCGCCTTTTCCTCGGACTTGCCGGACAGCGAGGCGATAAGGATGATCGGCAGGCCGACAAAAAACAAAAGCAGGCCGACGAACACGCCGGCCACGGTGGTCAGAAACTGCTTCACGCGGCGCTCCAGAAAAGCCCGCGCTGGAGGCTTTAGGGCGCGCCAGCGACGTTTTCACATGGCTAAACCGGAAGCGCCGCCGCCGCAATCACGGCGGCGCCGAACCAGCCTAAAGCGCCTATGCTTTTTTGGCTGCTTTCGCGCGTTCAATGCCTTCGGACACCAGGCTGCGGGCGTGCTCAGCGTCACCCCAGCCTTTGACCTTCACCCATTTACCTGGTTCGAGATCCTTGTAGCTCCCGAAGAAGTGCTCGATCTGTTTGATCGTGATGTCGGGCAGGTCGTTATAATTCTGGACGCTGTCATAGCGCTTGGTGAGCCAGGAAGACGGCACCGCCAGAAGCTTTTCGTCATGGCCGCCTTCGTCCTCCATCTCCAGCACGCCGACGATGCGGCAGGAGATGACGCCGCCCGGCACAATCGCGCGCGTGTTGGCGACAATCACGTCGCATGGGTCTCCGTCGCCGGAGAGAGTGTGGGGAATAAAGCCGTAGTTTCCAGGATATCGCATTGCAGTATACAGGAAGCGATCGACGATCAGCGCGCCCGACGCCTTATCCATTTCATATTTGATCGGCTCCCCGCCGATCGGCACTTCAATGATGACGTTGACGTCGAAAGGCGGGTTCTTGCCAATTGAAATCGCGTCGAGATTCATAAATTGCTCCACCTGACGAGGCTTATTCGCCGAGGCTCTAACCTGCTTTTGCCGGCGGTCTCAAGGCTGCTTTAGGCTTATGCTGCGCCGCAAACACGAAATCCGGAAAAATACAACTATAGGATGTTTTTATTCATATAGCGCAACCTTCAGAATGACTCTCCGAAAGGAGAGTCGCCATGAGCTATACTGAACTGGAGCAGCAGAATCTGAAGGTGGTCGAAGGGATGTTGGCCCACGTCCTGGGGCCTTTGGATTCCGGCCCGGTCGATCGTTATTTTCGCGCGGACTATATTCAGCATAGTCCGATGGCCGACGACGGCGCCGAAGCGCTGAAAGGATTTCTGACCTGGGCCAAGGGGGCGTCACCCCATTATGTGCATGATGTGAAGCGCATCATGGTGGACGGCGATTATGTCGTTGTGCACGCACACACAATCCGGGAGCCCGGTACGCGTGGTTTCTCCGTGATAGACATTTTCCGGGTCCAGGACGGCCTCATCGCGGAGCACTGGGACGCGATGTGCGAGGTGCCGGCGGAAAGCCGCAATTCCAACGGCATGTTCTAAGCCTTCTGGAGGGCTGCGCAGGCCGCGGCGGGCGGATGGCGGCGGGAGGTTTCGCTCAACCGCTCCGGTTGCGAATTTTCCAGTCAAATCGCGCAAGAATGACCCAATCCGCTTGTCGTGAAGCGGCGCCTTAGCTCATAAATAGGCGTCGGAGGTCATCGTGCCGCTAACGCAGCTTCTGGATCGGGTTCACGCGATCAAGGAAACCACGAGTTTCAAGCAGGCCATCCGCGCCTTCGAGAAATCGATGGATCCGCTTGGCGCACGCTATTACGCGATTGGTCCCATGGCGCCAGTGCGCGGGCAGGAGGTGTTCGCGGTCGCTGAATCGCCTGGGGACTTCGCTAAAATCTACACCCAGGAGCGGATGTACGAGAACGATCCCCTGCGGCGCGCGTCCATCGCCGGGCGCACGTCTGAATGGTCGGACGTTCAGCCTGAAAACGACGCCGAAGCGCGCACGATGTCGATCGTTCATGAAGTGGGTATGCGCAACGGTTTCGCCAGCGTGATCGCCGGGCCGGGCGCGGTGAAGATCGGCGTCACCATGGCCTGGGGCGAGAAGGAAAAGAGGGCGGATGCGGAGCGTATCCAGGCGCATATCCTGGGCGTAACGATGCTCTCGCACGTGTTGTTTCTGAACGAATTGAGCTGGCGGCAGGCGCTGCCGGTTCTGCGGCCTCTGGACCTCGAGATACTGCGCATCGCCTCGAACGCCCACGTGGACAAGGAAATCGCCAAGGCGCTCAATCTGTTGCCCGAAACGGTGCACGAGCGGTGGCGCTCCATCCGCAAGAAACTGGGCGCGCGGGACCGGGCCCACGCCTGCACAATCGCCGCCTCGATCGGGCTTATCCCGCCGCCGGACCGGGCGATGGACCTTGTTCTGGGGCGGTTTTCGTCCAGCGAACGGCTCGGGCAGGACTGACGGGGGCATTTCCCGGCGGATTTAGGCTTGAATCGCCTTGCGCTCCGGAAAACAAAAGCTATGTTCCGCGCCTTCGCGGCGCCGCGCGCACCGCTTCGGGTGATTAGCTCAGTTGGTAGAGCAGCTGACTCTTAATCAGTCCGTATTCCAATGAAATCAATAACCTGTCTGACAAACTGAGCGCTTTGGGCGCTTAATGGTATCAAACGGTTAGAAACTCGCGACAAACCAATATCGAGGCCGCAGAGTATTTGCTGAGGGTTCTATATTTCCTTCGTACCGAAGGTGGTTCCTCTCTGTGAAGGCGGGATTAAAGTGCGCTTGTATTATTTCACTGCCGAAGAATGGGCAGTCGACAACTTGGCAAAACGACGGCTGAAGATTTCCAATATTTTGGAACTGAATGACCCATACGAACTCCTGTGCATCGTCACGGGCGACCAAGTAATGAAGGGCCAGTTCCTCGAATACCGCGATACGATTGTCAAAAGTCGAGGCCTGATTTCATTCAGCACGAAGTGGGATAACCCGATAATCTGGAGCCACTACGCCGACCGACACAGGGGAATTTGCTTAGGTTTCGAGGTTGATGAGCGCGACACTTTTGCGGTCACGTACACAGACGACAGAATTTCCATGATGGAAGAAATGCGAGTGCATGGAGACCGGAAAAAGCTACTTCAGCGTATTCTGAGCACGAAACATACGCCGTGGGCGTATGAGCATGAAGTTCGTGTTTTCAGTGAATTCAATAACGAGGAAGCCGGGCTTTATTTCCAACCGTTCAATGAAAGGCTGGCGCTGCGCGAAGTTATTTTGGGCGTTCGATGTACAGCACAATTGTCGACCATTGCAGCGTTCGATGAAGTCGTGAGAAGCAAGGCCGAGGTTTTTGACACCACGCTATCGGACTCTGAATTCAAAGTGGTGCGAAAGAACTAAACACTAATGCGGCCACCCGGAAACGCACGATAGAGAGTGGCAGGCGAGACGCTCAAGCGTCCGGCAATTTCCTTCATGCTAATATTGCCCGCCGCCATGAGCGCTTTAGCGGCTTTAACGTCGCTGTCGCTCATCGCTCTCGGGCGACCGCCTACGCGACCTTCGCGACGAGCAGCTTCCAAGCCAGCCATTGTGCGCTCCCGAATAAGGCCTCGCTCAAACTCTGCCAGTGACCCGAAGATGTGAAAGGCAAGCTTGCCGCCCGGCGTTCCGGTGTCGATGCTTTCGGTCATGCTCATAAAGCCGATGCCGCGATCACGGAGGTCTTCGACGGTTTCAATAAGCTGTTTCAGGCTTCTCGCGAGATCGATGGCTTTCTTAAGTTCAGGACGATCGCGTTGGGCGCCCGAGGCTGTCTCTTCGAAAATTCGCTCGCATCCAGCATCTCTTAATGCCGTAATTTGCAAGTCCGTCGACTGACCTTCCGTACTCACTCGGGCGTAGCCAATTCGCATGTGGTCTCCATCTCTCGAAACAGGGAGCGCCTACATGGTATCGAGTGACAGGATTTCAAGTGTTGTTTTGAGAAAGCAGAGAGTTTCTCAAAAACGAGATTTCGAGACGGTCCGTTGGAGGTGGTTCAACTACCGTTTCTGATCGAACCCTTTCGTCAGTCCAAAGTTTAACATATCTCGTTCTCGTCTAGGCGCTTGGCGGGGCGAGCGATGAGCTTTAGGAATGAAATTGCGGCTGCCGTGTCGGTGGCAACGCTCCTGACCATCTCCATCATTGTGGAGCTTGGGGCGGTCCTTTGGATTTGCATTGCCCTAGAGATTCAACCTGCATGGCACCCTTATGTTGGGGTGCTGATTGTCGAATTTCTGTTCACTGCGCTTGTGACAGTCCTGAGTGAGCACGCCAGCGGCGATCGCTCAAGCGGCAGCACCGATCAGGCCTTGGCTGCATTCGTCTTAGCATCGGGAAGCCTTATCCCACTCGGCGTACAGCTTGTTCTCGTATTTGGATCGGGAGCAGTCCCAACGCCTTCTGAGCTTGTGTACGTTGTTCGATCCTTCGATCCCGAAAATTGGTTCAGGACCTATCAGGTAGCCATTGTCCTAATTACCATCGCCGGCTTCCTGATAAGCGTGTTGTGTGCTTCGCTCTCTCGACGCCGCAAGCCTACCGGAAGATTTTTAGATCGAACGGTTTGGATTGGATCTGTCGCGATCCTCACTCTTGCGGGCATGACGCTTCGGCCTTGGACTGAAACGACACAACAATCTTACACCGGCCCAAGCTTCACATTGCCGCTGATGTTCCTACTAATTGCGTGGGTCCTAGGAGTATTCTTAATTGCTTGGGCTGCTCGCATCGTAAGTCAAATAGTCGGTCTCATTCTTTCCTATCGTACGGCAACACCCGTTTTGATGCTTTGGGCTCGTCGGGCTTTGGCTCTTTCTGTGGGCGTGCTTTTTGCTGGCGGATTGTTTTGGATTTTTGTGCCAATCGCGACGAGCGTTGTTTCTGGTTGGCACTCTGTCGACGCTCGACCCACAATTTCATCTTTGCAACTCGCAAACGGCGTCCCAGACGTGGTCGCTCTTCAAGCTCTGCGGTTAGCGCTCTTGGGTGTTGCTTTCGCGGCCGTTCTATTCATCGCCTACAAAGCCTTGCCACTTGTGATCGCTGCCGCAGCGAAAATACGAATGTACGGCGCAATCTTGTTGGTCTGGATTGAGAGATTGTTGAGCCGGATCGGGCTTACAAGGGTTTGGTC
>CAYNCS010000053.1:0-20009 GCA_964395875.1 uncultured Caulobacteraceae bacterium | reverse complement strand
CCGGCGAAGTCGTCGTCGGCACGCCGGACGACGCCATCGCGCAGATCCGCCGCCTGGAGCAGAAGGTGCCGGATTTCGGCACGCTGCTGATCCTGGAAAAGAACTGGGCCAGCTTTGAGAATTGCAAGCGTTCCCTGGAAATGATCGCGCGTTACGTCCTGCCGGCGATCAACGGCGACAATGTCGCGCGCACGAAATCCTTCGACTGGGCCCGCGAAAACCGCGATGGTTTCATCGACGTGATCATGTCGGCGAACATGCGCGCCTTCGAAAAGCACGCCGCCGATCAGGCCAAAGAAAAAAAGTAAGCGGACGCCAGAGGGAGGCGGCCAATACCGCGTTCGAGGCGGCCGCTTCCCATGCTCCGCGGAATTACGCTTTCGATGTGACGCCCGTCGGGTCGTTGCGGTCAAAATCTGCGCGGGCGCGCTCGATCTGGGCGTGCGTCGTCTGGGCCCAGGCGACAAGCGATGCAACCGGCTCGAGCAAGGATAACCCAAGATCCGTGAGCCGATATTCGACCGTCGGTGGTTTGGTCGGAAAGACGCGCCGCGACACAAGGCCGTCACGCTCCAGATCTCGCAAGGTCTGAGTCAGCATGCGCTTTGAGATGTCCGGGATGGCCCTGAGGATTTCGTTGAAGCGGTGCGGCCGGCGCGACAACGCAATCAAGACCAATGTGGTCCAGCGGCTGCCAAGCTTACTTAGGACGTTGCGAACTGGGCAGAGCCGTATATCGAATTCATTGGCGCTCCAATATTCGAATAACACGCCCAGCCCGTGGTTCTCTTGAGGTAACCTGGGCATGAATCTCTGCCTCCTTACGCCCTGCTCGATAGTCTCATAAATACACTTGGTACTCAGTCGAGACTAGGAGTCAGCTTCATGAACACGTCTGGTAAAATCCTGGTAACCGGCGCATCCGGTCAGTTGGGCCGCCTTGTCGTGCCCTTGCTGGCCAAGCGCCTCCCCGCCGGGAAGCTCGCGGCGATGGTGCGCAATCCGGACGCGGCGAAAGAGCTCGCCGCCGCCGGCGCCGAAATCCGCCAGGGCTCCTATGACGACCCCGCCTCGCTGGACCGGGCCTTTGAGGGCGTCAGCAAGGTTCTCTTTATTTCCGGCAATGAAGTCGGCCAGCGCCTGCGCCAGCATGGCAATGTGATCGACGCCGCCAAGCGCGCCAATGTGGGCCTGCTCGCCTACACGAGTATTCTGCACTCGGACGTGAGCCCTCTGGCGCTCACCATTGAACATCGAGAGACGGAAGACCTGATCAAAGTATCAGGTGTGCCCTTCATACTACTGCGGAACGGCTGGTACTTTGAAAATTACACTGCAAATATTGGCGCGGTACTGCAACACAACGCGGTAATCGGCTGCGCCAAAGACGGTCGCATCAGCGCGGCGACGCGGCAGGATTACGCGGAAGCCGCTGCGGCGGTGCTGCTGTCCACGGAAGATCAGGCCGGCAAAACCTACGAACTCGCAGGCGACCAGGCCTTCACGCTGGCGGAATATGCCGCTGAAATCGCGCGCCAGACCAGCAAACCGATCGCATATCACGACCTTCCGGAAGCTGAATATAAAGCACTTTTGGTGAAAGCCGGCGTGCCCGAGGCTTTCGCCGGGGTGTTTTCCGACAGCGACGCGGGCGCCGCCAAGGGCGCGCTTTTCGACGATTCACATATGCTCAGCCGACTAATCGGCCGCCCCACGACCCCACTTTCGGCTTCGATCGCCGCCGCGCTTGCGGGTGCATCTGTGACGTAAACACAACCTGAGCCCGCACCCGCATCATCGGGCAACCTGAAATTAATTATTATCGCCTGATGGTCGGACAAATAGCCGCGCATTTGCGCGGCGGATTGTGCCGCACTCGGGCGAAGGCGATTCATGAAGCTGGAAAACCTCAGCGTCTCCAAGAAGTTAGGGCTTGGCTTCGCGGGCGTGTTGACAGTCATCACGGTGAGCGGCGGCGTGACGATCGCAAACGTCGCGTCGCTGCAGCAGAGCCGCAAGGATTCCCAAAACAGCCGCGCCGCCCAGGACGCGCTGCTGGAGGCGCGCTTCCGGCTGGCGCGGCAGGAAAACTCCCTGCGCGGATGGATCCTTAGCCGCGACAAATATTATCTTGAGCGCGTCGACTCCCACCGCGCCAAATTCAAGAAAGCCATCGGCGAAGCACGCGCGGTCCTGAAGGATTCTCCCGCTCAGCTGGAGCGCCTGGATACGATCGAAAGCGCCGCCGACGCCTGGTATGTCGGGCTGCTCGACAAGGCGAAAACGCTCGCGACCAATCCGAAAACCTATGATCAGGCCCGCGCTCTGGTCAGCCCGGACGGTCTGGCCGACAAGTTCATCGCGCCAGCGGAAGACGCCAACGACGAAGCTCTGGACGCTGAAATCGAGCGCGCAGCCGAACTTCGCGCCGCCGCCACGCAGGCAGAAAGAACCGCCTATATTTCCGTTCTGGGCGGCCTGATCGCCGCCCTGGGCCTCGCGGTCGGCATTGGTTTGGCGCTGACACGCATGATCGCTGCGCCGACGCTCCAGATGACGGATGCAATGCGGCGCCTGGCGGACGGCGACAAGGACATTGAGGTGCCGGCCCGAGGACGCCAGGACGAAATCGGCGCGATGGCCGAAGCGGTGCTCGTGTTTCGCAACGCCGCCATCGAGCGCGATCGCCTGGAAGCGGAAGCGGCGGAGCAACGCCGGCAGATCGAAGACGCACGCGTGCGCAATCAGGCGATCGAAGTTGAACAGCGCCGGCAGGCGGAAGAAATACGGCAACGGAACGAGGAAGACCGTGAACGCGCCCGCGCCGCGATCGACGAGCAACGCCGCATCGCCGACGAGCAGCGCGCCGCGAACGACGCCGAACGCGAGCGCAACGAGCGCCAGCGCCGCATCGCCCTGAAGGAACAGGAAGACGTCGTCGCAAAGCTTGATCAAGCTTTGGCGGCGCTGTCGGCGGGCGATCTGTCGTGGCGCATCGCCGAGCCGTTTCCGTCGCAATACGAAGGGCTACGCACGAATTTCAACCGGGCGCTAGAAACGCTCGCCCAGGCGTTCGGCAATGTCGTCGACGGCGTCAGCCTGATGCGTAGCGGCGTCAGCTCGATCGCCGACGCAACTGACGAACTGGCGCACAGAACCGAACAGCAGGCGGCCGCGCTGGAAGAAACCGCCGCGGCGCTTGAGCAGGTGTCCGTCACCGCGAACCGCACCGCCGACGATGCACGCACGGCGACCAAGACCGTCTCTGCGGCGCGCGACGAAGCGACCACTGGCGGCGCCATCGTCAAGAACGCCATCCAGGCGATGCTGGCGATCGAATCCTCGGCGACGCAAATCGCCCAGATCATCGGCGTCATCGATGAAATCGCTTTCCAGACCAATCTGCTCGCCTTGAACGCGGGCGTGGAGGCGGCGCGCGCCGGTGAGGCGGGGCGCGGTTTCGCCGTCGTCGCGCAGGAAGTGCGCAGCCTGGCGCAGCGCAGCGCCGACGCGGCGAAGGAGATCAAGGGGCTGATCAGCAAGAGCACCGAGGAAGTGAAGTCGGGCGTGACTCTGGTGGACGATACGGGCGCCGCTCTGGAACGGATCATAATCCGCGTCACCGAGATCGATCAATTGGTCAACGACATCGCAACGGCCGTGGACGAACAATCCCGCGGCGTGCGCGAGATCAACGCCGCCGTCGGTCAGATCGACCGCTCGACGCAGCAGAACTCCGCAATGGCCGAGGAAAGCATCGCCGCGACGCGCATGCTGAACACCCAGGCGGACGAAGTCCACGCGCACGCCTCCGGCTTCCGCCTGGCCGACAAAACAACGAAGCCCGCGCGCTCCGCGGCCTAATTCACTTTCCGCCATGCCGGGAATAGCGCGCTTCGCAGATGCGAAGCGCGCGCCGCGCATTGACGCTCAGGACGCTTTCGCCGATGGACATCGGCAATGAACGACGCCGCATCCGCCCTCCCCGAAAAACTGACGCGCCAGCACGGATTTCTGATCCTGCTGCTCGCCAGCGTCGTCATGGTCGAAGGCTTCGACATCGCAGCGGCGAGCGTCGTTCTGCCCTATCTGGGAAAGGATTTCGGCGCGCCGTCCTCGGCGCTCGGCAACGCGCTGGCGATCGTCGGCGCCGGCTCCATCGCCGCATGGCTGCTGATCCGTCTGGCCGACCGGTTCGGCCGCCGCCCTATTCTCTTGTTGGCCGCCACGGGCTTTTCGCTGGGGTCGCTGGCGACCGCGGCGTTCGCGCACAATGTGCCCGGCTACGCCTTCCTGCAATTCGCCACGCGCGCGCTTTTGGTGACGCAGATCGCCATGGCCTACCTGATCCTGAGCGAGACGCTGCCGCCGAAGCTGCGCGGGCGCGCCAACGGTCTGATGGGCGCCATGGGCGCATTCGGCGCCGCTCTGCCGTTCGTCGTGATCGGACATGCGATCGAAAGCCCGCTGGGCTGGCGGATGATCTTCATCATCGGCGCCGCGCCGCTTTTGATTATGCCGCTTCTGTGGTGGAAGTTGCGCGAAACGCCGGTCTGGCTCGACGCACGCGCCAGCAGCGGCGCGCCCAAAAGCCAGCCTCTGGCGGAATTGCGCCGTCTCATTCAGCCGGATCTGCGCATATCCTTCATCGCCATGAGCGCGCTCTGGCTGATCATCAATTTCTCAAGCGCCGTGAGCAGCCTGTTCTTCACACTGTATGTCGTGAACGAGCGCGGCTGGCCGCCGGGCGATTTCGCCAAGCTGGCGCCCTTCGGCCTCCTGGGCGCGTTCGCGGGCAATGTGATCGCCGGCCAGATGGCGGATCGGATCGGCCGCCGCTGGGCGCTGAGCCTGTTTCTCGGGTTGCTCGGCGTATTCACGATCACCTGCTACCTCTCACCGGACTGGCTCGTCATCGCGGGCAGCTTCGTCATCTCTCAGGCGCTCTTGGGGATCTGGAACGTCGCGTACACAATGAACAGCGAGCTGTTCCCCACCCATATGCGCGCCGCCGCTAATGGCTGGTGTCATAATCTGATCGGCCGTTGGGGCATGGTGGCCGCGCCCTGGATGCTTGGAGAGTTCACGCGCACCATGGGGTCCATCAGCGCCGCGGCGTCGCTGCTGGGCGTCGCCGCCTGGCTCGCGATCCCGATCATCATTTTCGTTCTGCCCGAAACGCGCGGCCGGCGGCTCGATCAACAAGCTTAGACGTTCGCCGCTTCGTTGGTGATGCGCTCCACCTCGGCAATCAACGCCAGCGTCTGCAGATCCAGCGCGCCATCGATCCTGTCCTGGCGGAAGCGGCGCTGGAAGGCGCGCACCACGGCCTGCGTTCCTTCATCCAGCACGCCGTTCGCCGCGACGCCATAGCCGATCGCGGCCAGCGCCTCCTGCACGCCCGCGACGCCTGCATCCTCGATTCCAAGGGCGTAGACGATTTGCCGGCTGTGCTCTTCGATCTTCGGTGCGATTGCGACGCCCGCCGCGTGCAATTGCGTCCATGGAAATTTTTCGCCCGGATCGTTCTTGCGCGCCGGGGCCACGTCGGAATGGCCGACGACGCGTATGGGATGCAGACCGCGGCGATCGAGTATGTCCGACAGCAGATCGATCAGGGCGGCGATCTGCGCGGGCGGATAATCCGGCAGGCCGAAATCGTGCCCGCCATTGACGATCTCGACGCCGATGGAATGGCTGTTGACGTCGGTTATCCCACCCCAGAACGACACGCCGGCATGCCAGGCGCGCAGGCTTTCGTCGGCCAGCCGGAAGACACGGCCGTCTTCCTCCACCACGTAATGGCAGGAAACGCGCGCTTCGGGGTCGCGCAGGCGCTTGATGGCCGAAGGGCCGTCCTCCATGCCCGTATAGTGCAGAACGACAAGATCGATCGCCGCACCTTCCGGGCGCGGGTTCACATTGGGTGACGGAGCATCGACGATCGCGTAGCGCATGCCCGCATCTAAAGCCGATCGCGTAATTTATCCATGAAAGCGCGCCGCGCAGGGGCGCGCGGGTCTCCGGCGGGTTTTAGGCGTGCGGGCCCGGGACGTCGGCCGTCCAGCCATAGGGGGTGCGGCGCGCATTGATCACGGGCGGCCCCGAACGCACCACCGCAGCCTTGGGCCGCATGCGCAACATCAGCCCCGCCGCTACGACAAGACTGGAAATCAACAGCATAGCCACCGCCGCAACGCCCGCCGCTGCGATCAACAGCAGGCCGACGGCGGCCTGCGCCGCCGTGCGAACGCCACTGGACAGATACTTGGCCATTCGCCGTCTCTCCCAAACCGTCAGTAGTGCGCCCTCTTGTGAGCGCCGCATGGAACTACTACGGCAATATATCGTTCATAATTGTGGCGGGTTGGTGCGAAATCAATCCGCGATCTGCCTTAAGCCGCGCTCTTTGCGAATTTTGTCATACGCGGCATTAATCGTTGCCATTTTTTCGTGCGCAATTCGAAGAAATTCGTTCGGAGCGCCCCGCGCCGCCATCGAGTCCGGATGGTGTTCGGCCGCCAGCCTGCGCCAGGCCAGGCGGATTTCCGAGTCGCCTGCGCTGCGTGAAACGCCCAGCACTTCAAAGGGATCGCTCAGGTCCGGGCCCATATGGGCGGCCCGCACGCGTCGGTAATGATCGTCGTCGAAACCGAACAGGTCGGAGACCCGGCGCAAATAATCAGACTCTTCGAGCGTGATGACGCCATCCGCCGCCGCGATATGAAACAGTCCGTCCAGGACGTTCTCCAGCACGCAGGGCTTGTCTTTGTAACGCTTGCCGATTTGCTTCGCATAGCTCTCGAAGCCGGCCACTGTCTGTCGCGCGATCTCGAATACCCGGCGGACGTTTTCCTCTTCGCCCTGGGGCGGCTGGAAGGCTTCAACGAACGCGCCAATCTCGTCATCGCCCACATAACCGTCGGCGCGCGCCAGCTTGGCGCCCAATCCCACGACCGCAATCGTGAAGCCCACGTCGTTGGCGTCCGGCGCGCAGCCGCAATCATCGCCAGCGGCGGCCTCCCCGCGGTCGTCGTGCGAAAACGCCCGCGATGCGGACGCCAATATGCGGGACCAAACCGACATGGGGTTAGTCTCCCTTGGCGCGATAAACTTGGCAAGAGCGCCCGAAAGGGCTTTTCTTCGCTTTTGTTAAGTCAAAGTGCGCTTTGCGCCTTGTACTTAACCTTGTTTAGCGGGTTTTTTGACTTTGCCCGCTCTCATGTCGGCCGCCGATTGCTTGACGTATGCAATGAGCGCCTCGGGCTTGCCATTGCCCTGGTCCAAGGCGGCGGCGAAATTGGCCTGCTGCTCGATAGCAAGCCACACGCCCAGGGCGGACAAATCGATGATTCGCCAGCCGTCCGCGCCCTTCCGGACGCGCCAGTTCACCGGCAGATCTTCCTTGCCCGCGCGTTTCTGGCTGACCTTCGTGTTCACGACCACATCGCCCGGCTTGCGCACTTCGGAGCCGACGAGAGTGACCTTCTCGCCCCGGAACCGGTCGAGCTGGGACTGATAAGCGGCCAGCAGAAATTCCCGGAACGCAGTGGAATATTCGGCGTAGGACTTGTCGTCGAAGCGCGTCCGATAACGCCCCAGCGCGAAACGCGCGACGCCCGGAATATCGCAATATTTGTCCATCGCGGTTGAGAATTTGGAGGCGCGATCGGCCGGCGACAGTTTGGAATCGTTAAGCAATTGCAGCGTGGAGTTGGCCGCCGCGAGCAGGAACGCTTCGGCGTCCGCATCGCGCGCCGTAGCCGCAAAGGCATGCCCGGCCGGCGCCGCAAGTGCGCCCAGAGCGGCGGCGGCGACCGCGAGTGTGGAACGGCGGGTGTACATGCGTGTCTCCTCTGGCGTTGCGCTAAGCATTGAACCGGCACGCTTATGAACGGCTGCCCAACGGCAGCTCAATCTTTATTGAGGCGTCCCGGTTCCCGTGGTTGAAGCCGCTCCAGCCGCGGCCGTTCCCGGCGCGGGCTCAGGATTAGTATCGAAATCGGGCAAAGCTTGGAGGTCAACGGCGCCATCCTTAATCTCGTCCCGGCGGTTGGCCGTGTAAATTCGCTTCATGGTTGCATACGGGTCCGCCGACTGGGCCTTTATGTCCCGCACGGGGTCGATCAGCTGTTCGCGCGCGTCGAGGCCGCTGAGAACGCCGCGTGAGACGCTGACGGCGGTGTCGCCGTCATAATTGGCGTAGTTGAGCGGGTCGAACGCGAAGTCTACGACCCGTCCGACGGCGTCGCGCACATTGTTCGGCCCCAGAACCGGGATGAACAGATATGGGCCCTCGCCCACGCCCCAGACGCCCAGCGTCTGGCCGAAATCCTCGTTGCGGCGCTTCAGACCGAAATGATCCGCCGCGTCGAAAATGCCGGCGATCCCCACCGTCGTGTTGACGCCAAAGCGCGCGAGCGTGACCCCAGCCTTCGAGGGCGACCCTTGCAAAACGTCGTTCGCGAACACCACCGGGCTGTTCAGATTGCGCAGCACATTGCGCACGCCCGTCCGCGCGGGGCTCGGGACGACATAGCGATAGCCGAGCGCCACAGGCTCCAGCACCGCCGTATCGATAGCGTCATGCACCGCATAGAGGCCACGGTTCATGCCTTCCCAGGGGTCGCTCACCTGCACGCCGGACACATCCCGATCGGTGGTCATGGGCGCGGACTCGGCCGCTTGCGCCTGCACAGCGCCGCCTGTGAGCGCCAGAACCACGGCGCCGAATAAATCTCGTGTTCGCATTGGTGATCCCCTTCCTCGCCTTATCGTTCTGGCGGTTTATTCACACAAGTGCTTGATGGTTACGATTGCGTTGCCGCCGGCGATTGCGGCTCAGGCGCAACATATGGGCATGTTCGGCCAAAAGGCCAAACTGGCGCGCGCTTGTCAGCCGCCGCGTCCCGGTTAGTCTGTTCTGCGCAGGGCTTCGGCTTGCGCAATAACGAAAAACCAGACGCCGCTTGTGAACAATCCCTCCACCGCCGCCATGCCGCCCGGAAATGCGCGCGCCGACGTTTTGCGCTGGATCGCCCTGCTTGGGCTCTCCGTCCCGCTTTATGCGACCATCACCCTTTCGCCGCTGCTGAACGGTGCGGCGATGGATCGCTTGGGGCTTGATTCTCTTCAGATCGGCGGCATCCGGACGATGGAAGTTCTGACCAACGCGCTCCTGACGATCGGCCTCGCGCCCCGCCTCGCACGCTTTGAAGCCAAGCGCCTCGGGCTGCTCGGCGCCGGGGCCATGACGCTGGGCGCCGCCGCAAGCGCGTTCGCCGCGACCCCGCCCCATCTGCTGGCCGCGCGCTTGCTCGCCGGCGCCGGCGCGGGACTCTGCCAGTGCGCTTTGGCGATCCTGATCGCCGAAACCCGGAGCCCGCAAAAAGTCGGCGGATCGCTGATGGCGCCGATCACCGCTTTCGCCGTCGCCGTGGCCCTCATCGGCGGACGTCTGACGCAGCAATTCGGCCAGCAAGGGGCCTTCCTTTGTCTGGCGGCCACCTGCGCCATCGGCATGACCCTCGCTTATGCCGGGCCGCGCAGCGCCGCCAGCACGCGCCGGATGCAGGACAGCGCCGGCCCCGCCACCTCGCTGGGCGCCCTGCGTTCCCCCTATGTCCTGGCGGCGGCGCTGGTTTTTCTGGGCTCAACCGCAACTTGGGCGTTTTTCGAACGCAAGGGCCGCAGTTTGGGCATGGCGCCCTCGGACATCTCGAACCTCATCGCAGCCGCGCTGGTCGCCGCCGGAATATTCGCGTCCTTCAGCATGCTGGTGCGGGATCAGTGGACCAAGGCGTTCGCAATTGCGGCCCTGGCGATCTTCGCCGCCGGCGCCGCGGCGACGGCCGTTGCGCAGGGGACGGCCGTCTTTGCGGGCGCCTACATCGTCCAGACCATCGCTTACGCCTGGACCCAAAATCTGCTCACCGCTTTGGGCGTCCGGCTGGACCCCAGCGGCGGCCTGGCGGCGGCCGGCCGCGGTTGGCAAACACTTGCTAATGCAGGCGCCCCGGCTTTGGGCGGCGCCCTGGTGATGTGGGGCGGCTTCCCGCCTCTGGCGGCCCTGAGCGCCGCAGCGGGCGTCTGGAGCGTGTTTTTTTTGATACGCTCAGAAAAGATCGTCCGTTAGCGCCTTTTATCGACACGATTTGGGTCCAGCCTGTTTTCCGGAAGCTAACCAGCTCCATATATAACGATCACAGTCTGGCCGGCGCCGGACGGCTGCCAAGGTCCCCCGCGTGAACTCCGAGTGCGTGAATCCTCGTTCGATTGCTGACACGCTTCATGACCTCATGGGGGAAATCAAGGTGGACAGCGTCAGCGTTCGCTGGCTGCTGGAAGCTTTGAGAAAGCGTGCTTTCGGCTTTCTGCTGCTGTTCCTGGCCATCCCGAACGTCATCCCGATGCCGCCCGGCCTCTCGACGATTTTCGGGGTCCTTCTGCTGTTCCCCAGCATCCAGATGATCATCGGCAATGCGCAGCCCTGGTTTCCGCGGGCGATCTCCAAACAGCGCCTGCGGCAGACCAGCCTGAAGTTTATCGTCTCCAAGTCCGAGCCATGGCTCAACCGGATCGAACCCCTGACGCATGAGCGGCTGATCTTCCTCACCGAAGGCGCCGCGATCCCGGTTCTGGGCGCCGTCTGTCTGATGCTGGCGATCATTCTGATGATGCCAATTTTCCTGGGAAACCTGTTTCCCGGCCTCGCCATTGCGGCGATTGCGATCGGGCTTATCCAGCGCGACGGCCTGTTCGTGCTGCTGGCGACGCCGTTCGTCGCCGCGTCGGTATATGTGACCTTCCTAAACATCAAGCTGGTGCTGCTGGCGATCGAAGGGATTACGAGGCTGGTCGCGTTTTAGGCGACGGCCCAACGCACGCTTCTACAGGCGGCGCAGTTCAACTCACCGCGGCCGCTCAGCAGGATTCGTAAGTCAGCCAGCCCAGCGTCTCGCCCTTGGCGTTCTTCGCCGGCATGTTCCGATTGCAGGCGCCAGCCGGCGCCGCGCCGGGCGTGCGGGTGAACATGGGCGCCCATTCGCCCGGCATCACATCCGAATCGCCGAGGGGATCGAAGAACTTGATCGTCCCGTTCGCGGTTTCGGCGTCGCACTCGAAACGGCCGTCCGTGATGCTGGAAAGGCGCACTCCGGCGTGGCCGTGCGTGCGCGGATACGCAATGGTGACCCTGGCGTCGAACCCTTGCTGTCTGGCGCGCGCCAGACAGGCGTCGATCGCCACCAGATAATCGTCAATAAAGGCCGACCAATCCTTCGCCGCAGCCGCTTCGCCCACGCGCGCGCAGCCCTCATAGGCGTCGCCGCCATAGACGACCAGCATCCGGTAATCGAGCGTCTGGCCCGCATCGTCCGCGCAGGGCTGCGCGGACAGGATCATGGTGAGCTTTCCCTGCGTCACCCTGGCGACGCCGGCCTTCGGCTTCAGTTCGCCGATCTTGAATTCCAGCGGACCGATCTCCGGGCGGTCGAAGGTCAGCTTGCCCCCGGATATCCGGGCGGACCAGAATGGCTCCATGCCGCCGGCGGTGAAGGGACCGGCGAAAGGCGCATTGGGGTTGGGCGTCGAGACGCCCGGTTGCGGCGCTTCGAAATCCGAAACGGCGTTGCGCTCCACCTCAGCGGCGGACGGAGCTTTCGGCCCTTCGTCCGTGGACTTCGGCGCGTGTTTTTCACAGGCGGTCAATAACAGCACGGCGCTTGCGGCGGCGACGCCGAGCCAACGCGATCCCTGTTTCCCCCACACTTTCATGCCGCCGCCTTTTGCACAAAGCACCGCGATGCGCGTCCCGCCGTCTTCCCGGCGGACGGACCCGACCGCCTTCTAGCGGAACCTCAGCCTAACACAAGGCGGACGCTGCCAGCGCCCCGGCTCCGTGTTGAGCCCAAAAGACCCTTGGCGCGGCCGCGCCTGCGCTATGATGCCCGCATGACGCCTGATTCTGCGCGGACGTTTTATGAATTCTTTTCCGGCGCGGGCATGGCGCGCCTGGGTCTGGGCGAGTCCTGGACGTGCCTGTTCGCGAACGATTTCGACCCAAACAAGGTCGCGGCATACGAGCGCCATTTCGGCGCCGGCCATGCGCGCTGCGAAGACATCGCCAAATTGTCCGCCGCCGATCTGCCCGGGCGCGCCTCTTTGGCCTGGGCGTCCTTTCCCTGCCAGGATCTCTCGCTCGCCGGCGCCCGCGGCGGATTGGATGCGCCGCGCTCCGGCGCCTTCTTTGCGTTCTGGCGGTTGATGGAGGAATTGCGCGCCGAGAAGCGCCCGCCCCGGATTATCGCGCTCGAGAACGTCGCCGGCCTTTTGACCAGCCGGGGCGGCGCCGATTTCGCGGCCGTCGTCGAGCGCCTCACTGGCGCCGGCTATCAGACGGGGGCGCTGATGATCGACGCGGCGGAATTCGTGCCGCAATCCCGGCCGCGTTTGTTCATCGTCGGATATCTAGGAGAAGCGCCGCGCACCTTCGTCGCGGCCGCGCCCGATCAACAGCGGACCCCGCCCGCGATGCTGCGCGCCGTCGAACTTCTATCGGCGAAGGCGCGCCGGAATTTCGTGTGGTGGCGTCTGCCGCAAGCGGCCATGCGCAACACCTCCCTCGCCGACATAGTCGAATGGAATCTGCCCAGAAGCGCCTGGCGCAGCGACGAGGCGACGAAAGCCATGCTGGCGCAGATGAGCCCGCTGCAGCGCACCCGCGTTGAATGGTTGTGCAACACGCCCGGCCGCCATGTGGGCGCGGTGTACCGGCGCATCCGCGTCGAACACGGCGAGAAGGTGCAACGGGCCGAAGCGCGCTTCGACGGGCTCGCAGGCTGTCTGCGCACGCCCGGCGGCGGCTCCAGCCGGCAATTTTTGATCGCGATCGAAAACGGCAAAGTGCGCACGCGGCTGATGACGCCGCGCGAGACAGCCCGCCTCATGGGCATGCCAGACGATTACGCGCTGCCGGACAACGTCAACAAGGCGCTGCATCTAACCGGCGACGGCGTCGCGGCGCCGGCCGTGCGGCATCTGACGCAATGCCTGATCGAGCCGTTGCTGTCGGCCAGCGACGCGCCTGGCCGCAGCGTGCGCAAGACCAGGGCCGCGTAATACCTTCCCGATAACTCACCCTTTGGGGGACTGCATGCGCGTCGGGATCATCGGATGCGGCGTCGGCGGCCTGGCGGCGGCAACCCTGCTGGCGCGCGCCGGCCACGACGTAACGCTGCTGGAGCGTTTCGCCGCGCCGCGTCCGGTCGGCGCGGGCCTGCTGCTGCAGCCCTCCGGCCTTGCGGCGCTGGATTGCATGGAATTGGGCGATGAGGCGCGCGCCATGGGCGCCCGGGTGGAAAAGCTCGAAGGCCGCACGACCAAGGGCCGTCTCGTCCTGCGCCTGATCTACGAGCGCTGGAATCCAGACGCCTACGGCCTTGGCGTCCACCGCGCGGCCCTATTCGATATTCTGCACCGCGCCGCGCATGCTGCGGGGGCGCGGATCGTCACGGACGCAGACATCGTCCGTATCGAGAATTTCGATGCGCCACGCGCTTTCGATGGGCATGGCCGCGCCCATGGCCCCTTCCACCTTTTGATCGCAGCGGACGGATCGGCCTCGACGGCGCGCGCCCTCATCAACTCCAAAGCCAAAGCGCCGCTATATCCGTGGGGCGCCCTGTGGGCCGCCTTTCCCGCGCCCAATTCCGATTGGGAAGGCTGCCTGACGCAACGCTATCAAAGCGCGTCCATGATGATGGGAATCTTGCCGATCGGCCGCGCGCCGGATGCGGGCGATCGGCGGCATCTGGCGTTTTTCTGGTCGCTGCGCCGCGACGCGTTCGAACGCTGGAAGACCGACGGCTTTGAGGCGTTCAAGTCGAAGGTCGCGGATTTGTGGCCCGAGGCCGGCGGCCTGCTGGCCCCATTGCCGGACCCGGCGATTTTCGCACACGCCACCTATCGCGACGTGGCGGGACGGCCGTGGCGCAACGGACGCGCCCTGTTGATCGGCGACGCCGCGCACGGAACCAGTCCGCAACTGGGCCAGGGCGCCAATCTCGCTCTGATCGATGCGCTGGAACTGAGCGTGCTTCTCGCCAAACATCAGGCGGACGCTGCGCTGGAGGCGTACGAAACGCGGCGCGATGCGCATGTGCGCTGGTTTCAGACCATGTCGGCGGCGCTGACGCCCGCTTTCCAAAGCCGTTCGGCGATCATCGGCGCCCTGCGCGATCTCTTCATGGCGCCGATGTGCGAGCTGCCGCTGATCCGGCGTTTGATGCTGGAGACGCTGTGCGGCGTGGCGCAGCCGCCCTTGCGCAATTGGTCGCCGCCGGAAATATGAGGCCATGATCCAAAGCGCGGACAAATTCGACGCCGAGACGCGGTCGCGCACAATGCGCGCCGTCAAAAGCAAGAACACGGCGCCGGAAATGAAAGTGCGCCGCCTGGCGCATGCGATGGGCTGCCGCTTCCGGTTGCATCGCAAGGACCTGCCCGGTTCGCCCGATCTGGTTTTCCCCAAATCTCGCAAGGCGATTTTCGTGCATGGGTGTTTCTGGCACGGACACACATGCGCTCGCGGCGCACGCATGCCCAAAGCCAATGCCGATTACTGGCTGGCGAAAATTTTACGCAACAAAAACCGCGACAAAGACGCTCAGGCGCAGCTGAAAGCGCAGGGCTGGAACGTTCTTGTCATATGGGAATGCGAATTGCGCGACGACATGGAACTTAAATCCTTGCTGTCCGCTTTTCTGGATATTCCCAATGCCTCCTGAGGCTTAGGTCCGCAACGGAGAAGCGGTTCATCTGCCGTTAAAATGCCAAGTTTCAGGATTTATGGCCTTTTCAATCTTAAGCGCCTTCCGCTGACGGAGATTTGAACATGATGAAGAAATTGCTGGTCGCCGCGATGGCGGGGCTGCTTGTGACGGCCTGCACCACGACCGATCCGATGACGGGCGAAGTGCGCTCCAATCGCGCCGGCACAGGCGCCATTATTGGCGCGCTGGGCGGCGCCGCGGCCGGTACGATGGCCGGCGGCAACGACACCCGCAACGCCGCCATCGGCGCCGCGATCGGAGGCCTCGCCGGCTACGCCATCGGCGATTACATGAACAAGCAACAGGCCGAGCTTGAAAACCAGATGGCGCGATCGGGCGTCGGCATTGTGCGCGAAGGCGACAATATCCGCCTGAACATGCCGTCCGACATCACGTTCGACACCGACCGCTCCGAGATCAAGCCGAGCTTCGACGACACCCTCGCGAAGGTCGCCTCGACCCTGCAGAAATATCCGAAGACCACGATCGACGTGATCGGCCACGCCGATTCCACCGGCGCCGACGATTACAACCTGGCGCTGTCCGAGCGCCGCGCGCGTTCGGTCGCGGGCTTCCTCGTCTCGCACGGCGTGATGGAGCAACGCATCTGGACGCAAGGCCGCGGCGAATCGCAGCCGATCGCCAGCAACGACACGGCGGACGGCCGCGCCAAGAACCGCCGCGTGGAAATCCTGCTGCGTCCCGTCACCGCTTCGTAAGAGCGGCCCAAACCTGAAAAAGAAAAAGCCGGAGCGAATTCGCTCCGGCTTTTTTTGCGTGAGAAACCCAGGTTCAGTTCGACGCGGAAAACGCTGGGGATTTCCGGGGCTCGCCATTGACCTGCGGGTCGAGCGGACGCGGCTTATACACGTCGGCCCGCCGCATGGCGGCGGTGACGATGGACGGCGGCGCCGAAGCGCTGATTTCGCGCGCGCGGCGCTCCGCGTCCTGATCGCCGTTACGGCCGGCGACCTCGAACCAGTATAGCGCCTCGCCTTCGTCCTGCGACACGCCAAGGCCTTGCTCGTACAGGACGCCCAGATTGTATTGCGAATCCGACAAGCCGTAATCCGCCGCCTTGCGGAACCATTCCACCGCGGAGACATAATCCTGACGTCCGCCTTCGCCTTCGGCGAAATACACGGCCAGATCGTGCATGGCCTTGCGGTTGCCGGCCCTGGCCGCACGTTCGGTCCAGCGGCGCGCTTCCGAGAGATTCTTGGCGACGCCGCCTTCGCCGCGCTCATACGCCTTGGCCAGGCGATATTGTGCGGGCGCGTAACCCAGGTCCGCAGCTTGCCGCATCATCGTCGCGCCCGCCGGGTCGCCGCTGCGCAAGGCTTCGAGCGCGCGCTGATAGACCGGCGCGGCGTCAGCCGCCTTGGCCGCGGGCTTCGACGTTTCCGGAAGGGGAGTCAGCGCGGCCGCCTTGGCTTCCGGCGCCGCAGTGGGCGCGGCTTCGGGGAAGCGCTCTTCCGCCTGCGCGGGCGCGGATTGCGCCGTGGGCGGAACGTTTGCGAGCTCCATCGGCGCTTCGGTCGCGGCCGGCGGCGGCGTCACCGTTTCGGGCGCGGCCGCGGCATTGGCTTCGTTGGGCCGCGGCGCCGCGCGCGCGAGGTTTTCGCGCAGCTTCTGCGGATCCGTTTCCCGCGCGAAGAACGTGCCCGCACCGATTGCGGCGACGGCTGCGATGCTTGCGGCGGTGAGGATATGCGTGCGGGTCAGGCCGCCGGATGAAACCGGGACCGTCGTCGCAACGGGGCGGCCCTTGATTTTCGCCCGCCGGGCGCCAGGGGATTGCTGGCTGGCGAGCGCGGCCATGCGCGCCTGCTGGAGATAATCGGCGGACTGCTGCTGTTCCGCCTTGGGCTCAGGATTGGCGGCGGCGAGCGCAGGCGCATCTTCATCGACAAGCGCGCTCTCGAACAGATCGCTCAGCTCAAGCGCTTCGTCTTCGATTTCCAGTTCGGGCGCGGGCGGCGGCGGCAGACCGTCGTCGTCGAACATAGGGTCGGACAATTCCAGGGCGGCAAGATCCTCGCCCGCCAATTCACCGGAAGGCTCCTCGACCCGCGGCGTAGCAGCAGCAGCGGCGGCGGCGGGACGGCCGAAAATCGCCTCGGCGAGTTCCGGATCGAGATCGGCGATTTCATCGCGCAAGCCCTGATCGGCGTCGTCGATGCGGCGTTCGCTGGACAGAACCAGCGGCTCGTCGTCGGCCGGCGCCGTCTCGAAGGCGGGCTCGGGCCGCGTGAAATCGAGCGCCGGCAAGCCTGCGCTGGGCTCCTCGGCCAGAACGTCCATGCCCGAGAAATCGTCTTCCTCGCCCGCATCCGGCGCGTCCATGGCGGCGCTGTCGAGTAATTCGATCAGCGCGGCGAGGTCGTCGCCCGGCGCGTCCGCTTCGCCCGCGGCCGCTTCGGCCACGTCCGCCGGCGGATCAATATCCCAATCCGAAGGCTGGGGCTCCGCGTCGACGATCTCGAGATCTTCAAATTCAAGGAAGCGCGCGCTCGAGTGATCGGGCGCGGAAGACAGGATCAGTTCCTCGCCCTCCGACTCGTCAATGAGATACTCGGCGGCTTCCTCAAGCTTTTCCAGGGCCGGCGCGACCGCATCCGCGGCTATCGCGGCGGCGGGCGTCGCATCGTACATGCCCCAACCGCTGACGCGCGGCGCGGTCGTGTTGGAGGCGGAAGCGCCCTCGATGGTTTTCGGGAGCGCCTTCGGCGCAGCGCTTTCCACCACGCGCAGACGTTCGGACAAAGCTTCCAGCGCCTTGTGAAGCGGCGATTCGGCGGCGCTGCGTTCGACGTTGTCCAAGCGGTTGGACACATTGGCCAGCGCGGCGTCCATGCGCTCGGATACGCCCGACAACGCGGCGTCCATCCGCGCGCCAGCGGCCGCGTCCTGCTCGCGCATCTTGTTCATCAATTCTTCGATGGCGTTTTCCTGGCGTTCCTGCAGGCGATGCGCCACGCCCTCGATCTGCGCGCCGACTTGCGTGATCGCGTCCGCCGTGAGCTTTTCGGAAGTCGCGACGCGCTCCTCCATGACGCCGGCGAAGCGGGCCATCTCTTCGCCCATGCGATTGATGGCCGCCATGTCGCGATCGGCGACCGCCTGCACGCGCCGGTCCAGCGCTTCCACGACGCGCGCCATTTCTTCGCGCAGCATGCCGGAATCGCCGTCGCCGCCATTGCGGTCTTCGACGGTGCGCAGACGCTGATCCAGGCTTTGGGCCAGCCGGTCGATTTCCGATCCGATGCGCTCGAAGCTCGCCAGCTGCCGGCGCTCGGCGGCCGCCAGCCGCGATTGCAGCTCCGTGAGCGCGGACTCCGTTTCGCCCGGCTTCAGCGCCGCGAAGGCGGCGGCGATCTCGCGCGCGACCTCTTCGCGATTGGCGTCGATCATGCGCATCACGGTTTGCGTGACGGAGGACATCTCCGCGTCTTTTTCGCCTTCCCGCGCCTCGGCCTGCGCCAGGCGGGAATGGAGGTCCTCGACCGTCGATTGCAGGGCGCGTACGGCGGCGTCCGTCACCGTCTCGGCCTGCGACAGCCTTTCGGCCATATCCTTGACGGCGCCGGACACTTCGTCCTTCACCGCAGCCGCGGCCTCCACGGCGCCGTCGGCGCGTTCGGCGGCGCGCTCCGCCGTTCGCTTCAACTCCCGGGAGGCGAAATCCACCTGCTCGGCCATGGCGTCGAGCTTGGCGTCCAGATGGCTTGTGTCGGCGACCGCCGCCTCGACCTGCTGCATGCGGGTCGACAGCGCCGTCAACGCCACGCCCAAACGGCGCAAGGCGGCCAGGTCTTCCTGATTGGAGGCGGAATCCTCCTCCATGCGGCGCAAGCGGTCCGCGACGGCGTTCTGGGTTGCGCGCAATTCACGAATGCCGCTTTCCAGCTTCGTATTGTATTGTTTTTGATTACGTTCGGCGCCGTCCAGGCGCGCCACGAGCGCATAAACCGATTGATCGATCCCGGTGATGGCCAACGCAGAGCGCGCCTCGGCCGTTTCGATGCGCTCGGCCAGCTTATCAAGCGATTGCAGCGCGGACGCGGAGTCCGCAGGGCGTGCGTCAAAGACGCCCGCTCTTTCGGGCGGCCGTCTTTGTTCGCCGCCGCGATTGCCGAAATCGTCGCCCCGCGCGCCCTCTTCGTCCAGTAGAATGACTTTGTTGAGCCAATCGCCCAGGCTCAACCCCTCGCGCCGCGCCGCTTCCCGCGCGGCATCGCGAGCCCTGGGGTCGATCCCCTTCACGCTCCAGAGCGCATCGCCCGACATCACCGTTCTCCAGGACCCCGCGCGCGCGAATCATCGCTTGCGCCATTGAATCGAATGAAGGGAGCGGCGATCGTTGTTAATGCCCAGTTAAAGCGTTAACCATGTTTTATAGGGGAAAAGCTTATCCTCTTACGAGATGCCTTAGTTATCAGGGGCTTAATTGAGCCCCGTCTTTCGACGTCACGCTGTGGATATGTAAGCGCGCCCTCCCCGCGGTTAACAAAAGGGATCGCGCGGGCGCTCGACGAGAGCGGCGACGCTCCATATTTTTAGGAATCGGCGCGCTCCAATGCACGCGCGCCGCCCGCCGTTGCAAAGGGAGTTCGCCATGCCGAGCTACACTGCCCCCGTCCGCGAGATCCGGTTTCTGTTGGACGAGGTTCTGGACGTCGGGAGATATGCGAACCTGCCCGGCTTCGCCGACGCCAGCGGCGATACGCTGGACGCGATCCTGGAGGCCGCCGCCGCGCTGGCGCAGGAAGTGCTGCAGCCGATCAATCTTTCCGGCGATCAGGAAGGTTGCACGCGCCATCCGGACGGCTCGGTGACGACGCCCAAAGGCTTCAAGGAAGCCTATGCGCAATTCGTCGATGGCGGCTGGCCGTCGTTGTCGTGCGATCCGAATTTCGGCGGCCAGGGTCTGCCGCAAACCCTCAGCCTTGCCGTGAGCGAGATGATCGCCTCCGCCAATGTGGCGTTCGGCATGTATCCCGGCCTCTCGCACGGCGTTTATTCCGCTTTGCTGCATCACGGCGCCAAGGAATTGCAGGAGAAATATCTGCCCAAGATCGTGTCCGGCGAATGGTGCGGCACCATGAACCTGACCGAGCCGCAGTGCGGTACGGATCTGGGCCTTTTGCGCACCAAGGCAGGTCCGCAGGCCGACGG
>CAYNCS010000052.1:0-21148 GCA_964395875.1 uncultured Caulobacteraceae bacterium | reverse complement strand
TCTTCCGCGGTCCTCAGCGGATGGGTACGCTGAATAGGTTTACCTTCCCTCCGGAGTTCACCAGCCGCATGCATATCGCGGTGTGACGCAACGAATAGAGCGTGTGCTTATTGGTGGTCTGTTGATCTGTAGCGATACCTGCTTCGTTCAGGACCAACCGAAACATTTTAGAAAAATGCTCTGGAACGTACTGACGCTGTTTTAGAGACGGAGCGAACAGGTAGTCGGAGCGCGTGTGGGTTCGCTTCATAATGCGCTTATAGACGCTCACAGCAGCTTCGAGAGAGTTTACGACGCGATATCCTGTCTTACCTCTGCGGAGCGTGATCTGAAGTCGTTTTGGGTTCTCTGTGATCTCCACGTCCTGGAATCGTACCGCGAACACTTCGCTCGCAGTCGGTCGCATGAATGTGTGAATCTGCCAGAGGATCAAGTCGTATAGTTCGGGTGTCACGGTCACTCGACCTGATTTGAACAGATTATCACCTAATCGTTTTGCGGTGGTAAGTAGCATTTTGTATTCGTCCCTGTGCTTCTCCACGACGGGATGAAATCGGAAATATGGTCTGGGGTTTTCGATGCGCTCTGGTCGGGGAGTGGAAGGAATCTCTGAGATAACTCCACGGTCACGCGCGGTAATCATCACCTTCCGAAAAGTGCTGAGCACATGGTTGAACGTGGATGACGCTCTAGCTTCAGGTCTCTCAGTTCGAAGGTGTGTGAGGTAGTCAAGTACATCCTTGGTGTGAATTTCTCGGATATCGCGTGATCCGAAGAACTCTAACAGTCCTGCGCGCTCTGTCTTGAGGTGGTTTGAGTCGTTTCTTTGTAGCTTTGGATGACGCTTACCTTGCGCAATAAGCTCTGCTTGGTGCGTGAGAAAGAGCTCCGCAAAGTGACCAAAGGTGTACTGTTTAGGTGTCGATGGAACCAAGGTCGCATTTGATAATTCGCGCGCATACTCTTCCGCGATTTTTATCGCTTCGATTCGCACGCTGCTTTTGGTCGACCGAACGATCCGCTTTTTTAGTGATGGTATCCAGATTCGTGCTCTCCAGAATGGAGATGCATGAATACGGTAGATCGCAACGTTTTTTGATACGTGGACGATCTTTCCGTTGAGTGCTTGTCTGCTTTTGGTCATGCAGCAGTCTTCAAAAGCTTCTGCGTAGTTCCGACACCGATCCGCAATTGCTTTGCAATTTTTTGAATCGAAAGACCGGAACGACGTAATGTAGTCACACGGAGCGCGGTATCTTCGTTGACGTTGCTCGGACGACCGAGTTTTTTTCCTTGAGCTTTTGCTCGCGAAAGTCCTGCATTTACTCGTTCGCGAATTAGCTCTCGTTCGTACTCACCCAATGCGGAAAATATTGAGAATATCATTCTTCCTGCTGGGGTGGATGTGTTGATTGCTTGCTGGTGGACGTAAAGGTCGATCCCTGAGTGTTGTACTTCGTTCATGAAGCTGACGAGGTCTTGGATGGAGCGTCCTAGTCGATCTATCGACCAGCAGAGAATTAGGTCGACTTCTTTGCGTTGGATCATCCGAAAGATTTCGTCGAACCCCGGTCGGTCGATCCGACCTTTTGCTCCGCTAATTCCGTGATCGAGAATTTCTTTTTTGATTGTGCAGTTCATTCGATGCGCTGCAGCGCGTAGCTCAATAAGCTGATTTTCGACCGTTTGATTTGCGGTGGAAACTCGCGCATATAAGACAGCGGATTTCATCATTTCGACCTCAAACGTGATATACTCCAATGATATACACGTTTCACTGCGTCCAAAAGACTAATCCTAATGCATTGAATTATATGCATAATGCGGGCATGATGTAGTGGTAGCCTGGAAGCTTCCCAAGCTTTTCGTGCGGGTTCGATTCCCGCTGCCCGCTCCAAGGCTTAGCTGGCCTGAGCCCGCTATTCGTTGAATTGAGAGATGTCATCAGCGGAAGACGCCCGGCGGCGAAATGCCGGGGCTGCTTGCGTTGCAAAATTTAGTCTTGAAACGCCGACTTGCATGAGCAGGACATTTTAAATGGCCTGGCGATCCAGCATGCAGATTGTACGTTTTTATTCAGTACGTTTGCTGTCAACGCCCTTCAACAAAAGCTCGCGCAAAGGCGGCAAGATCTCGCGCCAGTCGGCGACTACGCCAAGCTCCGCATAATCGAAGATCGGAGCCGCTGGATCCTTGTTGATCGCGATCATCCTTGTCGCAGCCCCGATACCGGCCAGGTGCTGGGGCGTGCCGGACAACCCGACGGCCAGATAAAGTTCGGGCGTTACAAACTTGCCGGATTGGCCGACCTGTCGCGACGTTGGCGCCAGCCCGGCGTCGATCGCGGGCAAGCTAGCCCCCAGCGCGCCGCCGAGCCGCGCTGCGATTTCCGCGAGGAGGGTGAAGCCTGTCTCGTCCATACCGCGGCCGCCCGAGATGATAATGCGCGCGCCTTCCAGGCCGGCGGCGCGTTCGGGCAGAGGCGTGCGCTCAAGGCGGAGCGGCGGCGACAGCGCGATCTTCGAATGGCGCATGATGATTTCCGCCGAGGCGCGCTCCGGCGTCGGGGCGGAGCGCGAAGGGCGCAGAATGACCACGCCGCCTTCGGGAAACACCAGATCAATGGCGACCCGCGCGCCATAGGCAGAGCGGATTGCACGCACGCCGCCGTCACCTAGTTCTACGGCGTCACATGCGCCAATACAGGCGCGCTTCGTCAGGACGCTGAGCGCCCCTGCGAACTCCAGTCCGAAGGCGCCGGTGGGCGCGAAGATCAAAGCGGGTTGGTCGCCGAGATCAGCCAGCAGGCGTTCCGCCGCCACCATTGCGAAGTCGATCGCGGAGGCGTCCGGACCAAGGCCGTCATGAAGACAGACCGTTAGTTTTTCGGATTGCCGTAAGTCAGGAAAGGCGTCGATGTCTTCCGGTCGCGTGCACAACGCGTAGGTTTCGAGCGATGCTCCGGTCGCTTCGGCGAGCGCGGCGGCGGCGAGTGGTGCGCCCAAAGGGGCGTCGATGCGCGCGTTGTCCGCACACATTGCGATGGCGACGATGTTCATGCGCGCGCCTCGGCCGCGAGGAAGCGCGCCAATTGCGCCGCCTGCTCATCCGGGGCGCCCGCGAGCTTGCGGCAGGCGATCTTGCGGCGTTCGCTGGCGCGCGCCGCAAGAGACAGGAAGCGCCCTTGGGAATCCGGAAGCGAAAGGGCGGCGCGGCCGATGGAAGCGCTGCGGGCGGCTTGCACGTTCTTCATGAGCGGCTTGCGCAGGCGATTGCGCCGGTCGTTGGTTATGCTCGCAACGAGGGGCTGCTCAAGCGACGCCCATTCCTCACAATCACCGACCTCACGCATCAGCGAAACCCGGCCGCCTTCCCGGCGGGCGTATTGGGCGAGACTGAAAAGCTGTGCGCCGAGGTGCGCCGCAATCAGCGTGGGAAACACGCCGCCGTCGCAATCGCCGGCTTCGCGGCCGATCAGGATCAGGTCAGCGCCGCCGCGTTCGTCGATCGCTGTGGCAAGCCCCTCGGCTGTCGCGTTCAGGTCCCACCGTCTGGCGGAATCGATCTCAAGGCACGTGATGTCGGCGATGTTGTAGGCGGCGACGGCGCGCCCCAGCTTCTCGGACGTGTTTAGGATCAAAACGGAGATCGCAGTTTCGCTCGGGGATGCGTCGCGCAGCTTCAGGGCCAATTCCAGGGCCGCCTCGTCGAACGGGCTGAGCACCAGACGCTCGTTGTGCGGCGACGGCGCCCCATCGGCGCCGAACGCCGGCAGCGGCCATTTGGGATCGAGGATGCCCGCGAGCACGACGCAAATGCGGATCATTGCGAACGCCCCAGTTCGCGGCCTGCGATACGGCCGAACACCACGGCCTTGCCGAGCGCCGATCCGGTCATGTAGGCGGCGCCGTGAAATCCGCCGACGACTTCGCCTGCGGCGTACAAGCCTTCGATCACGTCGCCGTCGACGTCTATGACGCGCGCCTGCGGGTCTGTGCGTATGCCGCAATAGGTCCCGAAGACGACGGCGGTGGACGGGTAGGCGTAGAAGGGCGCCTTTTCGATGCGCCGCAGAACACCATGCGTATGGACCAGATGCTTGCGGCCAAAATCCTCATCTTCGCCGGAATCGACGAAGGCGTTGTAGCGCGCGACGGAGTCGGCGAGCGTGTGTTCCGGAATCTCCAATTGCTGCGCAAGGCCTTCGAGCGTGTCGTCGACGACCATGAGGCCCTCTTCGTGCCGGCGCCCGAAATCAAAGATGCGGACGCGGTCGTCGCCGCTGTCGAAGATGTCCTGGTCGAAGATCTGATAGGTGGTGTGATAAGGCTGCGCCATGCAGGCGTCGCCGAGCAATTTGTACGACAGGGATTCGTCGACATAACGCTTGCCGTCCTGATTGACGGCGATCGCGCCCTTATAGACGGCCTGCAGGCTGTGATCGTTGCCGTCGTCGGTCGGGTGTTTGCCGTAAGTGCCTTTGATATACGCCATGTCGCGCAAATCGGCGCCCAGCTTCCAGGCCATGCGCAGCCCGTCGCCGGTGCTGCCTTCGCCGCCGATGAAGATCGCTTCATCGTATTGCGGCGCGAACCGATGGATGAGCGCGGGGTTCTTGCAGAAGCCGCCGCTCGCCAAAATCACGCCGCGCCGTGCGCGTATATCGCCTCGATCCGTAACGACGCCGGTAACGCGGCCGCTTTGGGCATCCCGGTTTAAATGTCTGGCTGCGAGCCCCGGCTGATAATCGCACAAGCCGGTCGCTATTGCGCGCGCCGCCAGGACGCGCACCATGTCGGCCGGATCGACATTGTGGGCGCGCGGCGCGGATTGTCCGGCCGCTGCTTCCAGCACCGGGCTGAACAGAACGCCCTGCGACCGCAACCATTCAAACGTATCGAGCTGATGGTCGGCGTAAGCGCGAACGAGCGCTTCATCGTTCTCGAAACGGCCAACTTCCCGCAAATCCTGAAACAGCGATTCCGCGGTATCGGCGATCCCTGCAGCTTGCTGGATGTCGGTGCCCGCGAAGGCCAGGCACCCGCCGCTCTTCGCCGACGAGCCGCCGGACTCAGGAAGTTTTTCAAGCAGCACGACGCGCGCGCCCAGAGATGTCGCTTCGGCCGCCGCGGCGAACCCTGCGGCGCCGCCGCCGACGATCACGATATCCGTGTCCATGTGGACTCCAGGAATGAGACGGGCTCTACAGCCCGTAAAATTGGAGAATCTCGTCGCGGCGCGTCCGGTCCGGCAGCGCTGAAAAATAGCCCCGGCGTGCGCGATCCAGGCCGGCGCGTTTCTGAGCGACCATGGTTTCGGCGTCGCGGACCCAGGCCGCCAGCGAGTCGATGACTGGCGCGCCGTCGACTTCCGTTACGCCATGTTTAGCAAGCAGAACGTTCAACGGCGCTTCGCCAGGAATGATCGCTTGCGCGCCGGCGTTGATGAGCCCGCGGGCTGCGCTGTTGAATCGGTCGATCAGCGGCGCCGGATTTTCGAAACCGGCCAGGACGTCCGTGAACCGGAAGCCCACGTCGCGCGCGCCGGAAAACCGCTCCGCCAAGCCGTGCCGATAAGCGTTTTCGCTCACCAGTTCGGCCAATTCCGGGATGAACACGAGGACGCCGAAGCGGGGGGCGAGGCGGCAGGCGCTCAACATTGCGGACTCGCCATAGCCCACGACCGGGATATCCACCAACGCCCGGATTTCCCGCAGCGCGGGTTCGGGCAACGTGCTCAGCGCGTAGCAATCATAGCCTTCGCGCTCCGCCTGCACAGCCGCCGCGATGAATTGCAGGCTGTGCAGGTGTTGCAGACCGGCATGCTTGATGTCGTCGCCGGGATAGTTGGTGCGGTAGGTTCCCGGCCGCATGCCGTGCATCACGATTTCCGTGCCGAGGCGTGCGGCGCGCTTGAAGTGCGCACGCAATGCCTCGTTATACGCGGCCAGATCGCTGAGGACCGTGAAGCTCTGATGCCAGATGCGCATCGTCATCGGATCACCCGGCCGGCGGGCCGTACAGGAATTGCGGCGCGCCCTGGCCGAGCAGCATGCCGCCGAGGATGCCGGCGTTATTGTCGGCGTCCTGGGTGATGTGGTTCGCTGCGGCCAGAGTATCGCGCAGCACGCGCTGGATGGGATTCGACAGGAAGATGCCGCGGGCCGAGAACGCCTTGAACAGCAGCAAGACAGCTTCCTCGCATTCGCGGCCGACTCGTGCGGAGTCGAGCATATAATGCACCCGATCTTCCGTGCTCACCAATTCGCCGCGCAGCACCGTCTTCGTCGTTTCGGCCATCATCTGTTCAAGACGAGCGCGTGACGACCGCACCTTGGCGACGGCGTTTGCAAGACGGTCCTTAACATAGGGGCTCATCGCCGTCGCGGCGCCGGTTCCCGTGTCGGTGCGCACTTTCATTTGCTCGATAAAGATATCGATGGCGCCCTGCGCAAAGCCCAGAATGACTGCCGAGACCGAGGAATAAAAGATCATGTTGAACGGAAAGAGATACATCGCGCCGCGATCCGACATGCTGTAATCGAGCATGGAGTGCGTGCGATGGTCCGGCACGAACACGTTACGCAGCATCAGACTCTTGCTGCCCGTGCCGGCGAGGCCGAACGTATGCCAGTCGTCGATGATCTCGTAATCCTTGCGGGGGACGAGGAGCGCAAGGCGATCCAGAAATTCGCCCTTTTCGTTTTTCTTCAAACCGCCGATGAACGCCCATTCGCCGTGGTCGCAACCGCTGGAGGTCGGCCAGCGGCCGTTCAAGATCCAGCCGCCCTCGGCGCGGGTGGTCGTTCCGCCTGGAGGGTAAGATGAAGCGATGATCGTTTCAGGATTGTTGGCCCAGACATCCTCTTGGGCGCGAGCGCCCATAAGGCCGAACTCCCAATTGTGCACGCCCAGGATCATCATGTTCCAGGCGCTGCTGCCGCAGCCGCGGCCGAGCTCTCCCAGAACGCGCATGAACACTACGGGATTCATTTCGTAACCGCCCCAGCGCGCGGGCTGCAATATTCTGAAAAACCCGGCTTTACGGAATTCGTCGATGATGTCGCGCGGCACCTGACGCGCCTTTTCAACCTCATCCGCCCGCTCGCGGAGCATTGGAATCATCGCACGGGCGCGCGCCACCAATTCTTCTGGTGTTGGGACGCTTCCTGCGGATGCGTTGATGGCTGCAACAGACGCCATTGGCCCTTCCTTTCCTCTACCTAGACTTAACTGAGAAAGTTCCCGTTGAAATAAATGAGCGGGGATTTGGGTTCGTCCGCGACGCGGACGGACAGCACGTCCCCGATGAAAATGTCATGCGATGCGCCGGCGACGATTTCACCGACCCGGCAGTCGAATGAGGCGAGCCCATCGGCCAGGAGCGGCGCCCCTGAAGTTCCCAGAACCCATTTGCCTTCCGCGAACTTTTCCTTGGGGTCGCATTGGCCGCCGGCGAATCTCGTCGCGAGAGCCGCGTTTTCGGTCGACAGCACATTCACGCCCATCGCGCCGGTTTTCATAATGAGTCCGTGCGCCCAAACGTTTCGGTTCACGCACACCAGAAGGCGCGGGGGCGCCGCGCTGAGCGAGACGACGGCCGTTGCCGTCAGGCCTGCCCATTCGCACGCGCCCGCGCCGTAAGCCGCTGAGGTTATGATCGTGCATGCGCCCGCGAGCAGGCGCATGCCCTGGCGGAACGCATCCGCCGAGGTGGACGCCGGGCGTTCTTGCTGATCCAAGATTTGCGCAAGCGTCTCGCTCGACATCACACGGCTCCCGATTTCAGGAATCGCGTCACGACCTCGTCGTGCTCTTCCGCCCCTTCGTATTGCGGCCAGTGGCCGGCGTCCTTTTTCATGACGTACAATTGGCCGCGCTTGAGGCGGGGCAGGGCTGCTTCGGCCGCTGCAACGTCATGGATAGGATTGTGAGTGGTCCAGAACATCAGCGTTTCGGCTTGAATGTCCTCGAGCGGCATCTGGTCCGGCGCGCCCCCTTCCTTGGAAACGCGGTTCAGGCGCGCCATCACGAGCGGCGCTGATTTCTGGAATTCCGGCTGGGAATAGATTTTGAGACGGATATTGATGAGTTCGTCCGTCAGCATGCCCCAATTGCCCTCGAAGATGAGCCATTGCATGCGCGAGCGTACGCTCTCGAAGGTGGGGGCTTGCCCCACATTCTTGGCGGACAATGCGGCCAGGTTCGCGAGATCCTGACGGCCTTTTTCCGAAACGATAGGAATGCCGCCCGCGGTGTTCAGGATCAGACGCAGCATGCGTTCCGGGTATTTGATCGCGAACATGCCGGCCACCAGGCCGCCGAGAGATTCGCCTTCGAGATGCGCTTTCTCGACGCCCATTGCGTCCATCAGCTCGCGCAATTGCTCGACATAGGAGGCGGGCGTGTAGTCGACGTCCATTTTCTTGGCGGAATATCCGTGGCCGACGAAGTCGAAAGCAATCACATGGAAGTCCTTCGCCAACGCCACCACGTTCTTGGAATAGGCTTCGATGTGGCCGCCGATGCCGTGCATCAGGAACAACGCTTCCTTGTTGCCTTTCCCCGCTTCGGCGATGCGCGTGAGTCCGTATGTCGGAGTGTCGACATAGCGAATCTCCGCGCCCATAAAATCCAGCCAAACTGTCATAGAGAGTTCCTTCGCCAGTCGATTACGCGATCATGGGCATGCGGCGTTTGTGACCCCAGTCGCTCATTCGGTCGTGGATCCTGGGCGTCCAGTGCGCATCGTCGATCACGATGCCGCCCCAGCCCAGTTCGATTCCGAATCCTGACGGCGTGCGCACATAGAACGAGAACATCTCGTCGTTGGGATGGTGTCCCAGCTCCAGGACGATCGGCAGGTCCGCTGCGACGGCGCGATCGTAGGCGGCGCCGACGTCGTTCATGTCGAGATACTCGACCATCAGGTGGTTAAGGCGTTTCGCAGACGGGAATTGTCCGGTGGCCAGAGAATGGTGACGGCCGGTTTCCGTATGAAAGAACATGGCGTCCGCCGTAATGTCCGGGGCGACCTGCTGAATGATGCGGTCGCTGTACAGCAGGCCTAGTTTGTCGCGATAGAACGCGATGGATTCCTGGTAGTCCCGTGCGACAGGCAGAATATGCCCAACGCCGAGGTCGCCGGTTTTGAAGCCGGCGCCGCGCAGCGTCCGGGATACGAAGGGTGCGCTTGAAGGCTTTCGGCTCGCACAAAATTCGTGGCGAAACCCATTCGGGTCATTGCACACATAGAGCGCTTCGATGCCGCGCTTTTCCGCGAGCGCATCGTCGGCGCGGCGAACCGGGACGCCTTTGGCGTTCAAAGCGTGTACATAGGCGTCAAGGGCTTCAGCGGATCCAAGATCCCAACCGGCGGCCGCGATGTCATCGTCCGGGCCTTGTTCCAGCAGGAGACGATAATCGTATTCGTCCATGCGAAGACCCGCGGAGCCGTCGGCGCGCGGAGAAAACTGCATGCCGGCGATATTTTCGCCGAAGTCGCGCCAAGCGTCGAAATCGCTGACGGAGAAAACCGCGTAGTTGAGACTTTTCAAGCCAGTCATATCGCTTCCATCCTGGCGACGGCGATCCTTGCACTGAGCGATGAAGCAACGGCGCTGAGCCGTCGCGTCATGGTCTCAAGGCGGCAGGAATCGCGCCTCCCTCACGAACGCCGCAGCGTTCCATTCTCTCGCCGGCCCGCATTGGACGGGGCCGATTGACGCCTATGAAGATGAAAGCGACGGTGCTATTGAGCAATCCGATATATCTCGATACCCATTATTGATGAGGCCGATTGGAGCGATCCGATGCAACTCAGGAACTTCGACCTCAACCTCTTGATCGTGATGGAGGCGATCTGGACAACGCGCAGCGTCAGTCTGGCGGCGCGCCGGCTGAATTTGGCGCAATCCACGATCAGCGCCGCTTTGAACCGGCTGCGCGAGCAGCTGGACGACAAGATCTTCGTCTGGTCCGGGCATGAAATGGTGCCGACGCCATTGGGTAACCAGCTGATGCCGGAGGTGGTTCACATCCTCGACGGCGCGCGGGCGCTGCTCGAGCAATCGCATGGCAGCCGGTCGGACGTCGAACGCCGGGTGGTTATTGCAACTGCGGACTACATCGTGGCGCTCTATGGCGGGCCGCTGATCGAGCGCGCGAAGGCGGAGGGCCGGAATGTGGTTTTCGACTTCGTCGGAATTAAACCGCAGATCGTCAATCGCAACAGTCTGCCGGACGTCGATCTTTTCATTTTCCCCTATGATGCGTTGCGCGTTTCGGGGCTGAAACACCAGAGCCTGTATAAGGATTCGTATGTTTGCATTGCAGCAAAAGACAACGCTGCGATGTATGACGGTATGGACGCCAACGCGTTCATGCGCCTGGCCCATGTGGGGTATTCGGCGTTGCCGCGCGTGACGTTCAACCACGAATCCATGTTCTGGGAGGATGTGGAAAGCGAAGCGAATTATCGCCTGACGATGCCGGATTATCTGGTGTTTCCCAGAATTGTATCGAACAGCGAAACGGTTGCAATCATGCCGAAACGTCTCGCGGTGAGCCTTGCAGAGCAATGGCCGATCAAGTGGATCGAGCCGCCCGTGCCCATGCCGCAGCTCGACATCACGCAGGTGTGGCGCCCCGCGCGCACGCAAGATCCAATTCTTTCATGGATGCGCAGGGCGATGGCCGAGATTACGCGTGAATGGTCCGCATACGACACAACGCCAGTCGGCCGCGACTCCGTCAAGCGCAGCGTAAAACGGACTTCAAAGCGTTGAAGTCGCCGGTATTTTCGCATATCGACGATATCAATAATAGCTATCGAGTTATATCGTATTGAGCGATACCCCCCTTGCGCAGTACCCATTGGGAAACCGGGCAGGCCTTCGAGACATCGAGGAGTTCGTGACGCCGGTCGGGATAGAGCGCGGCTAAGTCAAAGCAGCGCCGAAAGGGAGACGTCTAGGGAAAACCTCTAGCGCGAATTGCGGCAGATGTCGTCCGTGCAGCGATGCGGACGACCAAAAAATATGATGCACAGGGGAGGATCATGCGTTTCTTCAAGCATGCTGTATTTTTGGCTACGGCGTCATTTGTTGGCCTTGGCTTTGTGAGCGCCTATGCGGCGGAGGCCGACGGTCAGGACATTATTGTCACCGCAACGAAGCGCTCGGAATCCATCAACGACGTTCCAATGTCGATCAACGCGATCGGCGGCGATGATTTGAAGGTTCTCGGCGTGCGCAGCACGGATGATCTTGCGCGCGTCGTTCCGGGTTTCACGTTTGCGCAATCCACGTACAGCGCGCCGGTCTACAGCATTCGCGGCATCGGCTTTTACGATTACAGCATCGGCGCAGTGCCCGCCGTTACGGTGTATCAGGACGAAGCGCCGCTGACGTTCGCGACGATGACTCGCGGCTCGGCGTTCGACCTGGAGCGCGTGGAAATTCTGAAAGGACCGCAAGGTCTTTTCTTCGGTGCAAATTCCACCGGCGGCGCGGTGAACTACATTGCAGCCAAACCGACGCAGACGCTTAAAGCTGGAATCGACGCGAGTTATGGCAATTACGGCGCGTATCAGCTGGGTGGTTTTGTCAGCGGTCCGGTTTCCGATACGCTCGCCGTTCGTCTGGCGCTGAGCCACGAAGGCGGCGACGCCTGGCAGCGCAGCACGACGGGTTCGCGCGAAAACGGCGCACGCGATTTCACCCAGGGCCGGTTCCTGCTTGATTGGACGCCGACCGATAAATTGAGCCTGGCGTTTAGCCTGGACGCCTTTACGGACAAATCGGACGCCCAAGCGGCGCAGCTGATCGCCGTCAATCCGCTGTTGCCGCCATTCGTGAATCCGACGCTGGCTACCCTTCCGCTGGTGACGAACGATGCGCGTTCGGCGGATTGGTCGAGCGCCCGGAATCCATCGCGGGACGATCAGATGTATCGCGGCGCGCTGCGCGTGGACTATGATCTCACGGACGCGGTGAAGCTGACCTCTCTCACATCGGTTGCGCACTATGAGCAGGATGATTTCGTCGATCCGGATGCGACGACGCTGGAGATGGTCGACACGCGCGACGAAGGCAGCATCAACGCGTTTTCTCAGGAACTTCGCCTGTCGGGCGACCTGAATGAGTCGAAGCTGCACTGGCTCGTCGGCGCCAATTATGAAAACAACCGCGTTCGCGAGACCCAAACCTTGCGTGCGGTGGACGCCTCCGGATTCAGGTCCTTCAACATTGTGTTCGGGGTGCCGACGCCCGATGACGTTCGGAACTTCACGAACCAGCGGTTCGAAAACAAAGCCGTTTTCGGCAACCTTGATTATGATCTCACAGATCAGATCACGCTGCACGGCGGTCTTCGCTATACGGATTCCTCGATCGATTTCTCCGGCTGCACAAGCGATACGGCGAATGGCAGCCTGGGCACGGTGCTGAACATCATCCTCGGCACATCCTACGCGTTCACGGAATGCACGACGCTGAATGCGGCCCTGGTTCCCGCGCTCAGCAAGGAAAAACTGGACGAGGATAACGTTTCCTGGCGCGTCGGCGCCGATTACAAGCTGAACGACGACGTTCTGTTTTACGGCAATGTCAGCCGCGGCTTCAAGTCCGGCAGTTTCCCTTTGCTGCCCGCAACGTCGACCGCGCAATATACGCCGGTCACCCAGGAAGACGTGCTGGCGTACGAACTCGGCTTCAAGGCCAAATTGCCGGATCAGGCGATTCAGTTGAACGGCGCCGTCTTTTACTACGACTACACCGACAAACAGGTTCTGGGCAGCGTTGTTCTGACGCCGAACATTTTCGGGCCGCTGAACCGGCTGAACAATGTTCCGGACTCATCGATCACGGGTGCGGAACTGGACGTTCAATGGCGTCCTATGAACGGACTCTCGCTCAACCTGGGCGCCACGTACATCGATTCCGAAATCGGCGATTATGCGGATTACGATCCGTTCGGCCTGCTGCGGAATTTCAAGGGCGAAGCCTTCCCGAACACGCCTGATTGGCAGGTGAATGCGGGCGCGGAATATTCCTGGACGCTGGCCGGACTGGCGGCGAATGTGGGCGGCAACGTCACCTATCGCTCCAAGACCAATGGTGCGCTCGGCGATTATGCAACGCTGGCGATCGATTCCTATACGCTGCTTGATCTGCACGCGGGCGTCGGCGCCCCGGATGAGCGTTGGACCGTCACCCTGTGGGGCCGCAACGTCACCGACGAATATTACTGGACCAACGCCTACAAGATTGCGGACGTCTCCGGGCGTTTCGCAGGCATGCCCGCGACGTACGGCGTTCGGTTTGCTGCGAGGTACTAATGAGTGTGAAATCCGCCTTGATCCTGCTCGACCTTCAAAACGAGATGGTCGATCCCAATGGGAAGATCGGTGCGCATGGTCTGGCGAAGGCGGCTGCGGACGGCGATGTGTTGAACAACGCCGCCCGCGCGCTGCAGGTCGCCCGCGGGGCGGGTCTTTCGATCATTCACGTTCGACTTGGCTTCCGGGCCGACTATCTGGATTGCTTGAGTCAAGCGCCGCGCATCGACGGGTTGAAGAAGAACAAGGCCGCTATCCTGGGAACGTGGGGAACAGAGTTTCCTGAGGTGGTCGCGCCGCAGGATGGTGAGTTGGTCATCACCAAGCAGTGCGTGAACGCGTTCTACAATACGCCGTTGCTGCATTGGTTGACGCAGACCGGCGTGAAGCGCCTGTATCTCGGCGGCGTCGCCACGAACCTCGCTGTTGAGAGCGCGGTCCGGGCGGCGGACGATGCAGGCTTTGCTCCGGTGGCGCTGCGCGATTGCTGTGCCGCGCCGAATCCGGAATGGCACGCCTTTTCGCTCGACAAAATCATTCCTGTCTTTGGCGCCGTCTCGGACATCAGCGGCATGGAAAATGATCTGCGGGCGGCCTGATGCGATCGACGGAACGTTTCAGGGCGATCATTAACCGGCGCGATGCAACGATTGCGCCGGGCGCGGCGAATGCGTTGTTCGCGCGGGTGATCGAGGATCTGGGTTTCGAATGCGCCTACGTCACGGGCGCGGGAGTGGCCAATATGGAGCTCGGCGCGCCGGATATCGGGCTCACGACGTTGGACGACGTCGCCCGCACGGTCGCTCATATCGCCGACGCCATATCCCTGCCTCTGATCGTCGACGCGGATACAGGGTTCGGCAACGAGGTGAACACGTACCGGACCGTGCGTGTGTTGGAGCGCGCCGGCGCCGCGGCGATTCAACTCGAAGATCAGATTTTCCCGAAACGTTGCGGCCATTTTTCCGGCAAGCAGGTCATTCCCGCCGCGGACATGGTGCGGAAGATCAAGGCGGCGGTTGACGCCCGCCAGGACGCAAACCTCGTGATTATTGCGCGAACCGATGCGCTCGCGGCGCATGGAATCGAAGCGGCGCTGGAACGCGCGGCGCTTTACGCGGAAGCCGGCGCGGACATGAATTTCGTCGAGGCCCCGGTGGACCGCACCCAGATGGCGCGCATTGGCGCCTTGCCTTTGCCGCAGCTCGCCAATGTGGTGTTCGGCGGAAAGACGCCGGAGCTTGGCCGGCAGGCGCTTGCCGATATGGGCTTTTCACTGGCGCTTTACGCCAATGCGGCGTTGCAGGCGGCTTTGCGTGGCGCGCGCGAAGTTCTGAGCGGGTTGAAGCGCAACGGCAGCTTGTCTGGCATGGAAGATCGCCTGGCGTCGTTCGAGGAGCGGCAAGACGCCGTTTCGAAGCAATTCTGGGACGCGCTTGAGACCAAGTACCGGGACGGCGCGGGATGATTGAAGCATTCGACCTGATCGTCGTCGGGAGCGGCATAGCTGGCTTGAGCGCAGCGTTGTCCGGCGCTGAAGCCGGATTGCGCGTGGCGCTTGTCGAACGCGCGCCGGAAGGCGAGCACGGCGGAAACACCCGTTACACGGAGGCCTACCTCCGCATGCAAAGCATGGACGAGGTCGCGCACGATTTCGTCGATCACTTTCTGGCGAACGCCGGTGGTTACACGGACCCGAGCATCGTCGCCGAAACGGCCCGCGATTACGAATCGTGGTCGGCGCTTGCGCGCTCGCAATCCATGCTCGACCCCGAGGTTCTCTCGACTTTCGCGGATTCGGCCGGGCCGACTTTGCGCTGGCTCGAACGGGCGGGCGTGAAGTTCGACTTCCTTCCGACGGCGTTTCTCACCACGACGACGACGCGTTTGCTGCCGGTCGGCGGCGGTCTGGCGTTCATCGAAACGCTGACGGAACGGTGCCGCTCGCAGGGCGTGCGGTTCCATTTTGAAACGGCCGCGCTCAGCCTGGAACGGGCTGACGGCGAGATCGCTGGGCTGTACGTGCGATCCCGGGAAAGCGGCGCAAAGATTCTGCGCGCGCCGAAAATCGTGCTCGCGTGCGGCGGGTTCGAAGGCAATGCGGAGATGCTGGCGCGATATCTCGGCCCGCGCGCTGTGAACTTGCGGCCCGTGGCGCGCGGCGGCCATTACAACAAGGGCGAAGGCATCCGCATGGCGCTGGACGTCGGCGCGGCGCCGAATGGAGATTTCGGTTCCTATCATGCGGAGCCGATCGATCCCCGTTCTGGCGTCGCAGAGCCCGCCATCTTTCTTTTCCCGTATGGGATTCTGGTGAACAAGGACGGTCAGCGCTTCACGGACGAAGCGCCAGGGACGGTGGACGCGCATTATGAGAGTGTGACGCGCCGCATTTACGAACAACGCGATGGCATCGCCTATGCGATCTTCGACGCGAAGATCCATGACGTGCCCAATTGGCGCAAGGCCGTTCGATCCGATCAGGCGCCCATTGAGGCGGAGACTATCGAGGCGCTCGCATCGAATCTGGATGTACCAGCCGCGGCGCTGGCTGAGACGGTGCACGGATATAACAGCGCGTGTCTGCCAGGCGCGTTCAAGCCGCTGGAATGCGATAGCCTCGCCACTTCTGGCTTGTTCCCGGCAAAATCCAATTGGGCGCGCCCGCTGGATAAGGGACCATTCCTCGCTTACCCCATCATTTCGGCAAACGTTTTCACATTTGGCGGCTTGAAGGTAGACGCGCATGCGCGCGTACTCGATCAGGACGGCGAACCGATCCGCGGACTTTACGCCGCCGGCGAGATCATGGGCCTGTATTACCGCACCTATACCGGCTCGACTTCGGTTCTGCGCGGCGCGGTGTTCGGCCGGCGGGCGGCGTTGCACGCAGCGGGCGTGGTCTGAGATGACCATTCAGGATCGCCGCGAAGATTTCACGGATTTGCGCGGTCGCGTTTTTGTCGTGACGGGCGCTGGCGGCGTGATCGGCTCGGCGGTGGCGCGCCGGCTGGCGTCGTGCGGTGCGTTGATTGCGTTGGCGGACATTATCGCGCCCACAGATCTCGAATCGGAACTTTGCGGAAGCGCGGCGTGGGCGGTCGACGTTCGCGATCCGGGCGCCGTTTCAAGCCTGTTCGAGCAGACTATGCGGGTTTTCGGGCGCATCAACGGCGTGGTCAATGCCGCCGGAATCACCTCCGCCGGGGCATTCGAGAGCATTACGCTTGACGAGTGGGAGCGCGTGCAGGCGATCAATTTGCGCGGCGTATTCCTGTGTTGTCAGGCGGCGCTCGGTCCGTTGCGCGCCCAGGGCGGCGGCCGCATCATCAATATCGGGTCCGTGGTCGCCAAGAACGGCGGCAATCCGCGTCCCTGGCTTGATCCGAACGAATTGGCGCGTGCGGCGAACGCCGCCTACGCCGCCGCCAAGGCTGGCGTTCACGCGATGACGTTGTCCCTCGCCAAGGAAGCGGCGCAATGGAACATCACTGTTAACGCGGTCGCGCCGGGGCCGATCGCCGGCCCGATGACGAAGAGCTTTCCGGATCAATTGCGCGACGTCATTCCACAGCGCCGACTTGGACGGCCGGAAAATGTCGCCGCTGCCTGCGCCTATCTCTGTTCGGACGATGCGGATTTCGTGACCGGCGAGATTCTGGACGTCAATGGCGGTCTCTGGGTCGACTGAAGTGGCCGATCACGCGGACGTCATTGTCGTCGGAACAGGAAACGCCGCATTGTGCGCCGCGATCGCCGCGCTCGAGAAGGGCGCCAGCGTCCTTATTCTGGAATGCGCACCGGAGGAGCAGCGCGGCGGCAATTCCGCCTTTACGGGGGGGGCGTTCCGGTTCGCGTTTGATGGCGTGGAGCAACTGAAGTCGCTCGCCGACATCAGCGAAGCGGAGGAGGCGGCTTCGGACTTCGGCGCTTATCCGGAGACGGAATTCTTCAGCGACCTCGCCGAGCTCAGCCGCTATCGCGCGGATCCAAACCTGATCGAGATCGTCGCCAGCCAGAGCCTGCCGACGCTGCAATGGATGCGGCGCCAGGGCGTGCGCTTCGTGCCGATTTACGGACGTCAGAGTTACAAGTCGGACGGCAAACACGTCTTCTGGGGCAATCTTGTTCTGGAGGCGTCCGGTGGCGGGCTGGGGCTGGTGAACGCGCTGCTGACGCGCGTCGACACGCTTGGCGGAAAGATTATCTACAATCACAAGATCGTCGACCTGATCGCTGAAGGTGGACGGGTGTGTGGCGTCCTTGCGCAAACGCCGGACGGCGACGTCACATTGCGCGCGCCGGCCGTCATTCTCGCGGCGGGCGGCTATCATGCAAACGCGGCGTGGCGCGCCCGTTATCTTGGGCCCGGGTGGGATCTGGCCAAGCCGCGCGGCACGCGCTTCAACACCGGCGCGGCGATCGAGGCGGCGTTGCGCAAGGGCGCGCGCGCGTTTGGTCATTGGTCCGGATGTCACAGCGTGTTTTTCGATGCGAACGCCGGCGATTTCGGCGATCTCGCAAAGCTCAACGAGCAGAAAAACTATTTCACGCTGGGCGTCGTCGTGAATGCGCGCGGCGAGCGCTTCATCGATGAGGGTGAGAATTTTCGCAATTACACTTATTCCCGTATGGGCGCTGAGGTCGCCAGGCAACCTGGCGGCAAGGCATGGCAGATTTTCGATGCGCAGGTGGCGCACCTGCTGCCCGAGGAATATCGCACCAAGGGCGCCGCGAAAGTCGAAGCGCAAAGCCTGCCCGAACTGGCGGCGCGCCTGGAGGGCCTGTCGGCCGAAGGCTTCCTGACCACGATCGCCGAATTCAACGCGGCGATTGATGGCGAAGCGGCGTTCAATCCCGCGATCAAGGACGCGCGCAGCACGCGTGGCCTTCGGCCGAACAAGAGCAATTGGGCTTTGCCGATCGAGACGCCGCCCTTCGTCGCCTATGAAGTGGTGTGCGGCGTTACGCTGACCTATGGCGGCGTCGGCATTTCGCCAAACGCGGAAGTTCTGTCCGAAGCTGGCGCCCCGATGCTTGGGCTTTACGCTGCGGGGGAAATGGTTGGTGGCCTGTATTACGAGCGATATCCCGGCGGCGCCGGTCTTACCTCGGGCGCGGTCTTTGGACGAATCGCGGGTGAGCGCGCGGCGGCTTTTGCGTTGAAAGCCCAATGAGAAACCGACGGCCAAAAGGGCGGGCCGATATCAATCCGCCGGCGATTTTGTTTGAGGAAGGCAAGGAATGAAACTGGCGCGATACTCCAGGGACGGATTTGTCCGCCTTGGAAAAGTGGTCGGCGATCGCATCAGTGATCTGTCTACTACGCTTGATTGCGGCGCGTCGATGCGAACGCTTCTTGCGCGTTTGCCGGAGTTGCGGCCTGCATTGGAACATGTGCAGGGTGACGGCTATCCGTTAACTGAGGTCGTGCTCGAGGCGCCGATTGACGACCCTCAGAAATTCCTGGCGATCGGTATGAATTACGAAGACCACGCGAAAGAAGCCGAAGCCGTGGGCGTGCCGCGGCCAAAGCATCAGTTCTGGTTCAACAAACAGGTGAGCTGCATCAACGGCCCGTACGCGCCGATCGATCTGCCGAAAGTCTCAGAACGTCTGGACTACGAGGCGGAACTGGGTGTGGTGATCGGCCGGCGCTGCCGTCATGTGCCGCGGGAATCCGCGCGTGAGGTCATCGCGGGCTATCTTGTGGTGAATGACGTTTCGGTCAGGGATTGGCAGGCGCGCTCGCCGACCTTCACCTTGGGAAAGTCTTTTGATACACATGGGCCGATTGGTCCATGGATCACCACGGCGGACGAAATCGAAGATCCCATGAACCTGCACATGCGCCTGACGGTGAACGGCGCCATGCGGCAGCAAGCCTGCACCAGCGACATGATCTATTCGATCTACGACCAGATCGCGTATCTTTCGACGGTAATGACGCTGGAGCCGGGCGACATCCTGGCGACGGGAACGCCGGCCGGCGTCGGTGGAGCGTCGGGTTCCTTTCTCAAAGTGGGGGATGTCGTGCGCGTAGAGATCGACGGCCTGGGCGCCATTGAGAATCGCGTCGCCGCTGAGGGCTGACGCTCAAGCGCCGCGGCCGTAGAGTTTTTGCTCGAGTGCACTTGCCGCGTTCTGCAGCCGCGGCAGATGCCTGAGCGGACCGTCGGCGCCGCGGGCCGAGATCGACAGGGCCGCGACGGCGGCGCCATCGTCGTCGAAAACCGGAACGGCGAGACACCGCAGGTCTGCGTCAATCTCGCGATCGTCGAGTGCAAAGCGCCGCCGCCGCGTCTTCGCCAGTTCCTTGCGCAAGATGTCCGGATCGATGATCGTGTACGGCGTCAGCGCCACGAACGGACCGTTGGCGAGATAGTGTTCGCGCTCATTTTTGGGCAAGCAGGCGAGCAGCATCTTGCCGATCCCGGAGCAATAGGCTTCCAGCTGCATGCCCTCTTTAGTGAACAGTTCGGTACGGCGCCCTCGCGCCTTTGCGAGATAGGTCACCATATCGCCCTCGAATATGCCAAGGTGCGCGGTCAGGCCGGTGTCCCGCGCCAGCGTTTTCAGAATCGGGCGGCCCGTGAGTTCAAGCGTGCGCGACAGGTCCGCGTGTTTGGCGAGGCGCACAAGCGTGGGGCCTGCCAGATAACGGCCATGGCCGACGCGGGTGAGGAACCCCCGGCGCGTAAGCGCGCCGAGAATGCGGTGGGCCGTTGCGCGCGGCAGCCCTTCCTGATCGGCAAGAGTCAACGCGGAGCGCCTGCCCTCGCTCGCTACGATTTCGGAAAGCAGTGAGAGGGACTTTTCGATCGATTGCGTCGCTTTTGCGGTCATAAGCCGGATCCAAAGAATATATCACTATGTGATAGAAACTCAATTTAGTCCACTCGCAAGCATAGCGGGCAAAGCGTAAGACGGGAGCCGACATATTGGAGGAGGCTCCATGACGGAATTGCTGGCCGCCGCGGCGGCGCGTTTGCGTGCGGCGTACACGGATGGTCCTGTCGGCCCCTTGCGGGACGCATTGGCGGCGACCGATGTGGATGGCGCCTATGTGGTTCAGACTTTGAACACCCGCTTCTGGGAGGCGGAGGGACGCCGTATTGTTGGCCGGAAGGCGGGGCTGACGGCGAAAGCGGTGCAGAAGCAGCTTGGCGTCGACCAACCCGATTTCGGCGTTCTGTTCGACGACATGCAGATTTCGGACGGCGGGGTACTGGACCCTGCGAGAGCCCTGCAGCCCAAGGCGGAAGCGGAAATCGCCTTTGTGCTGGGGCGGGATTTACCCGGCCTCGATACGACGCCGGAAATGGTCGCCGAGGCGATCAGCAGCGTTCACGCGGCGATCGAGATCGTGGACAGCCGCATTGCGGATTGGAAAATCACGTTTGCGGATACGGTGGCGGATAACGGGTCATCAGCTTTCTTTGTGTTGGCCGATGAGGGACGGCCATTGCGTGGCCTGGACCTGTGGAGTTGCGGCATGGTCATGGAAATCAACGGCGAGGTCGTGTCGATGGGCGCCGGCGCTGCGGTGCTTGGCCATCCGTTGAACGCTGCCGCCTGGCTGGCCCGCACGCTCGCGGCGCGTGGCGAACCTTTGACCGCGGGACAGATTGTTTTGGCTGGTGCGTTGGGACCGATGATCGCGCTCATCCCTGGCGATCATGTTCGCGCCGTCATTGGCGGCGTCGGCGAGGTCAGCTTTAATTACAGAAAGGCCTGAGAATGGCGAAAATCAAAGCGGCGATCATTGGATCGGGCAATATCGGCACCGATCTGATGATCAAGATGGTGA
>CAYNCS010000051.1:0-21194 GCA_964395875.1 uncultured Caulobacteraceae bacterium | reverse complement strand
GAAGCGCACAACAAACTAAGCGCGGAGCAACGTCGAAGGACGAATGTACGATGCGATCCGTGAGCTGAGCGAGTCTTCTGGCACGGCATCAATCTTGCGGCCGAGGACGCTAATCAACTGAGTTTAGCAAATCGGTCGTTCAGAAGAAAGCCGTGGCCAAAGAGGTTAACCCCGCTCTCACAACCCGCTAAACGTATCGCACTGGTTCGGGTCGCCGGATTTGTAGCCCTTTTGCAGCCATTCCACACGCTGCGCCGACGTGCCGTGCGTGAAGGCTTCCGGCGTGACGTTGCGCCCGGCGTTGCGCTGAAGCGTGTCGTCGCCGATGGCGTTGGCGGTTTTCAGGCCCTCTTCCAGGTCGCCCGGCTCCATCGCGACCTTCCCGCCAGAGACTTCCGCAGCGTGCGCGGCCCAGACGCCCGCATAGCAATCGGCCTGCAATTCCAGCGCGACGGAATATTGATTGCCTTCCGCTTGGCTGCGCGCCTGCTGTTGCGCCTGACGCACCTGATCCGACGTGCCGAGCAGGTTCTGCACGTGATGGCCGAACTCGTGCGCGATCACGTAGGCTTTGGCGAAATCCGCGCCGGACGCGCCGAGCTTGGTCTCCATCTCCTGCCAGAAATCGAGGTCGAGATAGACGGTCTTGTCGAGCGGGCAATAAAACGGGCCCATCGCGGCCTGACCGTAGCCGCAACCGGTGGACGTGCCCTGCGTGTAGATCACCGTTTTGGGCGGCTGATAGTCCTTGATCATCTTCGACCAGACGTCGTCGACGTTCGATCCGATGACGTCGACGAACTGCCCGGCCTTGTCGCCCGGCGTGCCAACGGTTCCATGCTGCTCCGCCTGGCCGGCGCCGCCCAGCGAAGACGCGATCTGCGTGGTGGTGTTCGGATCGATGCCGAAGAACACATAGCCCAGCAAGGCCAGCACCGCGACGCCGATGCCGCCGCCCGCCATCGCGCCGCCGCCCAGTCCGCGCCGGTCCTCAACGCCGCCGCCCCGCCGTCCGCCTTCCCACTTCATGCTGCGTCCCCTGTGTTCGCCCCACCTTCCCGCGAAGCCGCCCCCCACGCAAGCGCGTGCAGTGCAGCAAATGCACGGACCACCGTCGCATCATAAAAGTTTTGTCGCCTGACGAAAGCCGCGGGCGCTTGGCTGGATGAAAAGTCCCGTTTATCCGCTAGGTTGCTTTGAAACCGGATTGCACGTCAGCGCGGAACGACTTCGGCGTTCGGGGGCTCACGCATTGACCATGCAGCGCGGCAAGGGGCATGAAGTGTCGCACTGCGCCGCGACAGACGGCCCAAGAATTTTTGCGGGGGGAACGCAATGAAACTCGATCGGCTCGGCCTCTGGCTGCTCGGCGGCTTTTTGATCCTGGTTGGCATGGCGCTCGGCTTTGGCGGCATGCGGCTGTTCACGCTGGGCGGGTCTTATTACTACCTGCTGGCCGGAATTGCGTGCCTCGCTGCGGGCGTTCACATCGTCATGGGCCGGAAGCTCGGCGCGACCATCTATTTCGGCTTCTTCCTGGCGACCGTGCTTTGGGCGCTGTGGGAGTCCGGGCTGGATTTCTGGCGGCTCCTGCCGCGCGTGGGCGGCCCTCTCGCCATCGCGCTCTATATGCTGGCGCCCTGGGTGCAGAAGCCGCTGAACGGCGATCGCCGCGCCGCGCCGATGTGGCAAGCCGCCATCGGCATTGCGGGCGTCCTGATTTTGGGCGGCGCCTACCTGTCGAATGGCGGCGTGGGCGATAAGCCGGTCTCCACCGCGTCGAACGCCGAAGTCGACAAGACCGGAAATGACTGGCGCGAGTTCGGCCGCACGGCCGCGGGCGACCGCTTCTCGCCGTCAAACCAGATCACGCCGCAGAACGTCTCGAAGCTGCAGGTCGCCTGGACCTACCGCACCGGCGACATCAAGGAAAACTATCCCGAGACCAAGGCCGCCTTCATGTTCGAGGCGACGCCCATCAAGGTCGGCGAGACGCTGTATCTGTGCACGCCGCACAATATCGTGATCGCGCTCGACGCCGCCACGGGCAAGGAGAAATGGCGGCACGATCCCAAAGTGAACGATAGCGGCGTCGCCATGATGGTTTGCCGCGGCGTCACCTATTACGAAACCACGGCCAAGGTCGCCGATTGTCCGAAACGCATTCTGGTGGGCACGATCGACGGCCGCATGATCGCGGTGGACGCCGAAACCGGCCAAAGCTGCCAGAGCTTCGGCAAGAACGGCGAAATCGATCTACGCGAAGGCGTGGGCCAGTTCGAGCCGGGCTTCCAGTATTCCACCTCGCCGCCGCAGATCGTGGGCGATGTCGCGGTGGTCGGCGGCTTCGTTCTGGACGGCATGTCCACGCAGATGCCCTCGGGCGTCGTGCGCGCCTTCGACGCCGAGACCGGCAAGCTGGCCTGGGCCTGGGACATGGGCCGCGCCGATCCGGGGCCCTTAAAGCCCGGCGAGACCTATACGCAGGGCACGCCCAACGCCTGGACGCCGTTCAGCGCAGATGCGGCTCTGGGCCTCGTCTATGTGCCCACCGGAAACCGCACGCCGGACTATTACGGCGCGGAACGCACCGAGGCCGAAGACAAATACTCCACCTCCGTCGTGGCGCTCGACGCCAAGACCGGCCAGGTGCGCTGGTCCTTCCAGACCGCTCATCACGATTTGTGGGACTACGACAACGGCTCGCAGCCCGTACTGATCGACGCGCAGACCGAAACCGGCACGGCGCCCGCTCTGATCCTGCCCACCAAGATGGGCGAAGTGTATCTGCTCGACCGCCGCGACGGCGCGCCGCTGACGGCCGTTGAAGAACGTCCGGCGCCCAAGGGCGACATCCCCGGCGAGCGTTATTCGCCGACGCAGCCCTGGTCCACCGGCATGCCGAACTTCGCCAAGGAGCCCCTGTTCGAAAAGGATATGTGGGGCGCGACGCCGCTGGATCAGCTGTGGTGCCGGATCGACTTCAAGTCGATGCGCTATCAGGGCCGCTATACGCCGCCGTCCACGGTGAAGACGCTGCAATTCCCGGGCAATTTCGGCGTCATCGATTGGGGCAGCGTCGCCGTCGATCTCGATCGCAACATCATGATCGTGAACACCTCGGCTATGCCGCAGCACGTGCAGCTCGTGCCGCGCGCCGACGCGGAGAAACGCCCGATGTCGGATCTGAAGAAAGGCCATCTGGGCCTCTCGCCGCAATCGGGCACGCCGTACGCGGTGGATTTCGGTCCGTTCTTCTCGCCGCTCGGTTTGCCTTGCACGTCGCCGCCCTGGGGACAGATCCACGGCGTCGATCTGAAGACCAAGAAGATCATCTGGAGCACCAAGCTCGGCTCCACCGAGGATCACGCGCCTTTGGGCATCGGCGTGCCCGGCGTGTTCAATCTCGGCGGCGCGGCCGTCAGCAAAGGCGGCGTGACCTTCATCGGCGCGACGATCGACAAGAACCTGCGCGCCTTCGACACGCAAACCGGCAAGCTCCTCTGGAAAGGCCGCCTGCCCGCCGGCCCGCAAGCGGGCGTGATGACCTACACGTCCGGCCAGACCGGCAAGCAATATGTGGTCATCGCCGCGGGCGGCCATGCCTTCATGAAGACCGCGCCGGGCGATTACGTGATCGCCTATGCGCTGCCGGATTGAGCGCTAACATTGAAACGCAATCGACCGTCATCCTAGGTCGAGCGCCGCGCAGCGGTGCGAGTACCTAGGACCCATAAACTCAGCGCTCTGCGTTTATGGGTCCTAGGCATGCGGCCTGCTTACGCAGGCCTTAGCCTAGGATGACGGTTTCAATGATCTGTGCTCTCCTCCCGTGCGTATCCGGAGAGATACGCGGGAGGAGCCAGCCATGATCGTCGTCCACCATTTGCTGAACTCGCAATCCGAGCGCGTGATCTGGCTCATGGAGGAGTTGGGTCTGCCGTATGAGCTGAAGACCTATCCGCGCGATCCGGCCACGCAGCTGGCGCATCCGGTGTTCCTGCAGCTGCACCCGATCGGCCAGGCGCCGGTGATCCAGGACGGCGACGTGACGATGGCGGAATCGCTGGCCATCTTCACTTACGTACTCGACCTCTACGGCAAAGGCGCATTGCGCATCGCGCCCGGTCAGCCCGGCTATCCGGACTTCGTGTACTGGTATCATTATTCGAACGGCGGTTTGATGCCGGCCGCCATGCAGCCACTGATGATGATGTTCACGGGCGTCACCGAAGGCGCGGGCCTTGAGGGCATGAAGGCGCGCTTCGCCCGGCATGTCGGGATGGTCGATGCGCGGCTCGCCAAGAACGAGTGGCTGGCCGGGTCGCAATTCACCGCCGCCGATATCCTCTGCCACTTTCCGTTCGCCGCGATGGCGGGCTTTCTGCAGATCAATTTCGCGACGCATAAGAACATCCGCGCCTGGCTCGACCGCATCGGCGAGCGCCCGGCCTATCGACGCGCGATGAAGCTCGCGGGGCATACGCACGATCCGGCGAACGCGGCCAGCGCGCTCTAGACTCCCCAATGAGTGAGAGGTCGAACATGAACGACGCGCCGAACGTCCTGCAGATGTATCACGTGAACATCAATTGCAGCGATTTCGACCGCTCGCTTGCGTTCTATGAGCTGATCGGCTTTCGCCGCATCATCGATTTCACACAGCAGGATGGAAAGCCCACGCCCGATTTCGGCGCGCTCGGGCTCGGACCGGTGCTCAATCTCCCTGAGGATTGCGCCGGGCGCGCCGCGTTGCTTGCGCTCGGCGACGATCCCCGCGCCACGCGGCTGGATCTCATCGAGTGGACGAAGCCCCGCGCCGACGGGACCACGCGGCGCGACCTGGCGCAGCTGGGCATCGCACGGCTGTGCCTGAAGGTGAAGGATTGCACCCCGCTTTACGAAACGCTGAAGGCGCACGGTTTCCGGGTCTATTCCGAGCCCACGATCATCGGCCTCGCGGGCGCGCGTCAGCGGGTTTTCTGCTGCGAAGATCCCGATGGAACGGTGATCGAGTTCATGCAGTTCAAGGGCTTTTAGCGCGGCGCTGGCCTCTGCAGGGGCGCTGCGGCTTCTTCTTTCCGCCCTTTTATTTCCGGCGCTTTTTCGCGGACGCGGGCTGCTTCGCGGCCTGATCGGCCATTTCCGCCTCGCGGGCAAGCCGGGCGGCGCGCAGGCGGTCGATTTTCGCGGCCGCCGCGGTGGCGTCGCGATCGATGATCTCGCGCGCTGCGCGGTCAGTCGCGTCCGACTTCGATAAGGCGCGTTCCGGCGCCGATTTGAAAATATTGGCGTAGCTTTTGGAACTCATGTCTCACTCCCTGGCGAAAGGCCGGGCGAACCCGGCCGCTTCCTTTTGCCTTGGGGGGAAGCCGAACGGCGCTCGGAGCGCGCGTCCGGCCGCTCCTTAAGCCGCGCGCAGATTGTCCGCGGAGTTTCTGCCGCTGCGGCGGTCCTGCACGATGTCGAAGGTCAGCTTCTGGCCTTCGGACAGGGAATTCATGCCCGAGCGCTCGACGGCGGAAATGTGGACGAAGACGTCCGGCTGGCCGTTATCCTGAACGATGAAGCCGAAGCCCTTTTGGAGGTTGAAGAATTTCACGGTACCTGTGTTCATGACGATTTTCCTTTCAAATCGACGTCAAGGAGGCGCGCGGCGAACTGCCGAACGCTGAACAATTCGAAATTGAAAAGAAGATCGTAGTGGCGGCTGAGCGCGCAGAACAAAAATCGTCAGCAAGATCGATGTTTGTATATAGGACCGTCCCCCGCTTTCGGCAAGGTTGCCGCCTGTCAGCGCCTTCAGCCCAGCCGACAGTAAGGCCCCGATCCAGGCGCAGCCGCACTTAAGCGACATGCGCGACGGCGCCGGCGAGCAAACTGGCATCACACATTCACAAATGATAAAGTGATTTCTTTTATCGTGCTCACGGCGATTCGAATTGATGGCGCGCGGCGCCAGACAGGATTTTCGCATTGCGAATTATAGCGCAGATGTCGCTCCGCAATCCGGCGTCGAACGGCTTTTTTCCGTATACGGATCGCCCCTGAACGCACACTATTTCGCTTAAACGTTGTTTTTGACAAATGTTGCCTCAAGGCGGTCCGGCGCAAATTCCGGCGACTCAAAGCTGCGCGCAACCTTCATACTACGGCGCCCTCTTTCGCGCTTTTCTCATCGTCCCTTTCCGCTTTTCTTTCCGCAGTTTGGCGGCTTTCTTCAGGTATTGTGCGGGACGCCTTTGAGCGCGTCGCCCGCGCCGCTGCGACAGACTCCACCCAAGCGTGCAGTTCGACTCCGCGGCCGCGCCGTGCGTTCCTCCGACCACAAACCAAAATAGCAGCTTTTTACGTTCGTTTACGAACGGCGACTAACAACGGCTCTCAAGAAACATGATCGGCCCACGAAGCGATCAGACACGCGGGAGGTACTGAATGGCAGCTTAGCTCCGCCGTTTCCGCATGCATGCGCTCTTCAGCTTATGGCGCAGACTCAACGATGTCTTCCCGCGCGCCGCTTCTGTTGCGCCGCGCTAGCGCATCACTTTCTCCCTACAAGCACAGGATAGAGCATGGCCGGTTTTCTGTCAGGCGCAAAGTCGAAAAACGCCGAAGAGCAAGCTTCCAACTCCCTTCACCGCTACGATCTCGCCGCCGTGGATTCCTCTGCGGTCGCGATGATGATGGTCGATCGCGACTTCCGGATCGTGCGGGTCAACGCCGCCACGGAACGTCTGCTCAGGGAAAACGAAGCGGCGTTCCAGCGCCTCTGGCCCCAATTCCGCGCGGACAAGATGATCGGGACATGCATCGACATGTTCCACAAGAACCCGGGTCATCAGCGCCAATTGCTGTCCGACCCCAGCCGCCTGCCCTATCGCACGGAAATCACCGTCGGCGACAAGACGTTTTCGCTCAGCGTCGGCGCGGTCAGAAGCGCCGCCGGAGACTATATCGGCAACACGCTGGAATGGGCCGACGTCAGCGAAGCGCGCATAAATGAAGGACGCCTGAAGGCGCTGACGGTGTCCACGGCCGTCATCGAATTCAAGGTGGATGGAACGATCCTCAACGCCAATCAGGCGTTCCTGGACGCGGTCGGCTACACGCTGGAGGAAATCCGCGGCAAGCATCACTCGATGTTCTGCGATCCGGCCTTCGTCCATAGCCCCGATTACTCGGCGATGTGGAGCAAGCTGAGCCGCGGCGAATTTATCGGCGGCAAGTTTCGCCGGCTCAGCAGAAGCGGCAAGGACGTCTGGCTGCAGGCGACGTACACGCCTATCCTCGACCGGAACGGCAAGGCGTTCGCTGTGGTGAAATTCGCCACCGACGTGACGGCCACGGAAACGACGGCCAATGAGGCGGCGGCGAAGCTGGCGGCGATCGCCCGCACGCAAGCCGTGATCGAATTCACGATGGACGGCGTCATCCTTGACGCGAATGATAACTTTCTCTCCGCGATGGGCTACCAGCTCAGCGAGATCAAGGGCAAGCGCCATGCGATGTTCGTCGAGCCGGCCTTCGCGCAGGGCAACGAATATCGCGAGTTCTGGGCGCGCCTGAATCGCGGCGAATGCGTCGCGGCGGCCTTCCATCGGATCGGCAAAAACGGCCGCGACGTGTGGATCCAGGCGTCCTACACGCCAATTCTGGATTTCAACGGCAAGCCCTACAAGGTCGTGAAGTTCGCCACCGACATCACGCAGATCGAGCTTGACCGGCAGGCGGTCGAGAAAGAGCGCGCCGAAAAAGCGGCGGCGCAGGATTTCGTCGTACAGTCGCTCGCCAACGGGCTTGCATATCTGGCCGAGGGCGACTTGCGCCCACGGCTGGAGAGCGAATTCCCGACCGATTACGAACGTCTGCGCCAGAATTTCAATGCGACGGCGGATCAGCTGGAGGACGCGCTGAGCGTGATTTCGCGCAACGCCTCGGCAATCACCGCCAGCGCGTCGGAAGTCGCGCAGGCGTCCGAGGACCTGGCCCGCCGGACCGAACAGCAAGCCGCGACGCTGGAGGAAACCGCGGCGGCGCTGGACGAAATCACCGCCACGGTCAAGAAAACGGCGCAAGGCTCGGCGCGCGCCAACGATGTCGTGAACGTGGCCAAGAGCGACGCGCACACCAGCGGCGAAGTCGTGCTCAACGCGGTTTCCGCCATGAGCGAAATCGAAAAATCCTCCAGCCAGATCGCGCAGATCATCGGCGTCATCGACGAGATTTCGTTCCAGACGAACCTGTTGGCGCTCAACGCCGGGGTCGAGGCGGCGCGCGCGGGCGATGCAGGACGCGGTTTCGCCGTCGTCGCGTCGGAAGTGCGCTCGCTGGCCCAGCGTACGTCGGAAGCGGCCAAGGAGATCAAGGGCCTCATTTCGACGAGCACGCAACAGGTCAGCGTCGGCGTGAAGCTGGTCGACAACGCCGGCACGGCGCTTCAGAAAATCGTGGCGGGCGTCACAGAAATCAGCGCCCTCGTCGCTGAAATGTCAGCGTCGGCGCAGGAGCAAGCCACCGCCCTTTCCGAAGTCAACACCGCGATCAACCAGATGGACCAGGTGACGCAGCAGAACGCCGCCATGGTCGAGGAATCGAACGCGGCGAGCCACTCTCTGAATCGCGACGCGCAGGAACTGTCCCGCCTCGTCTCCCGCTTCTCCACGCGACAAAGTGCGCAAGACGGCGCCGCGCCCGCCGCCAGACGGAAAGAACCGGTCGCGGCCGCGCAAAAGCGGATCGCGGCGTTCGCGGCGCGCACCAAAGGCTCCGGCGCGAATGCGGCGGCGGCGGCGCTCAAGGACGACGACTGGGAATCCTTCTGACCCCGTCGCGCTGAGGCGAACTGACCTCTAAATCCCCGGAGGTGATACAGCCTCCCGCTTGCGAGCTCACCCGGCGCAGTTCAAAAACGCGCCGGGTGCGGCCGATTGGGAGGAGATTATGGGGAAAGCGAGCACGAACGAACGCGATGCGGATCCCGCTGCGCGGCCTCAGGGACAGGGCGGCGTCCGGTTTCTGCAGCACGTCACCGGGAGCGGCGCCTTCAAGGGGTTCATTCTTCTGTGCGTGGTCGCGAACGCGGTGGTGCTCGGCTATGACGCGCACATGGGACCGGGCCATGCGCAGCATCATCTGGTTGAACAGATCAACCACTATTTCCTGTATCTCTTCACCGTCGAGCTGGCGCTGGAGTTTCTGGCCGCGGGGCCGAGACGCTATTTCCGCGACGGCTGGAACGTTTTCGATTTTCTGATCGTCGGCGCCGGCTATCTGGCGTTCATCCCGGACGTCACGGCGCTGCGGGCCCTGCGGGCGTTGCGCGTCTTCCGCCTGGTGTCGAACGTGCCGCAGATGCGCCGCGTGGTGGAGGCGCTGGCGCACGCCTTGCCAGGCATCGGCTCGGCGCTGCTGGTCATGGGGATCGTGTTTTTCATCGGCGGCGTGATGGCCACCACGCTGTTTCGCGCCCAGGAGGGATTTCACAATCTGGGCGAGACCATGATCAGCCTGATGCAATTGGCGTTCTTCGACAATTGGGGCGACACGGTGCGCCGCCTGAACGCCAGCCACCCGGGCGGATGGATTTTCCTGGTGATCTTCACACTGATTTCGGCGTTCGCCATCATCAATCTGTTCATCGGCGTGATCGTGGACGCCGTGCAGCAGATGCCCTTGAGCGGCGACAAAAAGCCGGACGACCCCGCCGCCGTGCAACGACAGCTGCTGTTGGAAGTCCAGGCCCTGCGCGCCGAGATCGCCGCGATGCGCGCCGCCCAGGGATAAGCGCGCACGCCTGTAGCCGATTGATGCCCCACGCCCTTTGAAGCCGCTGCGGCGGCCACGGCCAGATTTATACAAGGTACCTTGCTATACTCAGTACCTTGCGCTATATGCTAGCTCATGGCTGAGAGCTTCGAGATTCAACTGAAAAAGGGCGTGCTGGAGCTTTGCGTTCTGGCGCTCCTCTCCCGGCAGGACGGCTACGCTTACGACATCGCGGCGCAGCTGACGGCGGCGATCGATATGGGCGAAGGCACCATTTATCCGCTGATGCGCCGGCTGCAGGCAGACGGCCTTGTCGACACCTATCTGCAGGAATCCGAAAGCGGTCCGCCGCGTAAATATTATCGCCTCACCGCCGCGGGCCGGAAAAAATTCGCCGCGCAGAAATCCGACTGGGATTCCTTCACCAGCGCCGTCAACATCGTTCTTGGAGCGACGAAATGAACCGTAAGGCTTTTTGCGACGCCCTGCGCAGCAATCTCGCCGGTATGCCGCAGGCCGCAATCGACGAGATCGTCGCCGATTACGATGCACACTTCACGGATGGCGCCGCAGCGGGACGCAGCGAGGAAGAGATCGCCGCCGCTCTGGGCGATCCCGCGCGGCTGGCGCGTGAATTGCGCGTGGAGGCTGGGCTTTCACGCTGGGAAACCAGCCGCTCTCCGGGAAGCGCGTTGACGGCGGTGCTCGCGTTGCTCGGCCTCGGCGCGCTCGACATCTTTTTTCTGTTGCCCTTCATCTTCGCCGTGGCGGCCGGCCTCATTGGGCTCTACTTCGCGAGCATCGGCATTTTCGTGGGCGGCGCCGCAGTCTTTGCGTTCGGTCCGTTCACGGCGCCGCCGGGCGGGCCGCTCGCCGCTATCCTGTTCGGTCTGGGCATGATCGCCGCGGCCATCTGTCTCGCTGCGCTTCTCACGCTCGTCACGATCGGGCTCGTCAACGCGACCGTCTGGTATGCGCGCCTGCACTATCGCGCGCTGAAACTCGCGGAAGCCTCGGCCTAGGAGCTGCATGATGATCCGTCCACTCGCCCTGACCGCCGCCATCAGCTTCGTCGTGGCGCTCGCCAGCTTTTCCGGCGCGGCCGCGCTCGCCGGTCCGGAAATTCTCGCCAAAGGTTACTCCAAGGGTTTCTGGCGCGATTTCGCCTGGGATTTCTCCGACTCGGCGGACGCGCTTTACGAAACCGGCGCCGCCGATCGCACGCAGATGCGCACGCTCAAGGATTTTTCCGAAGTGTCCGCCAGCGCTGCGGACGTGGAGCTCGCCATCGGCCCCGCGTTCCGCGTTGAAGTGACCGGCGCCGATCCCGCCAGAATCGAAACGCGCGTTGAGGACGGCGAACTCGTCATCGAGCCCGCGCGCAGCGGTTTCTGGCGGCGCGGCGGCCGGGCGCTGGTGAAAGTCACGCTGCCCACGCTCGACAGCCTCTCGGCGGCCGCCGGCGCACGCATCAAAGCCGACGGCCTGCAGGCGAAAGCCCTCCGCGTGGAAGCCTCCAGCGGCGCGGCGATGACGTTGCGCGGCGCCTGCGAGTCGATCGACGCGGAAGTCTCCACCGGCGCCAGCATCGACGCGGACGGCCTGGTTTGCGGCGCGGGCGATGCAGAAGCCTCCACGGGCGGCGAATTGCGCGTCAACGTCAACGGCCCCCTGAATGTGGAGGCATCGACCGGCGGCGCCATCCATGCCGGCGCGAACGCGAAAATCGGCGAGATCGAATTGTCCAGCGGCGGCGCGCTGGAGCGGCCCTAGCCCTCGGGCCGCGACCAGATCCAGACGCCCACGATCAACCCGGCGGCCACGCCCGCCAGCGACCATGGCCATGGCGCAAACATCGCACTCGCGGCGGCGCTGACGGCCAGCGCCGCGCCCGCCGCAATTTTGCCCTTGCGCGAAATGGCGCCCTTGTCCCGCCAGAGACGGATGGACGGGCCGAAGGCCGGGTTTTCCAGACGCCAGCGCTCCAGCCGCGGGCTGCTCTTGCCGAAGAAAAACGCCGCCAGGATCACAAAGACCGTCGTCGGCATGAGGGGCAGCACGGCGCCCAGCGCCGCCAACGCCAAACTCGCCGCCCCCGCCGTTATGTACGCCGCCCGGATCAGATTTCGCCCTTCCGCTGACGCGCGCCGCGGAAATCGCGCCGCCCTGCGTCGGGGCCGATCTTCCAGGAAAATCGCCGCGCCCGCAATGCGCGCCCGGCGGCGTCTTGACGCCCACCGCTCATCGAAGAGGCGCGGATATCGGCGTTCAGGCGGCCCGCACAATCCAAAAATCATGATATGGCACTATCCAGGGGCGGGACGACTGTAAGACGCACGCGCACGCACGCGCCCTTGCTTGAGCGGCGATCGCGCCGCCGAAAGCGCCGCAGGAGACCGTGAACATGCCCGACGCGCCGAAGCCCCCGCTGAACGACCCGCATAAAGACGACGAAGACGCGCGCCACCGAAAGCGCGACTTCACCGTCTGGTTCTGGTTTGCGGCGATCCTGGCTCTCTGGGTGGTGCAATGGGCGCTCACAATCATCGAGCCTGTTCAGACCGTTCCATACAGCCAGTTTCAAACCTGGGCGTCGGAAGGCAAAATCAGCGAAGTCTATGTCAGCGCGAATGGGATCGACGGCAAGTTGAAAGCGCCGCAAAAGAATGAGCCAAAATCATTCACGACAGTACGCGTGGATCCCGAAATCGCCGACAGACTGGCGGCGCAGGGCGTCAAGGTGTCGGGCGTTCAGCCCAATTCCTTTTTCAGCGCCATTATTTCCTGGGTGCTGCCGGCCTTTGTCTTCTATGTGATCTGGAGCTTCATGTTTCGCCGCTTCAGCTCCCAGGGTGGTTTAGGCGGCATGCTGAGTATGGGCAAATCGCGCGCCAAGCTTTTCGTCGAAGCCGACACAAAAGTGCGCTTCGCGGACGTCGCCGGTGTGGATGAAGCCAAACGCGAGCTTGAAGAGGTGGTCGGCTTCCTACGAGATCCCGTCTCCTACCGCCGTCTCGGCGCGCATGCGCCGAAAGGAGTCCTGCTTGTAGGACCGCCAGGCACGGGTAAGACTTTGCTGGCGCGCGCCGTCGCCGGAGAGGCGGGCGTGCCGTTCTTTTCGATTTCCGGTTCCGAATTCGTCGAGATGTTCGTCGGCGTGGGCGCCGCGCGGGTGCGCGATCTCTTCGCCCAGGCCCGCAGCGCCGCCCCGAGCATCATTTTCATCGACGAGCTGGACGCGCTGGGCCGCAGCCGCTCTGGAATCGCCATGGGCGGCGTCGACGAAAAAGAGCAAACGCTCAATCAGCTCCTCGCGGAGATCGACGGCTTCGACGTCAGCGGCGGCGTAATCCTGCTCGCCGCCACGAACCGGCCGGAGATTCTCGACAAGGCGCTGTTGCGCCCCGGCCGCTTCGACCGGCAGGTTCTGGTGGACCGGCCGGACCGCAGCGGCCGCGTGGACATCTTGAAAGTGCATGTGCAGAAGATTGTTCTGGCTCCAGACCTCGATCTTGACGCTATCGCCGGCATGACCACGGGCTTCGCCGGCGCTGATCTGGCCAACCTCGTCAACGAAGCCGCCATCGCGGCGACGCGCCGAAGGGCCGACAATGTCACGTTCGCCGATTTTGAAATCGCGCTGGAGCGTCTGATTGCCGGCCTCGAAAAGCGCAGCCGGGTGTTGAACAAACTGGAGCGCGAGCGCGTGGCGTATCATGAAATGGGCCATGCGCTTGTCGCGGCGGCTTTACCCAGCGTCGCCCCCGTGCAGAAGGTGTCCATTGTACCGCATGGTTTGGGGGCGCTCGGCTACACGATGCAACGGCCGACCGACGATCGTTTCCTGATGACGCTCAACGAACTCAAGGAGCGTCTCAGCGTTCTGCTCGGCGGCCGCGCGGCCGAGGCGCTCATATTTGAAGGCGACGTTTCGACGGGCGCGTCGGACGATCTCGAGCACGCCACACAGATCGCGCTGGATATGGTCAGCCGGTTCGGCATGGATCCGCAAATCGGCGAACGCACCTACGCCGCGCAATCCTCGCCATTCCTCTCGATAGAATCCAGATTCGCCGACGCTTCGCCGCAAACGCGGCGCGAGATCGATCTGGCGGCGCGCGAGCTGATCGCGAACGCTCACACAAGCGCCGCGGATATCCTCACCAAGGCCAAACCTGACCTTGAAGCTGGCGTCGCTCTGTTGCTGGCGAAGGAGACGCTGCGTCCCGAGGAGTTCCCGCCGCTCAAAAAGGCGGGCGCGTAGCGACAGGCGCGGCGGGCTGATCTGGGCGCTCTCCCCCCGTCAGGCCGGATCGTTCCGCCGGACCGTAAATTGGCGCTGTCCGTCTTCTCCAGCATAACCCGTCTGTGCCACCTTTCCGCGGCCGTAGCCGGACTGAGCGCCCGCCAGCGCCGAGGATTCGAACATGAACGCAATCACCCCGCTGATGCCGCATATCGATTTCGCCCACGACGACGTGCCCGATCTGCATGAACTGATCGAGGAAATGCGCGCGCACGGGCCCGTCGTCCCCGTGAAATATCACGGCGCGCCCGTCTGGCTGCTGCTGGACCATCAGGTAGTGAAGGAGGCGTTCGACGATTACGTCCATTTCAACGCCGCCGAGGGCTACAAGCTGATCGCCGAGCCCGGCCAGGGCAAGACGCTGCAGACCATGTCCGGCGAGGAGCACCGCATCAATCGGGCGCTGGTGAACCCGCTGTTCACGCCCGCCAAGGTGCGCTCCTACGTCGAAGGCCTGATGGAGCCGATCGCCCACGAACTCTGCGACCGGATGGAAGGCAAGACGGAAGTTGAGTTCGTGTCCGCCTTCGCCCGCCCCTATCCGTTCCTGGTGATCACGCGCCTTCTGGGCATTCCGATCGACAGCGAGGACCAGTTCCTGCAATGGGCGCTGAAGATGGTCGACTTCCCGTGGGACCCGGAAGGCTCGGTGCGCGCCAAGGCCGAATTCGACGCCTATATGCAGCACATCATCGACGACCGCCGCGCCCATCCGAACGGCGATTTCATCTCGCTGCTCGCCACGGCGGAATACGAAGGCGAGAGACTCTCCGACGAACGCATTCTGGGATTTGTCGGGCTGTTGTTCCCGGCGGGTTCGGATACGGCCTACAAGAACGGCTCTTCGCTGTTCGCGCACGTTCTGGAGACCCCGGAACTGCGCGCGCTGGCGCAAAAGAGCGACGCGGACCGCGAGAAGCTGGTCGCCGAAGGTCTGCGCTGGCAGCCGCCCGTCGCGTTCCTGCCGCGTCTGGCGTCCGGCGACGGCGAGATCGGCGGCGTGCACATCAAGAAAGGCGACTGGACCCTGTTCGGCATCACCGCCGCCAACAGCGATCCGAAAGTCTTCCCCGAGCCGCGCAAATTCGATCCGGCGCGCGACAATCGCGAATTGCTGACCTTCGGCCGCAATGTGCATTTCTGCATCGGCATGCATGTGGCGCGGCGCGAACTGGAGACGGCGCTGCGCGTGGTGTTCGAGCGCTTCCCGAACATCCGGCTGAAACCCGGACAAAAGATCGATTATGTCGGCGCGGTGTTCCGTGGGCCGAAGAGCTTCATCGTGCAACCGAACGGCGCCGCGTAAAATGAAAGTGCGTTTCATCGATCCGACGGGCCGTGAACACATTGTCGACGGCGAACCCGGCGAAAGCGTCATGCGCTGCGCCACGCGGGCGCTGATCCCCGGCGTGCTGGGCGAATGCGGCGGCGCCATGGCCTGCGCCACCTGCCATTGTTATGTCGAGCCCGCCGGCGTCGCGCCGCCCCCGCCGCGCGCGGACGAACAGGACATGGTGAGCGGCTGCCTCGACGTGCGCCCGAACAGCCGCCTGACCTGCCAGATCGTCCTGACGCCGGAACTGGAGGGGATTACGTTCGTGGTTCCGAGTTCTCAGGTTTGAGGCGCGCGCGCAGGCGCACGCCGCTCCTGCTCAATTCGGCTTCTGAAAGCGCGCGGCAAAATCCGTGAGTTCGATCACGAAATTATCCTGACCTACGAAGTCTTCATCCGACAGCTTGGGCTTCTCGACCGCCTTGTACCATTGCGCGTATTGCGCGGTCTTCGCGCTTTCCTGCTTGTAATAGGTGGAATAGGTCCGCACGATCACGCGCGGAACGGGACCTGAGAAATCGAAGGTCATGAAGCGCATCCAGCCGTCGCCGATCCCCTCGCCCTGCTGCAGCTTGGCGCCCGCATCGAGCGCGCTCTGATGACGGTCCTGATAATCGGCGAGGACCTGATAGACTTTGCGTCCGAAACGATTGTCATCCACTCGCAGGAATTGTCCGTGCTCGTGCCCGCACAGGACCATGAAGATCTGATCGTGCTGGCTGATCAGCTTGTCCCAGACCATTTGCGGGCTGTTGTCTTCGGAATCGACGGCGGCGTTGTCGATGACGGGATTGGGGATGCGGCGCCCCTCATTGTCCATGTAATCGTGCGTGGTGATGATCGTGGGCAGGCCCGGATGCGCCTTGATCACCGATTCCGCCCATTCCAGCGACGCGTTGGGCGCATCGAATTGCAGGCCGATATGCAGGAAGCGATAGCCGGCCGCCTCGAAAATCTGCGCGCTGTCGGCGCCGTCGTCGTGCGAGGCGACATACCAATCCTTGCCGCGAAAGAAGTCTGACTTGTCGGAGAACACCTTCTTGAAATTCGTCAGGCCGCCCGCATGCAGCATGCCGACATCGGCCATGCTGCGGATCTCCTTCTTTGGCGGATGATTGTAATCCGTCCACATCGCGTCGTAATCGTGATTGCCCGGCACGACGGAGAACGGCGTCTTGCCGGCGATCAATTCATAGCCGCGCCGCGCCATCGGCATCTCGACCGTCTCCACCTTGGGCGTCGGTGCGAAGTGCTTGTCGAAGATCGGATTGGGGGCGCGCTTGAAGCCGCGCGCGGCGTGATCGGGGTCGATCTCTTTCGTCTGGTGCTGCCAGACGTCGCCCAGGCCCGAGACGAAGGCGATGTCGCCGCCTTCGCTCTTCAGGTTACTGGCGATGTACCCCATCTGCTCGATGAACATGTCGCTTGCGTCGAAGACGAAGCCTTCCGCCTTCTGGTGCGTGTAATCCATGTAATTCTGGGTGTCGGGAATGACCGCGATGGTGAAGCGCGTTTCCGGCGCGGGCGCCTTGCCCGCGGACGGCGCGGTGGCGCACCCCGCCAGCGCCAGCGCGACGACGGCGATCGCCGCCCGGCGCGTCGGTCCTGACCACACTTTCCAGGGCTGTAAGTTTTTCATGGTGCGCTCCCCCCGTTTTTTCGCATCGGCGATTGCGTGGATTGTAGGACGCAACGCCCGAATGACGATCCGGATATTACGGGCAGCACGCCATGTCGCCTCTGGGACAGGCCGACCTTGCACCGATACCAAAATATATTATATTTGGGTACTCGGAGGCGTTTGTGGCAAAGAGCACATCGATTACCCTCGGCGATCATTTCACCGACTTCATCGACCGGCAGGTTGAGCATGGCCGCTTCGGCTCGGCGAGCGAAGTGGTGCGCGCGGGCCTGCGCCTGCTCGAAGAGCACGAAGCGAAAGTGAAGGCGTTGCAGGATGCGCTGATCGCGGGCGAGCAATCCGGCGCGCCACGTGCGTTCGACAATGACGCCTTCCTGAAGCGCATGCGCGCCAAAAATGCCGAGTAAGGCGCGTCCTTACCTTTTATCGCCGCTGGCCGAAGCTGATCTCGAAGACATCTGGCTCTATTCAGTCAAGACGTGGTCGCGCGAACAAGCCGAAACCTATCATGCCGGCATCGTCGCCGCGTTTGAGGGATTGGCGTCCGGCGCGAAGATTGGCCGCCGGACGGAGTTCCGCGAAGGCTACTTCCAATATGCCGTTGGGTCGCATCTGGTTTTCTACCGTGAAACTGAATCCAGGCTCGTCGTGATCCGTATCCTGCACAATCGCATGGACCCGGCGGCGAACCTCTAAGCCCCCATCCTTCCCTTCGCCCCGGCCAGCCGGCCCTCCGCCTTGGCGTGCACAGCCCCGCGCGTCGTGGCGAGGCCGGTGAGCGGCATGTTGCCGTAGATGGTTTCGCAGGCGCCGGCCTCGATGCGGTAGGTCTCGTGCCAGATGCCGACCTTGCCATTGCCGCCCACCTCGCGATTGAAACGCGCCCAGGCGGGAAAGTGTTCGCCGTTACGATCGTGCGCATAGCTGAGAAGGCTGTCGAAGTCCTTCCAGTACTGGACGATCATCGGATTGGTCAGGGACAGGAAGCTCTCGGCGCCCAGAAAGCCGCTGTCCGGGTTTTCGGCGATCTCGCGCATCATGGCCGGCATGGCCGTGAACGCCGGCAGCCATTCCCACGGCGCCCAGGGCCGGTGCACCCGCATGCCGATTAGAAACAGGACGAAGGGCCCTTCGCGGCGCGCGGTGTAACGGCCCCCAAAAATACGATTTGAGATCGCGCTCATGCTTATTTCTTTCTCAATCTAAACGCCGTATAGATCGACCATGAGCGACGATCTAAACAACGTCAAGTTAAATCTGAACAGCGATAAGACCGCGTCCGAAAGGGCCGGCAAGGACCGCTATCACCACGGCGATCTGCGCGAGGCGCTGATCCTGGCCGGCGAAGCGGTCCTGAACGAACGTGGGCTGGAAGGCTTTTCCCTGCGGGAATGCGCGCGGCGGGCCGGGGTCTCCCCCGCCGCCCCGGCCCATCATTTCGGCGATTCCAAAGGCCTCCTCAGCGCCATCGCGGCCCGCGCCTTCGACGCCTTCACCGCCGCCCTGCAGGAAGCGCAGGCCGGCCTCTCCACCCGCAACATCCGCCTGCGCGCCCAGGGCCGGGCCTATGTGCGGTTCGCGCGTGAACATCGCGCCTATTTCGACCTGATGTGGCGCTCGGACCTCCTGAACAAGGACGACGCCGAACTGCGCCGGGCCAGCGCGGCGGCTTTCGCCGCCCTGCTCTCCGCCGTGCCCGCCAGCGCCGCCGGCAAGCCCGACGATCTGCACAATCCAAACGCCATCGCGGCCTGGAGCATGGTGCACGGCTTCGCGCGTCTGGCCCTGGACGGCCCGCTCGCCGAGGCGCCGGAGGCGTTTCTGGATCAAGTGCTCGACCGGCTGGCGATGAAGGTCTGAGGCCCGCGCGCGGCGCGCTTGCGGGGCGATAAGCCTCTACTATAGTCCGCGCGGGCGGCATGCGGTTGAGTGGGGGCGCAAGGATGGATCTGCTGGGTTCACCAGCACGAACGTTGATTTCCATCATCGTCTTTGTGCTCATCGTCATGGTGGCGGGGACGCTGGGCTATCTTGGCGCCGGCTGGAGCCTCTCGGACGCCGCCTACATGGTTGTGCTGACGATCTACACGGTCGGGTATGGCGAGGTGCGCCCGATCGATACGGGCTACCTGCACGCCGTGACCATGGGCACCATGATCCTGGGCTGCACCGGCATGATCCTGTTCACCGGCGCCCTGGTTCAGTTTCTCACCATCACGCAATTGCAGAACATTTTCGGAGTGCGCCGGGTGCAACGCGAAATAGACAAGCTGGACGGTCACGTCATCGTTGTGGGGTTCGGCCGCATCGGACAGATGCTGGCGCAGGAGCTGAAAGCGGGGAAATTCGCCTTCGTGGTCCTGGAATCCGACGAAAAACGCGCCACGGAGGCGCGCGACATGGGCTATCTCTGCCTGTCCGGCGACGCCACGGACGAAGCGCAATTGCTGGCCGCGGGCCTCTTGCGCGCCCGCACCCTGGCCACCGTGCTGCCCGACGACGCAGCGAACGTGTTCATCACCTTGTCCGCCAAGGCGCTGAACCCGGCCGTGGAGATCATCGCCCGCGGCGAGGCGCCGGCCACCGAACGCAAGCTGCTGCAGGCCGGGGCGCACCGCGTCGTGCTGCCCGCCCACAGCGGCGCCGAGCGCATGGCCGAGATGATCCTCTACCCGGAGACCGAGCGCTTCCTGCACTCTTCCGAAGGCATGGAGGAAATGGAGCGCAGCCTGCGCGGGCTTGGCCTGGAGATGCAGGTGATCGTGGCGCCGGAAAAAGGCGCGTTCACCGGCCTGTCGGTGGCGGACATCGAAGCGCGCGGCAAAGGCAGCTTCTTCATCGTGCAGGTGAACAAGCGCAACGGCCCTCTTACCGCGCCCACGCCGGATACGAAAGTGGAGGACGGCGACGGCGTGGTGATCGTCGGCCGCGGCGGTCAGGCGGTGCGCGCCATGTTCGAGGCGCCGCCGGAGCGCGTCCGCACGGGACGGAATTAAAGCCTACGTGCTCTACACTTTCGAGTCAGAGCCTTTCTTATCCGATCAAATGATTCGATTTGATCGGGAAAGGCTCTAGGAGGCCAGCATGAAATCGTGGCCCTGCGGCGTGATTCCGCCGTCCTCGTCGAGATAGCCGAGGCTCGCCAGCACTTCCGCCTCGACCGGCTCTTGCGTGGTCATGCGGCGGCGGCCTTCCAGCCCCATAATGCAGATATAGCGAAGGTCGCGCTGCAGGCGCGCCGGATCGATCGATCCCTGAATGTCCATGACAGCCTCCGTTCGGCCGCTCCCCGGCCGTCCCTGCTTTTGGCAACGCGAGCCTGGCCGCCCGCGTTCCGTGCATTGGCGAACTTTATGATTACCCAAAGGTTAACAAACCGCCCGAGCGCCTTGACGCATGGCCGGGCCCGGCGCACTTAAATGGGCAAAGCTCGGGGAGCGCCTGCAATGGCGCTGAGAGGCCGCTATCCGCATGGTGCGGACGCGCGGCGACCCGTCGAACCTGATCCGGGTCATGCCGGCGAAGGGAGGCGCGCATGAACAAACCACGTAATCCGTCCGAATTCACCCCGAAGGTCACCACCGGCGCCATCGCGGGCAGCCGCAAGGTCTATCAATCCGGCTGCGCGCATCCGGATCTGCGCGTGCCGTTCCGCCAGATCGCGGTTCACCCGTCCGCCGGCGAGCCGCCGGTCAATGTCTATGACCCCTCCGGCCCGTACACGGACGACAACGCCAGGATCGACATCGAAAAGGGCCTGCCGCGCACCCGCGAAGCCTGGGTGATGGCGCGGGGCGATGTGGAATATATCCAGGGCCGCGAAGTCAAAGCCGTCGACAACGGCAATGTCGGCGCCGACAAGCTCACACCGCAATTCCCGAACATGCCGAAAGTGCTGCGCGCCAAGCCCGGCGCCTGCGTCACGCAGCTGGAATATGCGCGCCGCGGCATCATCACGCCGGAAATGGAATATGTCGCCATCCGCGAAAACCTGATGCGTGAAGCGAATGCGCCATTCATCCGCGACGGCGAGGATTTCGGCGCCGAGATTCCCGATTTCGTCACGCCGGAATTCGTGCGCTCGGAGGTCGCGCGCGGCCGCGCCATCATCCCGGCCAACATCAACCACGCCGAGCTCGAGCCCATGG
>CAYNCS010000050.1:19945-21215 GCA_964395875.1 uncultured Caulobacteraceae bacterium | reverse complement strand
ACGGGCGCGAAGCAGAAGGTGGCGTGCATGTCGCGCGCCGGGTGGCCTGGCGGGAAATTGAGCGCGGTGACCTTGTGGAAGTCATCTTCGATGTCCGGCCCTTCGGCGACGGCGAAGCCCATATCGGCGAAGATCGCGATGACCTCTTCCATCACCTGACTGACGGGGTGGATCGCGCCCCAGTTTTTTGCGGGCGCGGGCAGGGTCGCGTCGGTTCTTTCCGAGGCCAGCTTCTCGCTCAGCGCGGCGCTTTCCAGTGCGGTCTTGCGCGCGGCAAGTGCGGCCTGCGCCTTGTCCTTGATGGCGTTGAGACGCGGGGCCACGCTTTGGCGTTCTTCCGGCGACAAGCCGCCCAGACTGCGCAGGCGCAGCGTCAGCGCGCCGCTCTTGCCGAGCGCTTCGACGCGCGCTTCCTCGAGCGCCGCAAGATTTGCGGCGGCTTCGACCTTGCTAAGGATTTCAGACTCGAGCGCGTCGAGATCAGACATTGGTTCGCCTCACAAAACCGCAGACGTGCGGGCATGCGAGGCCGACCGCCCCGCATGCGGGTCAGCCGGAGAAGGAACGTCGAGTTCGCTGTTAGGCGAGCGCGGCGCGGGCCTTCTCCACGATGGCCTTAAAAGCAGCCGGTTCGCGCACGGCGAGATCCGCCAGAACCTTGCGGTCGATTTCGATCTCGGCCTTGTTCAGGCCGTTCACGAACGACGAATAGGTCAGGCCGAAATCGCGCACGGCGGCGTTGATGCGCTGGATCCACAGAGCGCGGAACTCGCGCTTGCGGACCTTGCGGTCGCGATAATTGTATACGCCGGCCTTTTCGACGGCGGCGTTGGCGGTGCGGAAGGTGTTCTTACGGCGGCCGTAATAGCCCTTCGCAGCCTTGAGAACTTTTTTGTGACGGGCGTGGGCGGTGACGCCCCGTTTGACGCGAGCCATATCAGGCTTCCTTTTTCAAATTCAGTGGAGCGATTAGCCGTTCGGCATGAACTTCTTCACGCGGGCCACGTCGGCTTCCGACAGCAGGCGCGTGCCGGTCTGGGACCGGATGAAATTCGCGGAACGCTTGATCATGCCGTGACGCTTGCGCGTGACGCCGTGCTTGATCTTTCCGGTCGCGGTGAATTTGAAGCGCTTTTTAGCGCCCGATTTCGTCTTCAGCTTCGGCATTTCGCTCTCCTTACAGGCTCACGGGCGAGGCCCGGCCTTAGCGTTCGTGCGCCGCCACGGCATGCCGTATAGGCCGGTCGGCGCGATGAAGGGGGGCGGATAC
>CAYNCS010000050.1:14779-19845 GCA_964395875.1 uncultured Caulobacteraceae bacterium | reverse complement strand
TTCGCCACGGCCATGTCGCGCCGCAATTGGTCGGCGGAGGGACCGTAATCGTCGAAGGAGATCGGTCCGGGGGAGGTTCCTTCAACGGCGCCTTCGGCCTCAATCTGTTTCAGGAACCGGGCCAGGCTGGTGGGGTCAGAGGTGAAAATGCGGCCCCGGCGCGGCTGTTCGGCGATGGTCACGCCGATGACGTTGCCGTTGGAATCCAGAGCCGGACCGCCGGAGAGGCCCGCCAAAGTGCCGGACAGCCCCCGCGTGCGGCCGACTTCCGCCCAGGCCAGAACAGGTTCTTCGGTCTGATAGCGGCCGCGCGCCACCAGACGCTCCCGGCCCATCAGACGGGACGCGGCTTCCCCCGGCCGGCCCTGCGGGAAGCCGACATGGAAGACCGGCTGACCCTTGCGCAGCTCTTCGTCGAATTTCAGCGTCAGCGGCCGCGGCGCACCGTCCGTGATCAAAGCGGCGAGATCCGAGTAGCTCGCCATTTCCACCTTGCGGGCCTTCACCGCCATGCCCGGGCTGATGACCAGGCCGACCTCGTCGCAGCCGTCCACGACGTGCCGGGCCGTCAGCCAGACGCCGTCGGGCGAGACGGCGAAAGCAGTGCCGGAACTGGAGGCGGCGGCCGGAACTTCGACCAGAAGCGAGGAATCGACATTGGTCGGGGGCGCGATGATCGCGCCCATCCGGTCGCTGGCGGAGGGCGGCGGCGCTTCCGGCGCGTCGACCCCTTCTGCGTTCCGGAACAGGAAAACAAGCACCGCCCCGAACGCCAGCGCGTACACCAGAATGTCGGGGATGAACCGGCGCATCAAATCATCCAGAAACGGCGGCGGCGGAAATCAGCCCCACCGCGATTTTGACCGCCACCAGCAGGATCGCCGCGCCCGCTTCGTTGTCGCGGATGCGCCGGGGCAGATCATGCAGCAGCAAGTCCACGAAGCGGAAGGCGATAAGCTGCAGGATCAGCAGCGGCACCGCCCAGATCAGAAGATCGTAGAGGCTTACGGCTGAAGCAAGGCAGGCCGCCAGAGGAATGGCCATGCCTATGATAACACCCGCCAGCGCCAGACCCGCCGATGCGTTTTCCCGCTCGCGCAGCAGCTCCAGTTCCTTGTGCGGCGTCAGCAGCACGTAAACGGAAACGCCCAAAAACAGGAGAAACAGCGTCACGCCGCCGTGCAGCATGAAAAGGGGAAAGCCGGAAATGAACGCCTGGACGGCTGCATTCAGGGTGTTCATCGACCCCTGAATCGCCTGAATGACCGCATCCATCCGCGTTGTCCCCCTGTAAAACGGTCCGTCAAACGGCGCACCGGCGGTAGCCGTCGAGCAGAAATGGGTCAAGCGCCATATGCTGCGCTCTACGATACCGGACCGAACGCTATACGCGCCAATACAGCGGACTTTCGGCGCGCTGCCCCACAGTCTTACAGTTAATTTTCGGAAAACATAAGAGTTTTTAAACGCGCAAGTTGTAGCCGTCATCTAACACGAGACAGGCTCGGAAGGCGCCCGGCGGGAATGGTCGGTATTTTAAGACGAAACAGTGCGGCGCAATTGGCCGCTCCGCAGTCGCGTCAGATCTGGCTGCGGGTTGGCGGACCTATACTGGCGCTGATCCTCGCCGTGATGGCCGGCGCCTTTATCGTGCTGGGCGATTTCGCGCAGTCGGAAGACGAGGACTGGCGGGATGAGAGCCGCAGTCTCGTGCAGGGTGCAGTTGCGAGCGCGCAGCGCGCCACGGTGGCCACCATCGTCGACACCGCATATTGGGGCCAGGCGTACGGCGCCATCACGCGCCGCTGGAACAAGCAGTGGCTGAGCGAGAACCTGTTTTCCGCCTCCGCCGACGGTTTCATCGTGTACCGGCCGGGCGACGCCGTTCGATATTCCTGGTTCAAGAATGTCGATCCGAGATCGAATTCCAGCTTCGCGGCGCTGATAGCGCGCGAGGTTAGCGACCCCAGGGCAATCGAGTCCGTGGTCGAGGACATGCGCACGCGGGAAGCGGTGATGGAACGTTTCACCGCAGTTAATGGGCGTCTCGCGGTGATTGCAGCCGCGCCGATCAGCTACGATACGGCCGCGCAGCGCAGCGACCCCAAGCTCCCGCCGCCACGTGATTTCCTGGCTGCGGTCGATTTCATCACGCCAGATGAACTGACGTTGATCGGTCAAAGCCTGCATCTGAAGAGTCTGCAATTCACACCCGCCGCCATTGGCCGCGCCACGCCGCGCGACTTTGTCGCCCTACAGGTTCGCAACCCGAGCGGCGACGTTATCGGAGCGCTTGAATGGAAGGACGAAATGCCGGGCGCTTCGCGCTTTGCGCATCGCGCCCTCGGCGCGGCGATCCTCTTGTTGTCGATCGGCGCCGCAGCGATCCTGGCGGCCCGGCATCTTGTCGCGCAGCACGTGGAATATCTCGCCAAGGCTGAAATGAACGCCGAAATAACGCGGATGAAAGCGCAGTTCATCGCGACCATGGGGCACGCGTTGCGCACGCCTCTCGATGCGATCGTCGGCTACGCGGAATTGATGTCGGAATTTATCGAAGAGGATTCCACAGTGGCGCGTGAAATCCGCGCCGACGCTGCACGAATCAATGAATCCGCGCGTCAGTTGATGCGCGTGGTGAACGAGATTCTGGATCACGCGAAGCTGGAAGCTGGTCATCTGGCATTGCGCCTGGAGCCGCTGGCGGCGACTTATGTGCTTGGCGAAATTGCCGACGCGATGAAAGCCAAGGCGGCGGCGCGCGGCAATGTGTTCGAGGTGCGAACCGATGGGCCGTTTTTGACGGCGAACGCGGATCATGCGCGTCTGGCGCAGTGTCTCGTGGCGCTCGTCGATCACGCCAACCGTTTCACCGAGGATGGCCGCATCACGGTTACGGCGCGGGCCTCGGTTTTGCGGGGACGCCCTTCCGTCTCGTTCGAGGTGAAGGATACCGGCGGCGGTCTCAGCGAGGATATACTCGCGCGCCTGTTCACACCCTTCGCACAGTGGGTGGACCTTGCCGGATATTATTATCAGGCCGATGCGGGCCTGGGGCTTTCCACCGCGCGCCGTTTGGCTGTGGCGATGGGCGGCGACATTCTGGCGGCGAGCGCACCGGGCAAGGGTACGACTTTGACGCTGGTTCTACCCGCGGCGCGTGTGGCGCAACAGGCCGCCTAGTTTCGGTCTCAGACGCCGTACAGCGCCATGACGATGCCGGCGGCCAAGGGCGGAAGAAAAATCGCCGTCGAGCTGATGGCCGCCACGCGCTGTCTTTTTTTGCCGCGGTGGCGGATGCGCGCGCCGCCGCCCGCGACGGCTTCGTCCTTATGCGGCATCACGACGAAGCGTGCGAGCATCAGGCCCGTGGCCGCGAGCGCCATCGACACCGCTCCGCCGATCGCGCCGCCCAGAAGCGACAAAGTTGCGCCAGTGAGCGCCAGACCCGCGACTTTCAGATGGCCGGAACGGATCGCCATGCGGTTGAAGCGGTCGGCGCGCGAGTAATCGAGCAACTGAAAAGCCAAAGGCCCGACGACGCCGGTCAGATAGAGGCTGGCGCCGAATGCGGTGGCGCCGAACGCGGCGCCGATCGGCGCGAGAAAATTCAGTGCCGACAACAAATTCAGCATGTCTGGCTCCCGCCCGCGCCAGATAATGAGGCGCCCTCAAGCGCTCCATAATCCAATGATTCGTGCGCTTTAGTTCGATCGTTCCGGGGCCGGTTCGATATTCAATCCTCACATTTATTAGCCGCGCCCTATTTTTAACCTCAAACCGCGTTATGAGGCCGCCTCATGTGGACCGGCTGGAACAGCAGACAGAGATGGAATCGCGTCCGTGCAGGCGCGGCCATTGTTGCGTCGGCTGTTTTGGCCATGATGCTCCTGTCCAGCTGTATGTCGGCGAGCGGAATTCGCAATGCGCGGCCAGGGCAGGGCACGGTGCTGGATCAACCGGCCGGCGCCGGATTGCGCGAGGTTTTGAGCGATCTGCGCGACGATCCCGCTTTATGCCAGCGGACTTTGCACGATCGCGGCTTGCGCGCCGCGCAACTTCCCGAAGAGACCCAAAGTGCGGGCTGTTCGCTGAACAATGGCGTGGATTATCGGGGCGATTTCGCGGCGTTCTCCCAGTCCGCACGCATCACGTGTCCGATGGCCGCGGCATTGTCCGTCTGGGAACGGCAGATCGTCGTTCCGGCCGCGGAGCGTCATTTCCGCGCCGGGGTGAAGGGCGTCGATGTGCTCAGCGCCTATTCCTGCCGTACCCGCTATTCGAAGCCGGGCGCGCCGATCTCGGAACACGGCAAGGGCGCGGCGATCGACATCGGCGGCTTCCGTTTGTCCAATGGCCGGGTCGTCACGGTGGAGCAAGGCTGGCGGGGCGATAGCGAGGAGGCCGCCTTTCTGCGCGAGGTGCGGGACCGCTCATGCGAGGTGTTCAACGCCGTGCTGAGCCCGGATTACAACGCCGCCCACTACAACCATCTGCATCTCGATCTCGGCCGCGACCGCCTTTGCCGCTGATTGCGGGACGTGGCCCCTACTTTCAGCTTGATATTTCCTGGGCGGCGCCGGACCAAGCGCGCATGAGCACACTCAGGAAACTCCGCCGCGGCGAGCGTCTCTGCGTCGCCAGTCATAACGCTGGCAAGGTGCGCGAAATCGGCGAGCTCATCGCGCCGTTCGGCGTCACCGCGATTTCGGCCGGTGAGCTGAACCTGCCCGAGCCCGAAGAAACCGAAACCACCTTCATCGGCAACGCCTTGTTGAAGGCGCGCGCGGCGGCGCAGGCGTCCGGGCTTGCCTCTTTGGCGGACGATTCCGGCTTGGCGGTCCACGCGCTGGGCGGGGATCCCGGGATTTATTCCGCGCGTTGGGCTGGACCGTCCAAGGATTTTCGCGTCGCGATGCAAAAGGTCGAAGACGCGCTGCGCGCGAAAAATGCGGCCGACCGTTCGGCGCATTTCGTCTGTGCATTGGCCCTGGTTTGGCCGGATGGCGAGGAAGTCGCGTTTGAAGGCCGCGTGGACGGCGTGTTGGTCTGGCCGCCGCGCGGCG
>CAYNCS010000050.1:474-14769 GCA_964395875.1 uncultured Caulobacteraceae bacterium | reverse complement strand
GACAAGGGTTTCGGATATGATCCCATGTTCGTGCCCGAGGGCTATTCCATCACGTTTGGCGAGATGGAGCCGGATGCAAAGCACGCCATGAGCCACCGCGCCCGGGCGTTTGTGCAATTGGTGGCCGAAAGATTTGAAGCGTCCGCCACATGAGGGCGCATGAAACGGACCCGCGATGAGTGATCGTGCGCTCGGGATTTATGTACATTGGCCGTATTGCGCGCGGCTTTGCCCCTATTGCGACTTCAACATCTACAAGGACAAGGGCGGCGATTCCGATCTGTTGCGCGCTATCGCTGCTGACCTTGCGGCGCATGCCGAGCGCATCGGCAAGCGCGCCGCCGCGAGCGTGCATTTCGGAGGCGGTACGCCAAGCCTGCTCGCGCCGTCGGACATCGAGCGCATTCTGCGCGCCGTTTCGGACGCCTATGGGCTGGAGCCCGCAGCTGAAATCGGGCTGGAGGCGAATCCGGACGGATTTGATCTGGAGAAAGCGCGCGGATTCGCCGCCGCCGGAATCAATCGCATCTCGCTGGGCGTGCAGGCGTTCGATGCGCCGTCCTTGACGGCGCTGGGCCGCACGCACAGCCCTGCGCAGGCTCTCGGGGCGATAGACGCGGCGCTTGCCTGTTTCGACCGCGTTTCGCTCGACTTGATTTACGCACGCGCCGAGCAGTCGATCGGCGACTGGCGGAGGGAACTCGCGCAAGCGATTGGGACAGGCGTGGGACACATCTCGCCCTACCAGTTGACGATCGAGGAAGGCACGGCCTTCGCCAAAAGCTTCGCGCGTGGCCGTTTGCCCGTGCCCGACGCCGATCTTGCGGCGGACTTCTATGAAGCGACGCAGGAAGCGCTCGAAGCGGCGGGATTGCCGGCATATGAGATTTCCAATCATGCGCGCGGCGCCGCTCAGCAAAGCCGGCACAATCTTCTGTATTGGCGCTCTCAGGATTGGATCGGCGTCGGGCCGGGCGCGCACGGACGCATTCCGCTGCAGGGCGTACGTACGGCGACCGAAGCGTACGCTTCGCCGAAAGAGTATGTCGCGGCGGTTGACGGCGACGGCGTGGGGTGGAGCGTCAGCGATGCTCTCTCCCCTGAGGAAATTCGCGCGGAAACCATCCTGATGGGCGTGCGGATTTCGGAAGGTCTGCCGGTTGATGGGCTGGACCTCGATGGGCGGACGCTCTCGAACCTGGCGGAGGAAGGTCTTGCTTGTGTCGAAGGCGGCGTGTTGCGCCTCACCTTGAAAGGGCGCCTGTTGGCGGACCGTATCGGCGAAAGTCTCGCGTCCTGAATTCAGGCAGCGGCGGTGAACAAATCCACGCCGCCCTCACGCGGAAATTCGTCGAAATATTCTTGACCATTTAACGCCGTCGACTCGCTCCAATTTACCGCGACGATCAGTGTGAACGTCGAACCTTGGCCGGGTTCGCTTTCGACAAGGATGTCACCGCCCATCAGGCGCGCCAGGCGGCGGGATATGGCGAGACCGACGCCAGCGCCTCCGTGCCGCCGCGTGTCGGATCCGTCAATCTGGGAAAAGGGCTGAAACAGCTTGGTGCGGTGTTCCGGGGCGATGCCGACGCCCGTGTCGATGACGTCGAAGGCGATGCAGGGGGTATCGTGGAACTCCGCCGCTCGAACGCGCAAGGTGATCACGCCGTTGGTCGTGAATTTGGCCGCGTTCGACAGCAGATGCGTCAGGCACTGCTTGACGCGCTTGGCGTCGTTGACGACGACGGGCAGCTGATCTTCAAGCTGTGTGCGCAGGCTGTTGCCGTTTTCGAACGCGGCCCGTTGCATCGCGCCCGCGCAGACTTGCGTAAGACTCGCCACGTCGAACTCGTGCGCGTTCAGGGACATCTGGCTGGACTCTATCATTGAGATGTCGAGCACGTCGTCGATCACCCCGAGCAAACGCTGCGCGGCAGTGACGATCTGGCTGGCGTCCTGCCTGGTCGCCTCTATGTCTTCGGCTTCCGCGTCCTCGCGGATCAACTCTCCATAGCCGATGATCGCGTTGAGCGGCGTGCGCAATTCGTGGCTCATTGTCGCGAGGAACGTGGATTTCGCGATGTTCGCGGTTTCGGCCTGCTTTCTGAGCAACGCCTGCTGTTGCGCAAGCACGGCCATTTTATTGCTTTCCTCGAACAGCGCCTGGCGCAGTTCGTCGTTCTCCTGAAGACGTTGCTGGTCCGCCAGCACCGCCAGTGATCCAACGAAAAGAATAAGACAGGCGCAAAAGGCCACGACCAACGCGAGCGACGCTTTGTCGACGCCGTTCATCACGACTTGCGCGGAGTCAATTGGAATGATCGTCAGAGCGGCCATGCCTCCAAAATGAAGCGCCAGTACGGAGACGATCATAAGTCCGATTTGCGCTGTTTTGGTCAGCAGCGTGGACGCGCGGGCGTGCAATTGCACCGCCAGGCCGCCGGCCGCACAGCCGGCGAACAAGGACGCGGCGATCATCTTATTGTCCCAGACCAGAATTCCTGGCGCGTTGAAGCCGCTCATGCCGATGAAATGCATGGTCGCGACGCCAAGCGCCGACAGCACGCCCCAGGTCCAATAGGGCACGGTGACGCGCTTCTTGTAGCTGTCGTGACCAAGCCGCCAGGCGATAACGCTTTGGAAAATGATCGAGACGCCCAGCGATAACAGGGCCGAGCTCAGGGTGTAGGTCACGGGCACGCCGGCCTTGTAGGCGATCATGGCGACGAAGTGGGTGACCCACAGACCCACAGCCGCGAACATGCCCGCGGACAGATGCCAGATCATGGCGTGCCTGTATTCCGGCAGGTCTCGCGCGCGATACATCATCAGGAGCGCGCCAGCCGTTGTGAGGAGGCAGCAGAAAATCGCCAGTCCGAAAAGAACCGGATCGTGCTGGTGAGCGATGCAGCCAAATATCTTCAGCATAGAGGCGCCTCTGACCCGTTTCCGCGCGATCATGCGCGGCGTCGTGGCGCCAACTTATGATAACAACCTTGCGTTGTTCTTAACTTAAGTTATGCTCCGGTGGCTGGGAAGCGCTTCGGCGACGGCTCCGCCACCTTCGGTTCGCCCGGGGAAACTTCAAGGATCGACAGCCCGCGCTGCGACGTGCCGTCGCCAAGGAACCGGAACAGGCCGTCTGCGCCGACAAATCCGTCCGAGGTTTCAATGTGCTGGCGATTGATCCCTTGGGGGCCGTTCGCGCCCAGGGCCGAGGCCAAAGCTGTGGCGTCGTAAGCGAGGCTGGCGAGCTTCGTTGGCTTTTTGCCAAACGCCTTTTCGTAGCGGCTTTCGAATGCGGCGCGTGCGGAGGGGTCCGGCGCGGCGTACCAGCCGCCTCTCAGCGCGGGTTCGCGGCTGACGTCTTCCTCTCCCCAGGCGCTGGTGCCCAAAAGCTTGGTGCGCGTCAGGTCGACCTTGTTGATCACCAGAGCGGGCGCGATGGCGCGCAACATATTGCCCCGCTCAGGAATCAGAATCGCCTGTTTGCCCGGAGCGCGGCGGATCGCCGCGGCGGCGGCCGCGACCGGAGCCGTCAATTGCGAGGGATCGCGCGGATATTTTTGGGAAATCGTGATCGTGCCGCCATTCTTGGCGACGGCGGCGCGGAAGGCGCCGTCCAGGCGCGTTCCGAGTTCGGTGTCCGGGGCCAGCAAGGCGAAGTTCTTGTAGCCCCTCTTGGCGGCGAAAGAGATGATCCGGTCCACTTCCTGTTCGGGCGTAAAGCTCAGGATGTAGCTGCCCTGCTGCGCCATGGACCGGTCATTGGTGAAGGCGATCAGCGGCACATTCTTCGAGCGCGCGGCGCTCGCCGCGCTGGGGACGGTTTGCGCCAGCAACGGACCGAGCACGATGTCCGCGCCGTCCTTCAAGGCGAGCCGGGTGGCTTCCTCGGCGCTTTGCGGCGTTGAGCCGGCATCCTTCGGCAACAGCATGACTTCGTCGCCAGCCTGTTCGAACAAGGCCAGTTCCGCGCCGTGCAGGAGACCCTCGGACTCCGCGCGCACCTGCGCACTGTTGTGGGAGAATGGCAGGACGACGCCGACGCGCACCACGCGCTGGCCTTGCATGAAGGGCGGCAACAGGCCTTCGGAATCGCGCATGCTTTGAATGGTGACGCGTTGCTCGCCGCCCGTGCGTTCGCTGCCCGGCGCGCCTGGGATGTCGACGCCCACGCCCTGGGTCGCGCAGGCCGACAACAGCGCCAGGGCGCCCATGGCGGCGAGGCCCCTGGTAAAGCCCACGGGAAATTTGGCGCTGGATTCGCTCTTGCGCACGATGGAAAACCTTCTGAGCATGAATGCGTCCCCAAACGATCAGACTGGCGAGCCCGCCGAACCGGAATCCGAAGCGCCGTTCCAGGCGTCCAGCGATCCGCTGCCGGGTGGTCTTTATGTCGTCTCCACCCCAATCGGCAATCTTGGCGATATTACGTTGCGCGCTTTGGATATTCTGCGGCGCGCCTCGAAAATTTACGCCGAGGATACGCGGCAGACGCGCAAGCTTTTGAGTTTGCTAGGTGTTCCTGCGGGTGAGATCCGCTCCTACCACGATCACAACGCCGATCAGGCGCGCGATGGAATTTTGGCCGCTCTGGCCGCCGGGGAGGGCGTCGCGCTCGTTTCGGATGCAGGCACGCCTTTGATCTCCGATCCCGGCTTTAAATTGGTGCGCGAAGCCTGGGAGGCCGGGGCGCAGGTCTTCGCCGCGCCCGGCGCCTCGGCGCTGCTGGCGGCGCTGGCTGTCGCGGGGCTCCCGACCGACCGCTTTCTGTTCGCCGGATTTCTGGCCCCCAGGTCCGCTGCGCGCCGCACGGAGCTGGCTGAACTCGCCCGCGTTCCCGCGACGCTGGTGTTCTACGAAGCGCCGCAGCGCATCGCGGAATCGCTGGCCGATATGGCCGATATTCTGGGCGACCGCCCGGCGTGCCTTGCGCGCGAGTTGACGAAGCTGCACGAGGAAACCTGGCGTGGCGGGCTTGCCGAACTTGCGGCGCGCGCGGCGCAGCGGGATTTGCGCGGCGAGATCGTGTTGGTCGTCGGTCCGCCTTTGCCGGATGCGCCGCCCGCGGAAGAGGCGATCGACGCCGCGCTGTCGGAAGCTCTGGCCGGCGGCGCCAGCGTCAAGGACGCCGCCGCGGAAATTGCCGGGCGTTTCGGCCTGCCGAAGCGCGAAATTTACGCCCGCGCGCTCTTCCTCAGCCGCAATGGTTGACCAAAAACCACCCGCCAGGGCGCGGCAAGAGGCCGAGGCGCGCGGTCGCCGGGCCGAACTCATCGCCTCTATCTGGTTGATGTTGAAAGGATATCGGATCCTGGCGCGGCGCGCGAAGACCAAATTGGGCGAGATCGACCTGATTGCCCGCAAAGGAAAAATTTTGGCGTTTATCGAAGTGAAAGCACGTTCGGGTTTCAATGAATCGCTCGGAGCTTTGTCGCCGCAAAGCGCCGGCCGGATCGCGCGCGCCGCGGCCCTTTGGACCTCGACGAGGCCCTGGGCCCGGACCTTGTTCATGCGGTTCGACATCGTCGCCGTCGTGCCAGGGAAAGCGCCGCGCCATTACGCGAACGCCTTTCAACCGGAGGCCCGGCGGCATTGAGGCGGCTTTGAGCGGCGGACCGCCTTTGGGGCGGGCATGCGTTCACAAGGACTGGGCAGATGTCGACGGAGTTCAGCGCCAAGAGCTTGAAATTTCTGCAGCTTGGAGCAGCGCTTGCGCTGGCCTCGGGCGCGTCCGGCTGTGCGACCACAGTGGTGGCTTTGGGGGCCAGCGCGGCCGCCGTCGCCATTTCTGACAAAACCGCGGGTGCGGCGATCGACGACACCGCGACCACCACCGAAATCAAAGCGAAGATGCTGAATGGCAAGGGCTATTCGCTCGGCGGCGTTCAGGTCGCCGTGTATGAGGGATTTGTGCTTTTGGCGGGGAGCACGCCGACGCCGCAGGACCGCATCGAGGCGGAGCGCCGCGCCTGGACGTCCGCCGGAACCCGTAACGTCGCCAACGAGATCGTGGTCGGACCCGGCCGCTCGATCCCCGGCGTTATGCAGGACGGCGCGATTTCTGCTGAAATCAAAGCGAAATATCTCCGGTCCAGCGTCAAGAGCGTCAATTACAAGGTCGAGACCAGCCAGAAGACCGTGTACCTCCTGGGCATCGCCCGCAGCCGCATGGAGCTGACGGACGCGGTGGAGGAGGCGCGTACGGTCGGCGGCGTGCAAAAGGTTGTTTCCTACGTCCGCATCCTCGACCGGCCGGTGATCCAGCAACCCGAAACGCCGGCCGAAGCCGCTGCGCGCAGGGCGCAGGAGCAGGGCCTTACGGGCGGCCCTAAACCGGCCGAGACCATGCCTTATGGTCCAGGCGAGCAACCGCAGGCGCCCATGGATTATTCGCCGTATGAGCAGCCGTCCTACATGAATTCAGCCGCTGCGTCAGACCCTTATGCGCCGCCACGCAATTATGGGGCGCAGAATTATCAGGCGCCGCAATCCTACCAGGCGCCGCAATACAGCCAGCCCCGGTACGCGCAGCCGCAATATTCGCAGCCCCAGTTCAACCAGCCGCAATTCGCCAAACCGGCCAACGCCGCCGCACCGTATCCGACGGATCCGAGCGTCGACGGTTTGCCGGGCGGCAGTCCCGCCTCAGGCCGGACGCTTGGCCCCGCATCCGATACGTTCGCCGGCGAAGTGCGCCCGCCGGTGCCCGATTCCGCGCCGGCTTACGCGAGCGCACCGCCTTCCGCGCCCCCGGCGCCGGCCGAATACGCCGCCGCGCCGGCCGCCGGCGGCACTGGACCTGTGCAGCTGACGCCACCATAAAGTATTCAGCGGACACGGGTTCGCCGAATACGGATGGATTTCATGGCGCTGCGGGTAGCGATCCAGATGGACCCTCTTGAAGGGGTCAATATTGAGGGCGACACAACCTTCGCCCTGGCCGAGGCGGCGCAAGCGCGCGGGCACAAACTCTGGGTCTATTCGCCGAGCGCCCTGGTTTACGAAAACGGGACGGTTTCGGCGCTGGCCCGGCCCGCCACCGTGCAGCGGGTGAAGGGCGATCACGCCCGCTTCGAACCCGCTTTGGTGCTTGATCTGGCGCAGGACGTCGACGTCGTCCTGATGCGGCAGGATCCGCCGTTCGACACGGCCTACATCACCGCCGCGCATTTGCTGGAATTGGTCGCGGACAAGACTTTGGTGGTGAACGACCCCTTCTGGGTGCGGTCGAGCCCCGAGAAAATCAGTCCGCTGCTGTTTCCCGATCTGATGCCGCCCACAATGGTGACGCGAGACGTCGCCGCCTTGCGCGCGTTTCGAGAAAAACACGGCGACGTTGTGCTGAAGCCGATTTACGGAAACGCCGGCGCTGCGGTGTTTCGTGTGAAAGCGGACGACGCGAATTTCGGCCCGCTGGTTGAGATGTTTTTCGCCGCGTCTCGCGAACCCATTATGATTCAGGCGTTTGTCCCTGAGGTGGTGGATGGCGACAAGCGCATCATCCTGGTGGACGGAGAATTCGCGGGCCTGATCAACCGCATTCCGGCCAAGGGCGATCACCGGTCAAACCTCGCCGTGGGCGGAAAAGCCGCGGCCGCGGAGCTGTCGCCGCAAGACAAGGTTATTTGTGACCGGTTGCGGCCGTTTCTGAAGGAGCGCGGCCTGCTTTTCGTCGGCATCGACGTGATTAACGGGAAGCTCACCGAGATTAACGTTACGTCGCCGACCGGCGCCCGGGCGATTCTCGCGCTATCCGGGATCGACGTCGCCCAGATGGCCTGGGACGCCATCGAAGCCAAGCTCGCCGCCCGGACCTGACTTCTCAGGGCGCTGAAAGTCCGCGAAAGCGGCATAAAGCCCGCACATCGTTCCATTCGTCAGAAAGCGGCGCCATTTCGGCCGCGGCGTAACGGCGCCGGGCTTGCTTATTCACACCTCGCCGCGGCTTGCGCCCATGCCGGGTCGTGCGTGTCCCGAAACGGTAGGATAAACAGGTTAAATTGCGTGTGGCGATTCGCCTGACGAGGGGTTCTTAGCTTTTGCAAGGCTGCTCGACGGCGAGGGGGCATATTCGTTTATTTTCAATAATTGCCCCCGCATACCGAGGCAGTTTCAAGCTGCGGGCTTGGCTGCATGGGACGCAGGGACGAGAGGATTGGAGATGCGGTTGAATTTCAAGCATGCGATCTCGGCCGTGAAGGCCGCTTTGGCGTCGGGCTTAATGCTTGCCTTGGCCGCGTGTGCGGGCGGCGCTACGCCGACCGGCGCTGCCCCAACCGAGGCGTCCGTTTCGGCGGCCGATCAAGCCGCTTCGGCACCGGTCAATCCGGGCGATTATCGTCTGGGCAATGGCGACGAAGTCCGTGTGATCGTTTTCGGTGAAAACGAATTGTCGGGCACGTTCAAAGTCGATGGCTCAGGCCACATCGCGCTCCCGCTGGTCGGCAATATGGACGTCGCTGGGAAAACCGTCCGTGAGTTCGAGGAAACGTTGAGCGCCAAGCTGAGAGAAGGCTACATGAATGAGCCTAAGGTCAGCGCCGAAGTGGCGAATTTCCGTCCATTTTATATTTTGGGCGAGGTGCAACAGCCGGGCACTTATCCATTCACCAGCGGTCTGACGGTGCAAAACGCAGTCGCCACCGCCAGGGGTTACACCTACAGAGCGGACCAGCGCCGCGTGTATATCAAGCATCAGGGTGAGGTTAAGGAAACCGAGACCCGCATCACCACGACCACGCCCGTGCTTCCTGGGGACACGATCCGCGTGCCGGAACGGCTTTTTTAGGGTATACGGACTTTAAACCGCCGGGGGGGACCAGTTTCTCCGGCCAGATAATTAACGACGAACGGCCTGAGGCGGTTCACTGAAGGGGAAATAAGAAATGAAGAAGCGTAGCAAGATTTCGCTGCTGACCTGGTCCAGCGTGGCCGCCGTCACTCTGCTGGCGCCGGCCGTGGCCTCGGCGCAGGCCGCCGAAGCCGATCGCGGCGTTGGCGTGCGCGACCGCTACAAGCCGGAATACGAGCCGCTTGGCATCCGCGCCGGCGCGTTTGTGATCCGTCCGGACCTCGAAGTCGACGCCGAGTACAACGACAACGTTTTCGCCACCAACACCAACGAAGAAGAAGACACGATCTTCCGGATCGTGCCGTCCGTGGACGTGCGTTCCGATTGGTCGCGCAACGCCGTAGGCTTGCGTGCGCGTCTGACCGATTGGCGCTACACGGATTTCGACACTGAAGACCACACTGACTGGTCGGTCGACGGCAATGCCCGGCTGGATCTCGGCAGCCGCAGCTCGATCCGCGTAACGGGCGGCTACGAAGACACGCACGAATCGCGTGAAGACGCCGGCTCTCCGTTGTCGCTGGCCGAGCCGTCGGAATACACCACCACCTATGGCGGCGTCGGCTTCACGCACGAATTCAATCGTCTGCAGATCCAGGGCGACGTCACAGCCCGCAATTACGATTTCGAACCGTACAAGAACGCGGGCGGCGGCACCACGAACCAGGACTACCGCAATTACGACCGCGTGGATTACACCGCGCGCGCCGACTACGCTCTGCCAAAGGGCGGCGTCGTGTTCGTCGAAGGCGGCTACAACACCCGCACCTATGACCAAAATACGACGATCACTGGCGTTAACCTTAGCCAGGATTCGGATGGTTACCGCGCATTAATCGGTACGCGGATCGACCTTACGAACCTGCTGCGCGGCGAAATCGCCGTTGGCTATATGAATCAGGATTATGAAGACGGCCGCCTCAGCGACGCCTCGGGCGTGGCTGCTCGCGCCGACCTGCAATGGTTCGTCACAGGCATCACCACGATCGGCTTTGGTGGATCGCGCGAAGTCCAGGAATCCGGCATTTTCTTTAACCCGGTGGGAACCAATGTCGGCGGCGGCGCGATTGTTTCTTCCGTATACGGCCGAGTGGACCACGAATTGCTAAGGAATGTCGTGCTATCCGGTGATGTCGCATATCGGGACTACGATTATCAGGCCTTTGACCGGGAAGATAAGCGTATCGAAGCCGGCGTGGGCGTGGATTACCTGATGAACAGGACTCTGCGTTTCGGCCTTGGTTATCGTTACGACGATCGTAGTTCGGAAGGTGCGGCAGCTGGAGACGATTTCACAGCCAACAGGCTGATCTTTAGAGTTACCGCGAGGATGTAAAGTGACTGGGGCAACAGGTGCAGCGCGAGTTGTAAAGGCTCGGGAAGACCAAACCCACGAGATCGGAAGCGGCGGCGCAGAGCCTCCTTTCTTCCGCAAGGGTCGGATTTCTCAAGACGCCATTGCGATGTCGAACGCGATCGGGTTGCCCGCGGTAGTTAAGGTCCTGCGCCGGCGGCTGCGTCTTTTTGGGGCAGTCGCGGGCGCGGTGATCCTTGCCGCCATGATGTTCCTCGCCACGGCGACGAAACAATATACGGCCGGCGCCTCGATCATGATCGACGCCCGGAAGACCCAGGTCCTGAACGTGCAGTCGGTTTTGTCCGGTCTGCCGATCGACGCTTCGGTCATCGATTCCGAAGTGCAAATCCTGACCTCGCGCACCCTGGCGACCCGCGTCGTCGAGGACATGCGTCTTTATAATGATCCCGAGTTCAACCCGTATCTGCGCAAGCCGGGCCTGATTGGCGGCGTCCGCCAATTGCTCCCGGGCGTTGATCCGAAGAACCGTTTGCCGAACCCGGCGCGCGCCGCCGCTCTGGATGGCCGCGAAGCCACCGTCGACAACGTTCTGAAGAAGATCGCCGCCAAGCGCGTGGGCGTGACCTATGTCCTCGATCTGACCTTCACGTCAAAGGACGCCAAGAAATCCCAGCGCATCGCCAACCGTTACGCTGAGCTGTATCTCGTCGAGCAATTGGAAGCGAAGTTCGAAGCGACCCGCCGCGCCAACACCTGGTTGTCCGGCCGCCTCGCCGAACTCCGTCAGGAAGTGCTCGACAAGGAAAGCGCCGTTGAAACCTTCCGGGCGCAGGCTGGCCTGTTGTCCTCGGCCGGCGCGACCATCACCGAACAGCAGATCGGCGACATTTCCGGCCAGATGATCACCGCGCGCGGCGATCTCGCTGAACGCGAAGCCCGCCTGGCCGCCGCCCGCGCCCAGGTTGCTTCCGGCATCGGCGCCGATTCCGCCGGCGACGTGCTGAAATCCGAAGTCATCCGCGAACTGCGCACGCAACAAGCGCAGGTTCTGCGGAAGAAGGCGGAATATCAGTCGCTGTACGGTCCGCTGAATCCGAAGATGCTGCAGGTCAACCGCGAAGCTGACGACATCAACCGTCAGATCAAGGAAGAAACCCAGCGCATCATCGGCAGCCTGCAATCCGAAGTGAGTGTGGCGCGCCAGCGTCTGGGCGCCATCCAGGGCTCTTTGGGCGCCACCCAATCGACCCTGTCGCGGAACAACAAGGAACTGCCGCGTCTGCGCGAACTTGAGCGCGAAGCTCAGGCCAGCCGCACGCTGTACGAATCCTTCCTGACCCGCTTTAAGGAAACCGGCGAGCAATCCGGCATCGAACAGCCGGACGCGCAGATCGTGTCCCGCGCCACGCTGCCGGCGGGCCCGAGCTTCCCGCAGGTGCCGCTGGTCATGATCATGGCGATCGCGATGTCGCAAATCCTGGCCGCCGCCGCCGTGTTCCTCGCCGAAGCTTTCGACACCCGGGTGTCGGGCGTGGACGAAGCCGAACGCAAGATCGGCCTGCCGGTTCTCGCCTCGATCCCGGATATCGACTCCTTCACGGTCAAGAAGGCCGAAGCCCTGGCGACGTCGCCGCAGGATTATCTGGTCGAGCGTCCGCTCTCGAGCTTCGCCGAAGCCTTCCGTAACCTGCGCACGTCGCTCCTGTACTACGATGTCGACCGTCCGGTCCGCGTGGCCGCCGTCTGCTCGGCGCTGCCGGGCGAAGGCAAGACGACCTCGTCGCTGTGTCTGGCGCGCATGATGGCTCTGTCCGGCTCCCGCGTCGTGATCATCGATTGCGACTTGCGCCGCCGCTCTCTGTCCCGCATGGCCGCGGACGGCACCTCGATTGGCCTCCTGGAGGTTCTGTCGGGTCAGGCGCCGCTGGAAGCCGCTCTGTGCAAGGACACGCTGACCGACGCGATGATCCTGCCGGTCGCCGCCTCCGCCTTCACGCCGAAAGACGTGTTTGGCTCGGATGCGATGCGCAACCTGCTGGAAGAACTGAAGCGCCGCTTCGATGTGGTTCTGTTCGACACCGCGCCGATCCTGCCGATCGCCGAAGCCCGCGTCGTGGCGACGCTCGCCGACGCCGTGGTCGTGCTGACCGCGTGGCGCCGCACCAGCCACAGCGCGACCCGCGCCGCGGTTGACGCTCTGGAAAGCGTGGGCGCTCAGGTCGCAGGCATCGCGATGACCCGCGTGGATCTGAAGGCGCGTGAGCAACACGACGAATCCGATCCGAGCCACTATTACAAGTCGTACCGCTCTTACTACGTCGACTAAGACGGGCTGGAGCCTGGAATTGGAAAGACCCGCGGTTCGCGCCGCGGGTCTTTTTCTTTGCGCATTCTGGCGTTTGAGGCGGCCCCGTAACGCAGCGTAATCAAATGTGAGTATCGCAAAGGCGGGGCCTTTGCTTCTGTGCGCCCGCAGCATTTCCCATAGGAGACACCGTGGCCGCGCCAGTCATTCATTCCAGCGCCATCATCGACAAACGGGCGGAAATCGCCGACGGCGTCGAGATCGGGCCGTATTGCGTGATCGAAGGTCCCGTGAAGCTGGCCGCCGGGGTGAAGCTGATCAGCCATGTCTGCGTGGCGGGCGACACCGAGATCGGCGAGGACACCAAGCTCTATCCGTTCGTTTCCGTGGGCCATCCGCCGCAGGATCTGAAATACAAGGGCGAGCGCACCAAGCTGCTGATCGGGACAAATTGCACGCTGCGCGAACACGTGACGATGAACCCGGGTACGGTCACCGACCGGGGCGTCACCAGCGTCGGCGATAATTGCTATTTCATGATGTCGGCGCACGTGGCGCACGATTGCCAGGTCGGCAACAACGTGATTTTCGCCAATTCCGGCACGCTCGGCGGCTCCGTCACGGTCGAGGACAACGCGATCATTTCGGGCCTCGCCGCCGTGCACCAGTTCGCGCGCATCGGCCGTCACGCCTTCGTGGGCGGCATGGCGGCGGTGGCCGCGGATGTGATCCCGTACGGCTCGGTGATCGGCAATCACGCGCGTCTGATGGGCCTGAACATCACGGGCCTAAAGCGCCGCGGCTTCACGCGCGAACAGATCCAGGACATGCGCGCCGCCTATCGCCTCCTGTTCGCCGAGGAAGGCACCTTCCAGGAGCGGCTGGACGATGTGACGCGCATCTTTGAGGCCAATCCTGAGGTTCAGGAGATCGTGCGCTTCATTCGTGCGGATTCCAAACGCGCGATCTGCATGCCCGAACGCCGCGATACTGTAAGCTGAATCCGGGGCGCTGATTTGCCTTCGCGGATGATTTGCGCCAGCAAGGCGGCATGAGTTCCGAACAGGATGACAAGCAATGGCGCAAGGACCAGCGCGCGCGGCTTCTGGCCGAGCGTCTGGCCATGCCGCGCGATGCGCACCGCGCGGCCTGCGCCGCCATTACGAAGTTCCTGGCTGAGGATCTGCTGCCGCAGATCGCGCCGAAGGTCGTTGGCGCCTATTCGCCCATTCGCGGCGAATATGATTGCCGCCCGCTGCTCAGCGCCCTGCACAAGCAAGGTGTGAAGCTGGCGCTGCCGGTGATTGTCGCGACGGATGCGCCGCTGGAATTTCACGCCTGGAAGCCAGGCGATCTGATGACGGACGGGCCGATGAACATTCCGCAGCCGTCAAAGGCCGTGCCGGTGTATCCGGATTGCTTGCTGATCCCGGTGGTGGCGTTTGACGCCAAGAACTACCGGCTGGGCTATGGCGCGGGCTTTTACGACCGCACCCTGGCGCAGATGGCGCAGACGCCCGCAACGATCGGCACAGCCTTCGCCTTCCAACGCGTGGAGGACATCCGTCCGCACGCATACGATTTAGCGCTGGATTATATCGTGACGGAAGAGGGTGTTCAGCGCGGACGTTGACCGAAACGCGGGCGCTTGGGCGTGACCTGCAGCGCCAGCGGTTCCGCAATCAGATCGTGATCGTCGGAGTCCACGATCACCGCCTGCACGATCTCGCCCTGTTGCGCTTTCAGGCCCGGAATGCGGATCACGCCATCGACTTCGGGGGCCTCGGCATAAGAGCGACCCACCGCGCCGTTTGA
>CAYNCS010000050.1:0-464 GCA_964395875.1 uncultured Caulobacteraceae bacterium | reverse complement strand
GTTTGAGTTCACGTCGTCGATCAACACCGCGACTTCATCGCCGACGCGGTCGGCCAAACGCCGCGCGCTGATGCGCGCCTGCACCTTCATGAAGCGCTCGAAGCGTTCCTGTTTAAGCTCTTCCGGCACATGATCGCCATGCGCCTTGGAGGGAGCGCCTTCGACGTTTTCGTATTTGAAGCAGCCGACGCGATCGAGCTGCGCTTCGCGCAGCCAGTCCAGCAGGAATTCGAAATCTTCGTCGGTTTCGCCGGGGAAGCCGACGATGAAGGTGGAGCGCAGCGTCAAAGGCGGGCAGTCGCGGCGCCATTGCTTGATGCGGTCCAGCGTCTTTTCCTGGTTGCCGGGGCGGCGCATCGCCTTCAGCACTTTCGGGCTGGCGTGCTGGAACGGAATGTCGAGATAGGGCAGCACCTTGCCTTCGGCCATCAGCGGCAGAACGTCGTCCACGTGCGGGTAGGGAT
>CAYNCS010000049.1:0-21253 GCA_964395875.1 uncultured Caulobacteraceae bacterium | reverse complement strand
GCCGAAACGGCGGGCGAGAATTATCTCGGCGGCACCGGCGGTCAGGTGGATTATGTGCGCGGCGGCTCGCGCTCGCCGGGCGGGCATTCGATTATCGCGCTGCCCTCCACCGCGAAATCCGACAGCCGGGTGGTCTCGCGCCTGTCCGGCCCGGTCACCACGGGCCGTTCGGAAGTCGACGTGATCATTACCGAATATGGCGCGGCGCAATTGAAGGGCCGCTCCCTGCGCGAACGCGCCAAGGCGATGATCGACATCGCCCATCCCGATCAACGCGAGAAGCTCTCCGCCGACGCGCACGAATTGTTCAAAAGAGGCTATTGATGTCCGACGCTATTCTCTTCGATGTGCCGGAGCCCGGCATTGCGGTGCTCACCATCAATCGCGCCGACAAGCGCAACGCGCTCAGCCGCGATGTGCGCGAAGGATTGTTCGAAGCCTGGGACCGCTTTGAGAAAGACAAATCCCTGCGCGTCGCCATCCTGACGGCGGCGGGCGACAAGGCCTTCTGCGCCGGCGGCGATCTGAAGGAAATGTCGGACATGAAACTTACCGTGCCGCCGCGCATGATGTTTCCCGTCCCCGGCGACACCGTCGAAGTGACGAAGCCGACCATCGCGGCGGTGAACGGCGTGGCGTTCGCCGGCGGCTGGCTGCTGGCGCAGGCCTGCGATCTCTGCGTCGCGTCGACGAACGCTAAATTCGCCATCACCGAAGCGAAAGTCGGCCGGGGTTCGCCCTGGGCGGCGCCGCTGATCCACATGATCCCGCAGCGCATCTTCATGGAGATCGTGCTGACCGGAAATCCAATCACGGCGCAGCGCGCGTACGAAATCGGCCTCGTCAATCGTTTGGCCGAGCCGGAGAAGCTGCTGGACGAAGCGCTGGATCTGGCGCGCAGCATCGCGGCGAACGCGCCGCTCTCGGTGCTCGCCGGCAAAGAAACCGTTCATCTGTCGACGGAGATGGGCAAGACAGCCGCCTTGCGCGCCGCGCGCCACGCCTGGGAAACCGCATATCGCAGCCAGGACGCGCAGGAGGGCCCGCGCTCCTTCGCCGAAAAGCGCCCGCCGGTGTGGAAGGGCGAATAGCCCTTCGCCACTTGCGACCGGTTGAACTCGGTCCTATCTGAGCGCTGAGAGGCAACGTCCTCCCCATTTTGGGCAGAAGTCCGGGACGGCCCGGCGTCACCGCAAGGGGCGCTTTATGGCCTGGATCTATCTTATTCTCGCTGGCGTGCTGGAGGTCGTCTGGGCCTTCTCGATGAAGCAATCCGAAGGCTTCACGCGGCCATTGCCGGCGTTGATCACAATCATCTTCATGATCGGCAGCTTTGGCCTTTTGGCTGTTTCGATGCGTACGCTGCCGCTGGGTACGGCCTATTCAATCTGGACCGGCATCGGCGCGATCGGCGCGTTCGTGGTGGGCGTCGCGGTGCTGGGGGAGCAATTGAGCGCAGCACGCGTGATCGCGGCCCTGCTCATCGTCAGCGGCCTCATCCTGATGAAACTGACGAGCGCGCACTAAAGGGCGCGCTCGCGCCTATTTCAGCAATTCGCCCGCGATGATGACCTTGCGCACTTCGGTCGTGCCGGCGCCGATTTCAAGCAGCTTGGAGGCGCGATAGAGACGGTTGATTTCCGACTCGCGCATATAACCCGTGCCGCCATGGATCTGCAGCGAGTCCGAGCAGACCTTCGTGCATTGCTCGGCCGCGTACATGATGGCGGCGGCGGTGAGCTTGTGGATCTCGCCGCGGCCGCCCTGGCCTTCGTCGACGGAATTGCAGGCCGCCAAAGTGCGGTAGCAGAACGTCTTCATCGTCTCGACCGCGACATACATGTTCGCGAGCATGCCCTGCACCAATTGGAATTCGCCAATCGATTTGTTGAACTGCTTGCGTGTCTTTGCGTAATCGACCGCCAGATCCAGCGCGCGCTCGGCCATACCGACATTGATCATCGCCACGATGGCGCGCTCAAGATCGAGACCGCTCATCACAATGCCGACGCCCTTGTTTTCCGCGCCAACCAGGTTTGAAGCGGGGATGCGGCAATCGTCCAGCACCAGTTCCGCCGTGGTCGAACCGCGGAAGCCCATCTTGTCGAGCTTCTGCGCCACTTTAAAACCGGGCCGATCCGTCTCGACGATGAAGGCCGAAATGCCGCGATGGCCCGCGGCTTTATCTGTCTTCGCGTACATCAGAATGAGGTCAGCCACCGGACCATTGGTGATGTAGAGCTTGCGGCCGTTCAGGACGTATTCGTCGCCGTCGCGCACAGCCGTCGTGGACATTGAACCGAGCGCGTCTGAACCGGCGCCGGGCTCCGTCAGGCCGAGGCCGCCGATCAGCGAGCCGTCGCACATGCCCGGAATGAATTTCTGTTTCAGTTCTTCGGACGCATTGCGCGCGATATTGTTGAGGCAGAGATTTTCGTGCGCGACATAAGACAGCGCCAGAGAATGGTTCCAGCGCGCGAGACCCTGTGTAATCAGCCCCGACGTCATGAAGTCGGAGCCCGCGCCGCCGAGCTGCGTCGGCACTGTGACGCCGAGGAAACCCATGCGCGCAAACGCGGGCATGGCCGTGTCCGGCCACCATTCTTCATTGTCCATGCGCTGCTGCAGCGGCCAGAGTTCTTCTTTTGCGAAGCCGTCCGCTGTGGACAGAATTTCTTCCTGATCCGGCGTCAATGCGAAGCCGCTGAGACTGGACATGTCGTTCATAACGAACCCTGCGCTACCGCAAAATAAATGGTATTCATTTTTATATAGCCCAGTCTGCGCCGCTGGCAAGCGCCCGCGCTTTAGGCTGTACGCGCCCGCAATGTTGCGGCGCCTTTATTGCGCTTGACGCCACAGGCGCGATGAGGAACGCGTTGATCCGTTTCTATCATATCCGCCCGAATTGCGTGCGCGTTTGTTGGAAGGCCGATCCGCTTGAAGCAGCTGAAGTCGATTTTGGACCCGTTCGTGCTGATGCTGCTGGGCACAGTGCTGCTCGCCAGCATCCTGCCCGTGCGCGGCGTGTGGGCCCAGCGTTGGGACGTGCTGGCCGACGCCGCCATCATGCTGTTGTTTTTCCTTCATGGCGCGCGCCTGCCGCGCGAGGCCATCGCGGACGGCTTCCGTAAATGGCAGCTGCATCTGTCGGTGCTGGCGACGACGTTCGTGCTGTTCCCGATCATCGGCCTAATGCTGGGACGTACCGGCGCCATCGAGGGGCCCATGGCGGCGGGTATTCTATTTCTGACTCTTCTGCCTTCCACCGTGCAGTCCTCCATCGCCTTCACCGCCATGGCGCGCGGCGACGTGGCGGCGGCGGTGTGCAGCGCGGCGTTCTCCAATCTCGCCGGCATTTTCCTGACGCCGGTCCTGGTGGCGATCTTCATGCAGGCCGAAGGCGGCGGCATCTCCTTGGGTGCGGCCAAAACGATCTTTTTCCAATTGCTGCTGCCCTTTGCGGTGGGCCACTTCCTGCGCCCGCAGATCGGCGCGTTCGTGGCCAAGCACAAACAGCTCACCACGGTGGTGGACCGCGGCTCGATCCTGATGGTGGTCTACGGCGCGTTTTCGGGCGCTGTCGTCGAGCATATCTGGACGAAGGTGTCGCCGCTCGACCTCATCGTACTTCTGGCGGTGTGCGCGCTGATCCTGGCGATTGTTCTCAGCGCCACGTGGCAATTCGGCAAGCTGATGAAGTTCCCCAAGCCTGATCGCGTGGTGCTGCTGTTCTGCGGCTCAAAGAAGAGCCTTGCGTCCGGCGTGCCGATGGCGGGCGTGCTGTTCTCCCCGGCTACGGTCGGCATCGTGATTCTGCCCTTGATGGTGTTTCACCAATTGCAGCTGATCGCCTGCGCCTTCATCGCGCGGCGTCTGGGCGCGCAAGCGGACGCGGAAGAGAAGGCCGCGGCGTCCGCCGCCTAACCCATCAACCTGCAAACCGCCGCGACGGCAGTCCGCGCACGCCGAGCCCGTGCACCGAAAACAATTGCCCATCCAGCGGCGTGACAGGAATTGGCGTCGGCTGATCCCCGATCAGGGTCGTGACATAGAGGATGTCCAGATCCGGGCCGCCGAACGTGAGGCTGGCCAGACGCGCGGTCGGCATTGTGACGGTGCGATCAAGCGTTCCGTCGGGCGCGTAGCGGCGCACCTCCGCGAGGCCGCTCAGCGCTCCGTTCAGCGCGACCCAGTAATAATCCTCGGAATCCACCGTTGCGCCGTCGGGGATGTGTCCTGGCGCGCATTGGACGAAGGTGCGCTTGTTTGATGGAACGCCTTTCGCCTCATCCCAATCGAAGGCGTAGATGGCGTCGGCGAAACTGTCGCTGAAATAAAACGTCTTCGCGTCCTTACTCCAGCACGGGCCGTTCGAGCAGGCGATGCCGCCGAACAATTCATGCACCGACAGATCCGTATCGACGCGGTACAGCACACCGCGTCCTTTTGGCTTTTCCGGCGCGAAGGCCATCATATCGAGCCCGCCGACGATGAAGCGGCCTTTGGAATCCACCTTGCCGTCGTTCAGACGCACATGGTCCTTGCCGGCTTCCGGGTGGGCGATGAATTCCAGCGCGCCGGTTTTGAAATCGTACAGATGCAGGCCGGTTTCCAACGCCACGATGGCGCCACCGTCCTTCCTCAACGCGAATGAACCGATCGCGGAAGGCAACGTCCATTGCTGCACGTCCGCGCCATGCGCCGAGCAGGAGAGCAATTTGCCTTCCATCCCGTCGACCCAATAGAGGCGCTGGTCCTCGACGTCCCAGATCGGCCCCTCGCCCAGCATGTTTTTGCAGGGCACGCAGATGCGAATGTCGACCATTTCGTTCCTTTCACGGGGTTCTGAAAGCACGCTGAAGGATACTACCCGCTGCCGCGATCGCGCAGCTGCGACTGCAATTTTTCCGGCGGGCGACGCAAAAAACGCCCGCCGTTTCCGGCGGGCGCTTCTCTGCCACATTGCGGGCGTGCCGGCCGCGAGCGTTTCTCCGAAACGGCCAATCGGAGAAACGTCGCGGCGTTCGGCCCATCCCCCAATGAGATCGAACGCGGCGGCCTTACGCCGTCGCGAGTTCCGGGCCGATGACTTCACCGGGCAACGCACCGGTGAAGGCGCCGTTTTCAAAGGTCGATACGCCATTGACCATGGTCAGGCGCACGGGCGCAGCGTCGCGCGTCCAGCGCCAGATGAAGCCGCCCTTCCCGTCGGGCACGTCATAGACCTTCTTCATTTCGCGGCGCTCGACTTCGTCGAGATTGAACACCACGACATCGGCGCGCTTGCCGACCTTCAACTCACCGCGGTCCTGGAAGTTGAACGCCTTGGCGAGCTTGCCGGTCTGGACATGGATCGCCTGCTCGACGCTGATCCGCTTCTTGTCCTTCACCCAGGTGGAGAACAGAATCATGTTCTCGCCGCCGCCGCAGAGCATCTGGCCGTGTGCGGGCGCATCGGAGATGTTGCCGATCGTCATCGGATCCTTCAGCAGATCCTCGACCACGTCGTCCATCATTTCGAACGGCATCATATGGATGGTCGAGAAAAGGCCGTTCGCGATCAGCCAATCGGCGAGCGCATCAGAGCCATGCTTGCCGGTCTGCTTCGCCAGCTCCGGCACCGTGATGTTCACCGGGCCAACGCCATTTTCCGAATCCAGCAAGATCATGCGCTGGCTGCCGAACGGCGAGTGCGGCAGCGCCTTGTGATCCCAGGACTCGCGGGCGCGCGCGCGCCATTGCGGATCTTTCAGCTTCGCCAGCTTTTCTTCCTGCGTCTTGCACTCGACGACTTCGTGCCAAACGAACTCGTCGGATTGCGCGAACATGAGCGAGTGCTGGACGTTGATCGAGCTGGTCACCGGAATGTGCGCATAGCCCGTCCAGAAGTCCTTGCCCTGCTTCTCGTAGCGCTTCTTCAGCTCTTCGAGTTCCTTCAAAATTGGCTGCTGGAATTGCAGGGTCGGGATGCCGCCAGCCCATTGCACGCGAATCTTGCGATCGCCCAAAAGCGTTGCGAGCTTTTCGATCCATTTCGCGGCGGTCTGGTGGATGAAGATGTCCAGCGAGACCTGGAATTGCGCCGCCGGATATCTGGCGAGCACATCAAACAAAGCCTGCCATTCCGCATCGTCCGCCGCAAAGGTCGGCACCGGACGGCCGGAACCGTCATGGTCGAGGACGTTGGTGGACAGACCCATCGCGCCCGCCGCCAAAGCATCGTCGAGCAGCGCGCACATCTGCTTCAACTCATCCGGCGTCGCCGCGCGAGTCCAGGCGTCAAGCCCCAGAACGGCGAGGCGCAGCGGAATATGACCGACAAAGGCCGCCGTGTTGGTGGCGGTCTTCACGTTGGATTCCATGCTCTTTTTGTATTCGGACCATTTGGACCAATCCCAGGTCAGCTTTTCCTTGAAGGGCTGAGCCGGGATGTCTTCGAAGAACGAGAAGATGCCGATGACTTCGTTCTGCACCGCTTCGCGCACTTTGGGATCGGTGGGAACCGGCGCGGCGGAAAAGCCGCAATTGCCCATGATCGAGGTGGTGACGCCGTAGCCCGGCAGCGGGTCCATGTCCGGCGCCCACCACATCGTTGCGTCGAAGTGCGTGTGCGCTTCGATGAAGCCCGGCGCGACGATGCAGCCGGCCGCATCGAATACGCGCTCTCCGGATGCCGCCTGAAGGTTCTGACCGATCTCGGCGATCTTGCCGTCCTTGACGCGCACATCCGCTTTAAACGAAGGCGCGCCCGTACCGTCGACGACGGCTCCGCCTTTAATGAGCGTTCCGCCCATGCTTTCCTCCCTGACAATTTTCCGGCTGGCGCCTCAAACCCATTCCTGAATTGGGTTAGCCAACTCAAATCAGGATAAGAGGCGCGTATTGCAGAGGCCAGACCTCTTTTGCCTGCCGGGATGAAATTATCCCGACAGGCAAGGTTTTAGAGCGCGCCTTCCGGATAGAACTTCTTCGCGTAACGACGGAATTGATAGATCGGACCGTCGCCCAGGCAAAGCTTTGGGTTCACGATGTGCTTTTTGTAATCCAGGACTTTGAGGTCCTGTTCGACTTCCAGGATAAAGCGATCCGAGAACGCGCCGCCAATCATCTGATTCAGCTGCTCATTACCGGTGTCCTTCACGTACAGACGCACGTGCTGCAGGGTGCGCTCTTCGTCGATCGGCGTGAAATTCACGACCGGGACGACTTCGAAGCCTTGGCCCTTGAAGTGCAGCATGTTGTAGGACAACGCCGCATAATACACGTCGATCGACTCGACGGGGTATTCCTGGGCCTGATCGAAGCCCAGCTTCAGATGCATGCCGTAATCGGTGTCTTCGATCAGATCGTAGCGCGGAATGACCGTACCCGAGTGCAATTGCGTCAGGTGCGCCGGGTCGAAGATGTTCTCAAGGAACTCTTGCGGATGCGCGTACATGATCCAGGATTTCTCGACATATTTGATCCACTTTCCCTCGTTGAGGATGTTGGATTCATAGGTCGGCAGCGATTCCGGCGGACGGCCCATGGGATCGAAATACATCAGCACCAGGCCAAGGATTTCCTTGGTCGGGTATACGGTGAGCCCGACTTTGCCGGCTGGCTTTTCCGAATACGGAATGGAGTTGCAAAGGCCCGTATCGCCCGCGAAGCGCCATTTGTGGAACGGGCAGACGATCTCGCCGTTTTCCATCTTGCCGTCATGGCTGGCGACGTGAGCGCCAAGGTGCGGACAGAAAGCGTTGGCGACGTGCGCGACGCCGTCTGGCGTCCGGTACACCACGAATTGTTCGCCCAGATACGTGACGGGCAGCATCTTGTTGACTTCGACTTCGTGGCTGTCCGCCACGCAATACCAGCCCTGCGTATAGGGCGGCAGCGGCGAGCGCGCGTGTATCGGCAGTCTGTCTAGTGCGTTCATTGTAGGCTCCTTCCCGATGGAGTTTTGCGATTGCGCCGGAGTTCAAACGGCTGGATGAAATTGTTCGTACCACTTGCGATACTTGAAGATCGGCCCATCCTGATCGCTCAGGATTGGCGCGGCGATATAGGCTTTGTGCGGCCAGATCTTGCCGTCGCTATATTGCTCTTTTTTCGTCGTGGGGGTGAGGTACGCGTTGAACTGATCGACTGCCTCCTGCGGTGCAGGATTGTTCACGTCGTTAATCAGGAACAAGGTGACGCGGTAGTGCGTCAGCGTCTCGTCGACAGGCGTAGCCCCGACATAATTGACGGCGGTGACGCCCGGCACAAACGGCGTGGTCGAGCGGACGTTCGCGACCGCCGGGCCAACCACTTCAGCCATGATGTCGGAGACGACCTGCCCGCCTTCGGGCGGACCGTCATAGCCTGGCGCAAGCGAGTGGATCGGACTGCGAAAGCGCACGCCGTCCACAATCTGGATATCGCCGCCGGAAACGGCGCGACCAGTTGAATGCACGCCCGGAAAGTGCGCCCAGTCGACGGCGTTTTCCAGAATATCCTGGGGATGGGCGCCGCCGAAATCGTCGTGCAGCTTGTGGAAGCCCGAGCCCGGCACGCGGCCGGTTTCGTCGAATTCCGGCATCTCCCAGGTCGGCGCGCCGCCATGCAAATCGTGCCAGACATAAATCATGTTGTTATATTCACGGGTCTCCCACATGCGAATTTTTGCCTTGGGAGGGATCTTGTCCGTGAACGGAATGGAAACGCAGGCGCCTTTAGTATCGTACCGCCATTGGTGGAACGGACATTCAATGGTCTCGCCCTGCACCTTTGAATCATAGCCCAGGTGCGCGCCCAGATGGGGGCAATGCGCGTCGGCCACCGCGGCCTTGCCGCTCTCGGTGCGGAAGATCACCAGATCCTTGCCGAAATACCGCGCGGGCTTCACCTGCCCTGGCGTCAGCTCGTCGGAGAACGCGACGACAAACCACCCCGTGGAATAGGGATGAAACGGATAACGGGTATTGAATCGCGATGGCGCGTTCACCCTGACCTCCCGATATTGCAGGCTTAGCCCTGATTTTACGTCCGCCCGGCTGTGCCGGATCAGCGCACTTTCAATTCGACGCTGGATTTTCTACCATCGCGCAGGTAGATTCACAAGAGCACTTGCGGGGTAATTTAAAACTGTGATTGCAAGACCATGATGGATGACGGCGCCCTCCTCCTGGCCGAAGCGCGGCCCCTCTTGCAGCCTAGCTCCCCAAAAGGCGAGGCGACCCTGAAGCGTATCCTGGAGGCGGCCGAGCACCTGTTCGCCCGGCGCGGGTTCGCCGCAACGCGGATGCAGGACATCGCCGACGCGGTCGACATCAAGCGGGCCTCCATCGCCTATTTCTTCCCGGACAAGCAGCGCATCTATCTCACAGTGATCCGTCTGGCCGCCGAGGAGCTGCGGGAAGCGGTGCTGACGCGTCTGCCGGCAAACGGCACGCCGCTGGAGCGGCTGCAATTGTCTTTCGAGATCTGGATCCGGCATCTGGCGCAGCGGCCCAGCCTGTTCCGCATCATTCTGCGTCAGATGAGCGGCGAGGAAGGCCCGAGCGGTGTGGAAACGCTGGCCTGGACCGCCGGCCTTTCTTTGCTGCAGGAACTTCTGACCGAAGCGCAGCATGCCTACGACAAGCCGGACCTGTCGATTGATCGCTTAAACGCAGCGGCTTGCGGCCCAACCTTCGTCTTTTTGGCCATCGCGTTCAACCGGCCCGACTTTGCCAGCACGGACCCGGATTTTCAGGCTCAGCTCGATCAGCATATCGGCGAGATCAACGCGACATTGCAGCGGCTCCTCACCCCGTAAACTGTCGCTCATCTGTTCACTTGCGGCGGCGTAGCGGCTCGGCGAACCTGAGCCCTCAAAACCGGAGTGCAGTTTGAGCATTGGCGAGTACCTTCTAACACCGGAAGACTTGGCGGACCTGCGGCATGACCCGCGCCCGATCGGCTTCATCGATCTCTCGGCATGGCCCGCTGACGCCTTCATCGGGCCAGCGGCGTTTCCGCTGATCGGCGTCGGCGATCCAGCGCATCCGCTGGCCACCGCTTTGGACGCCATCCTGGAACCTCCGATATCGCCCGATTCCTTGCTGTCCAACGTTCTGAAAGCGCCCAAAGCCGCCGCCGCATGCGCGCATCTGTTGCGCAGCACTGAAAGCCTTCCGGCGTCCAACGCGCTGCGTCTTGAATCCATGTGTTACGCCATGCTCCAGGGATCCGCGGAACATCTTGCCTGGCGTGAAGCGCAGCCCGTTTCCTGCGCTTCGCCGCCATGCGAGGCCGGCAATCAGGCGGACAGCGTCAAACTGGACCGGCTAGGGGATACGCTCGTCGTGCGCCTCGACCAGCCGTTCACCCTCAACGCCATTGATCGCGTGATGCGCGACCAATTGTACGACGCCTTTGAGATGGCGCACATTGATCGAGACATTCGGCTCATTAAACTGCGCGCCGAAGGCCGCGTGTTCAGCGTCGGTGCGGACCTTTCGGAATTCGGCACAACGCGCGACCCGGCGACCGCGCACGCGCTGCGCGTGCGCACCCTGCCGGCGAACTTACTCGCAAACCTGCCCTGCGCGCTCGACGTACACGCGCCAGGCGCCTGCATCGGCTCGGGGCTGGAGATCGCCGCTTTTGCGACGACGCTCACCGCCAGTCCGGACGCGTGGTTCCAATTGCCCGAGATCGCGATGGGCATCATTCCCGGCGCAGGCGGCTGCGTCTCCATTCCGCGCCGCATCGGACGTAGCCGCGCGCTTCTGATGATGTTGTCAGGCCGGAAGCTGAGCGCCAAGCACGCGTTAGAGTGGGGCCTTATCGATTCCATCGAAGAGCACCCGGCCCGCGACGACGACTGAACGCACGTGATCCGCCGAAAGATCGGCGCGCGCAATGTCCCAAGCGCAATCGAGCAGGCAGAGATCGGCGGGCGCGCCTTCCTCGATTCTGCGCCGCACCGAAAGATCAACCGGATCGCGCAGAAACAGATCGAGCGCCTCTTCGGGGCTTAGCGCTTCTTCCGCGCCCATCGCAATGCCCGAGGGCGTATGCCGCCGCACCGCCGCCGCCATTGCGGCCCAGGGGTCGGGATCGCCGAAGGGCGCGTCCGAGCCAGCCGCCAGTGTGATTCCGGCGTTGCGCAAGGACTTCAAACGATAGAGGTGTGGCGTGAATTCGGAAGCGACATCCGCCAGATATTGATCGCCGCGCTCGGCGATGAAGTTCGGTTGGACCGCGACCCGCAGCCCCAGCTCCACTATACGTGCAATTTCATCGGGCCGCGCGATGGACGCGTGTTCGATGCGGTCGCCCCGCAGCGCGCCTGCCTCGTCGAACGCGGCGAGCGTGAACAGCAATTCCACTTCGGTCACGCAATGTACAGCGACGGCGCGCGACTCTTCATGCGCGGCGCGGATGAAATCCACGGCGACTTGCAATTCGGGCAGATCCGCTTCGTGCAGATGCAGTTTCGCCGGACCGAGATGCATCGGCGGGACCATGTCACGCGCATCTAGTTTCAGCTTGCTCGCGAGTATCAGGCTCTGCGGCAGCCGCTGAGACGCCTGCTCCGCCGCGAAATGCGCGGCGAGCACCCCATCGTTGCCGGGCGACATGTCGGTGACGCCCGTGATTCCAAATCGCGCGAGTCGTTCACCCACCACCTTCATGCTTGGCGGCGATCCGCTCAAGGCAGTGCGCAGCCACGCGTCGGAATCGAACAGGCGGCCCGTGAAGCGGCCCTGCTCGCCCTCCAGCCGATCCGCGGCGCCGGGCGCGGCCGCGACGACCTCAAGCCCCGCGCTGTTGAAAAACCACATGCGGCCGGAGCGGTGCTGGATGCGCACGGGACGGTGCGGCGCCAGTCGATCCAACGCCGCCGCGTCCAGCATTCCGGCGACGCTTTCATGATAGCCGACGCCGCGCAGCCAACCGGCGCCGGGACGATTTAACGTCGCCCGGAGTTCCTCCGCATTGTTCACCTCCGGCGGACCGCAACGCACGGAGTCTATGGCCGCGGCCAGCGCGATCAGATGCGTATGATGATCGTGCAGACCGGGCAGCAAGAGGCCGCCTTTGGCGTCGAGAACTTCCTCGCCCGGCTCCGGCGCCAGATCGCCGAGACGCGCGATTCGGCCATTCGCGATGCGGACGTCGGCGATGCGGCCATCCTCCAATTGCGCGCGGCGGATCAGCATGACGGCAGCGCCGAAAGGATGCGCGCGTTGTCCGCGCCGGAGGCTGCGACAGGCAGGGTAATGGGGCGCCGTAGAACGTTGGGAAAAAGCGCGCCGCGCGCGGCGGCCCAGGCTTTGAGCGATCGATCCAGGCCTGCGGGATTTTCAGACCGCGCCGCTTGCAGCGCCGCCTGCGCCGCTCCGCGCAGTGAGAACGCGTAACGTCCACCGGCGCCATCGCGCCACGCCGTCCACCCGGTCAACGCGGCATGCAGACCCGTCAGCGGATCTCCAATGGCGTCGGCGACAAAGCCGGAAACGCCGGTCGCCGCACGCAAGGCGGCGCTAAGTCCCGCCGCCACGCCGCAATCATCGCCGAAGCCGACCCATTCGCTCGCCGCGCCGCGCACGCCGTGCGCTGTGATGGTGAGCCAGACGAGCCCCGGTTGCTCACGTATGATGGCGGTTGCATCGATTCCGAGACTGAGCAGCGCGCGCGGTCGCGAAGCCTCGATCACAATGTCGGCCCCATGGATCAGGCGGCGCAGCAACGCGCGGTCTTCGTGGGCGGCAAAATCCAGCATTACGCTGGCCTTGCCCTGATTGAGCAACGCGAAGAAATCCTTGTCGCCCTCGCGCATACCGTCCAGGCGGCTTCTGCTTTCGACCTTGATGACCTCGGCGCCCGCCATCTGCATGAGATGTGAGGTCAGGGGCCCCGCCCAGAGCGCTGAAAAATCCAGTATTCTGGGCGCTCGTTTTTCCGGCGCCCTTGCGACGGCGCCTTGCGTGATCAGCAGCCCGGGCGTTTCCGCCGTCGCGTGCGTGAACTCGCTCTCGGCCGCCGCCGCCAGGCCCAGAATACGCGCCCGAGGTAGAAGGTCGGTGATCCTGTACCCGCCGATCAAGCGCGAAATCGCAGCGTCATCGGCCGGGGCGAGATCGTCCATTTCGAACAAGGCCGGAAGAAGACCGCGATCATCCGGACGCGCTAAGTTCAATGCGAAACGATCGTCCAGACCTTCATACAGAATGCAGCCGCCGCCCGCGGAGCGATCGATCTCGATGCGCCATTGATTGATGGCGGCGCGCTCTCCCAGCAACCCGGCGCCGCTTAGTCCCGCGATCGCCTCTGAGCCCGTGGCGCGCGCCAGCCCCCGGAGCAAAGCGTCCGCCTGTTCCGCCAGCGGGATCTGAATCGCCTCAGGATTGAAAGAGATCGCGCACCTCTCGCCGCAACAATTTGCCCATCTCGTTGTAGGGCAAAGCATCCAACACCGCCACGCGTTCCGGCACGCGGGAGGAGCGCAGGCGCTCCTTAATCAAGGCGCACAGCTCGGCCTCGGAGGGCGCATCATGGCCCGGACGCGGCACCACGGCGATAGCCACCGCCTCGCCCCATTCCAGGGACGGCGCGGCGACGGCGCAGGCATCCGCAATTGCGGGGTGCGTCATCAGAACGTCCTCGATCTCGCCGGGTGAGATGTTCTCTCCACCGCGCACGATCACATCGTCCGCTCGCCCCGCGAGATACAGAAACCCGTTCCCGTCGATCCAGCCCGCGTCGCGCGTGGGGAACCAGCCTTCCGCATCGAGCGCCGAACGTTCCTTGTATTCGCCGGACACCTGTTCGCCGCGCACATAGATCTCGCCGCGTTCGCCCGCCGGCAACGCCTTGCCGTCCTCATCGCGGATTTCGATTTCAACCGTCGGCAGCGGCCGTCCTACCGAGCCCAGGCGCGCGCGGATGGCGGGATCGTCCGCACGATGCGCTTCGCGGTGCTCCTCCGGCCCCAGCAGCGCGATGGTGGAGCTGGTCTCCGTGAGACCGTACGCGTTGGTGAAGCCCGTTTCCGGAAAGAGATCGAGTGCACGGTCGATCAGTTCTGCGGGCATGCGCCCGCCGCCATAAGCGATGGCGCGCAAGGACGACACGTCCGCCGATACGCCCTCGTCCAAGCGGCCGATTATGCGAGAAAGCATCGTGGGCACCACAAAAGCGCTGGTGGCCCGTTCCTTTTCAGCGAGCGCCAACCATGCATCGGGCTCAAAAGATGGAAGAAGCAAAATACGCCGCATCGCATAGATGGAGCTCATCAAAGCCGCAATGCCTGCGATGTGATACGGCGGCACGCTCACCAGCGCCGCCTCTTCCTCGTCCGCCGACATGAACTCGACCGTGCCGAGGATGTAAGACAAAAGATTCGCGTGCCGTAAAATGGCGGCTTTGGGCGCCGCCGTCGTGCCGCTGGTGAACAGCTGCACCGCGATCGGCTCTTCCGGCTCCGGCAGCTCCTCCACGCCTACGCCGCGACGTTCCGCTTCGGCGACGAACGCAGAGCGCGTCGTCGCCACATGACCACCGCTCAACCGCGTTGCGCGCGCCGCGTCGCCGATGATGAAGGCCGGCGCGATGCGATCCAGCAACGCGCCGAGATCTGCGTCGGCCAGACGATAATTCAACGGCACGTAGGGCACGCCCGCCATGGCCGAACCAAACAAGGCGATGGCCGCGGCCTCGCTGCTTTCATCGAGCAGCGCGACATGGCCGGCGCCGCTCTCTTGAATGGCCAATGCCGCGCCGCGCGCAGCGGCCAGCAGCGCGCCATACGACCAGCGCCGCCCGTCGCACACCAGAGCGATCCGCTCCGGGTCGGCGTCGGCGGCCATGGCCAGAATCAGCGCAATGTTCATGCATCCATCCCCGTTTCGGCCGCAACCTAGATCGGCCTCGCCGCCAGCGTCCACACCCGCCCGACAGGTGTAAGATTTTGTCGGCCCCTCAACCTTCTAGAGTAAGATTTTGTCGTCTCGCCGCGTGTCTCAGCGCGCCGAGAGACCGCTGCAAGAGGTTGGCGCTTGCGCTGCAATCGCTTTGACTTCAGCTTTCGGGCGAAGTCCCGCGGTGCAGCGCAAGAGAACAAGCATGACCAACCTTTCGAACCCCATCGGCCTGCGCGTCGAAGACGCCATCGCCATCATCACATCGGACTCGCCGCCGGTGAATGCGATCTCCTCCAGGGTCTGCGCCGGGCTTCATGCGGCGCTTCTGGAGGCCAGAACCAAGAGCGTCCAAGCGGTCGTACTCACCTGCGCCGGGCGCACCTTTTTTGCGGGCGCTGACATCACGGAATTTGGCGGCCCCCCCTACAATCCCAATCTCTGGGACGTCATCGATCTGATGGAGAACTTTCCCGCGCCGGTGATCGCCGCGATTCATGGCACGGCGTTGGGCGGCGGTCTGGAGATGGCGCTGGGCGCGCATTATCGCGTCGCCGCAAAGTCCGCAAAAGTCGGTCTGCCGGAAGTGCATCTCGGGATTCTGCCCGGCGCCGGCGGTACGCAGCGCACGCCGCGCCTGACGGGCGCCGCGCGCGCGCTGGACATCATCACGTCCGGCCGTCAGGTGGGAACGAAAGAGGCGCTTGAGATCGGCCTGATCGATGCGGTGGTTTCGGACGAAAGCCTGCTTGCCGATGCGATCGCCTTCGCCAAAGACGTGGCCGCCAAAGGGAGCGCAAAACCCAAGGCCCGCGACAAGAATGAATGGATCGAGAAAGATCGCGCCAACAAGGATCTCGTCGCCAACTTCCTGAAGGCGAATGGCGCCAAGTTCCGGGGCTTCAAGGCGCCGCAGGCGATTTGTGAAGCGGTGCAGGCGGCCATCGATCTGCCGTTCGACGAAGGGATCAAGAAGGAAAGCGACCTCTTTAAGGTGCTGGTCGAGACCACCGAATCAAAAGCTCAGCGTTATTATTTCTTCGCCGAACGCGAGGCCGCGAAACTGCCGCCTGAATTGCGCGATGGGAAATCCATCCCGCTCAATAAAATCGGCGTGATCGGCGCGGGCACGATGGGTTCGGGGATTGCCCTAGCGATGCTTGGCGGCGGCTTGAAGGTGGCGATGGTGGAAGTCGCTGACGCGCCGCTGGAGCGGGGCAGAAAGCACATGGAAGGTACGATCGACGGCCTGGCCCAGCGCGGGCGCCTATCGCCCGAAAAAGCCGCGGCGCAGAAGGCGGCGGCGACCTACAGTCTCGATTTCGACGCTCTCGCCGATTGCGATCTGATCGTCGAGGCGGTGTTCGAGAAAATGGAAATCAAGAAGGAGATATTCGCCAAGATCGATTCCATCGCCAAACCCGGCGCCATCCTCGCTTCCAACACGTCCTTCCTCAACGTGGATGAGATGGCGGCGGTCACGCAACGCCCCGGCGATGTGGTGGGCCTGCATTTCTTTTCGCCCGCCAACATCATGCGTCTCTTGGAAATCGTGCGCGGCGCCAAATCCTCGCCAAACGCCATCGCCACATCCTTCGCGCTGGCCAAGAAGATCGGCAAGGTCGGCGTGATGAGCGGCGTCTGCCACGGTTTCATCGCCAACCGCATTTTTGCGACGCGCGGCGAACAGGCGGAGCGCATTTCCGAAGAAGGCACCCCGCTGGAATCCGTCGACCGCGCCTTGGTGAGTTACGGCTTCCCAATGGGTCATTTCCAGATGATGGATCTGGCCGGGCTCGACGTTCTGGCGCGCAGCATGAGCGAGCGCACCGTGATGCGCGATCTGTTCGAGATGGGCCGCTCGGGCCAGAAAACCAAAGCCGGCTATTACGATTACGACGACGCTCGCAAGCCGTCGCATTCCGATCTGGTGACCAAAGTCATCGCGGACTTCGCAGCATATAAGGGCTTCAAACAGCGCCCGCCCATGGATGATGCTGCGATCATCGACCGCGTGCTGCTGCCCGTCGTGAATGAAGGCGCGAAGGTGCTGGGCGAAGGCATCGCCTCTCGCGCCTCCGACATCGATGTGGCGGCGATTCTTGGCTATGGCTGGCCCGTCTATCGGGGCGGGCCGATGTTCTGGGCGGAGCAGATGGGGCTGAAAACCGTGGTCGCCAAGCTGCGTGCGCTGGAGGCCGAGCATGGCGCCGCCTTCACGCCGTGCGATTACCTGCTGGAAAAGGCCGAAAGCGGCAGGTTTTAGGCGCGCCTCGGAAGCCATACGCAGCGGCCTATTCTATTGTGTGGGTGTTTGACCGGCCCCGCCGGACTAATAACCCGCAAACAAGGATACGCCCCTATGCAGATTGACTTGAAAGCCTGCCCATGAGCCGCCCGCTTGAAGGGCGCGTCGCGCTCGTCACCGGCGCGGGCTCCGGCATCGGCGCTGCGATCGCCGTGCGCCTCGCCGCCGACGGCGCGCGCGTCATATTCTCCGACATCGACGTGCAGCGCGCCAAAGCCCATGCGGCGGAACGCGGCGGGGCTGCGCTGGAACTCGACGTCGCCTCCGAACACGGCTGGCGCGATGCAATGGAAACCGTCACGCGCGATTTCGGGGCGCTGCACATTCTCGTCAACAATGCCGGAATTTGCGAACCGGCGACGATTGAACAGAGCGATTTCGCCGCCTGGAAGCGCACGCATGCGATCAATCTGGACAGCGTGTTTCTGGGCTGCCATGCGGCGTTGCCGTTGATCAATGAAAGCGCCACGCGCACCGGGTTTGGCGGGCGCATCGTCAATATCGCGTCGATTTCCGCTGTAGTCGCCGCCGCGAACTTCGCCGCCTACAATTCCTCCAAGGCGGCGGTGCGGCACCTGACAAAGTCCATCGCTTTGCACTGCGCGCGCGAAGGCCACGGCGTGACCTGCAACGCCATTCTGCCCACCTTCGTCGACACGCCGCTGCTGGATAAATTGCGGCCCGGCGATCATGCCGAAACCCTGGCGAAACTCGCGAAGCAGATCCCGCTGGGCCGCGTGGCGCGCCCGGAGGAGATCGCCGCGGCGGCGGCCTATCTGTGTTCGGACGCCGCGGCCTTCATGACCGGCGCCGATCTGGTTCTGGACGGCGGCCTGTCTGCGCAATGAATCGCGGCGGCGCCCCGCTAAGATCTTGCCGCCGCCATGGCGTCATGCGCCAGTTTCGCCAACCGAGGAAACGCCGCCGCGCGGTCCTTGGCGTGGGCGGAATTCGCATTGCCGCGCAGCACCCGGCCTTTGATGCCATGAAAGATTGCAGCAAGCCGGTAGAAGTTGAAGGCCATATAGAAGTCCCAATAGGGGATGCCGGTGCGGCCGGTGCGGCGGCAATAAGCGGCGACGTATTCTTGTTCGCTCGGCAACCCCAGAGTACCCGCTTCCAAACCGCCGAGGCCGGCGACGATGTCCGGCGGCATACGGTACATCATGGCGTGATAAGCAAAATCCGCGAGCGGATCGCCAAGCGTCGACAGCTCCCAATCCAGCACAGCGATCACTTCCGGCTTGTCGGGATGAAAAATCATATTGTCGCAACGGAAATCACCATGAATGAGGCGCGTCTCGTTGGCAGGCGGGATCGCCGTGGGGAGCCATTCAACGACCGCATCCATGTTCGGATCGCGGCCGGCCAGTTCGTCGTCCTGATATTGCCGCGACCAGCGTGAGATCTGCCGTTCGAAAAAGTTTCCGGACCTGCCGTAATCGCTCAAGCCTGCGGCCTCGACATCCACGCTGTGGAGATCGGCAATCACCTTGTTCATCGCGTCAAAGTGAGCAGCGCGCAGGTCCTTGGGTTCGCTCTGAAAGGCCGCGTCCCAGAAAATGCGGCCTTCGACCATCTCCATCGCATAAAATTGCGAACCAATGACGCCCTCGTCCGCGCACACGCCCAGGACGCGCGGCACGGGCACAGGCGTCGGCTCCAGAGCCTTCAGCACACGCGCCTCGCGCAGGACTTCATGCGCGCCCTTCAAGAGCGTTCCGGGCGGCTTGCGGCGCAAGACGTACTCCCCCGAAGGCGCGCTCAGGCGATAGGTGGGATTGCTCTGACCGCCATTGAATTGGGCGAGGCTCAGCGGCCCTCTGAAACCTTCGACGTTGGCGGCCATCCAGGCCGCCAAGGCTGCTTCGTCAATGGCTGTGCGGATCTGGCCCGCGCCTTCATTGGCGGATGCATCGGTCACGCGATCAGCATCCTTGCGCCGCTTTCCAATCGCGCTTGATTTTCTTGGCGAGGCTCCATTTGTGAACCTCGGTCGGGCCGTCATAAATGCGGAACGCCCGAACTTCGCGGAATACCTGTTCGACGACCGTCTTGTCGGTGACGCCGGTGCCGCCCATCACCTGTACGCAGCGATCGGCGATTCGCATTAAGGCTTCCGAAACCGCCACCTTGGCGATCGAACTTTCGTTTGTGCCGGACGCGCCAGAATCCAGCACATCGGCGCACCAATAGATCATCAGTTCCGCCTGCTTCAGGTCGATCAGGTTTTCCGCCAGCATGAAGCCCACGCCTTCGTGATCGATCAGCGTCTTGCCGAACGCCATGCGCTTGTTGGCGTAATCTGTGGCGATTTCCTGGGCGCGGACGCAGGCGCCGAGCCAGCGCATGCAGTGCGACAGCCGCGCAGGCGCCAGGCGAACCTGCGCATATTTAAAACCTTCTCCCGGTTCGCCAAGCAATTGATCCGCCGGCACGCGCAAATCGTCGATGCTTAGCGTGGCATGCGTTCCCGGCATCGAATTATCGATCGTGTTGGGGGCCTCGGTAATAACAATACTGGGATGCGGCAGATCGACGAGGAACATGCAGGCGCCCTCTTCCGCCTTGGCCATCACGATGCCGACCTTTGCCCCATTCGCACCGGTGATGAAGCTCTTCTTGCCATTGATCACCCAATGATTTCCGTCCCTGCGGCAGGTGGTGATCATCATGGATGGGTCGGAGCCGGCGCCGTTCAATTCGGCCGGCTCGGTCATTAAGAACGCCGAACGCGCGCGCCCTTCCACCATAGGCTTCAGGAAGCGTTCCTTGATGTGCGGCGCGCCAACCTTGCCCAGCAGATACATATTGCCTTCGTCCGGCGCATTGGTGTTGACGGCCAGCGGCCCCAGTGGCGAGAGCCCGGATTTGATGAGAACGTAGGCCGTTTCACGCTGGGTGAGGTGATCGCCGTCGGGCAAGACGTGCGGCGTCAGTACGCCGGCTGCCCGAGCCTTCTCCCGCATTTCCCAGACCATTTCGTCCAAGGGCGCGTTGTGATGGTCGCGGCGCGAATCCTTTTCGTAAGGGATGACAGTCTGGCGTATGAACGCTTCGACGTTTTCGCCGATCGCTCTGGCGCGGGGGCTGATGCTCATAAGGATTGTCCGTCGTCAATGGTGATCACCGCGCCCGTGGTGCAGGCCGCCGCATCCGAGCACAAGTACAAAACAGGGTAGGTCAAGGACTCAATAGGTTGCAGGCGGCGGCGATGAAAACCTGCGATCTGTTTCTTGCCGCCCTCCGCCTCGAACCAGTCCTTCGCCATCTCGGTCAGGATATAGCCCGGCTGAATCACATTCACATTGACGCCTTGCCGCACCCATTCCCGCGCCAGATTGCGCCCCAGATGCGCCACGGCGGCCTTGCTCGCGGCGTACATGGACTCGCCCTGGCCCGTGACCTCCGCCATTATCGACCCGACCAGGACGATGCGGCCCCGGCCATGATCCTTGCTGCCGGCCGCAATCAGGCGCCTGGCCCCCTCGCGCGCCGTCAGGAACACGCCCAGAACGTTCGTGTCCAGGACGGTGCGCACGTCCACCGCCTTCGTTTCCGTCGATCGCCCCGGGGCCGCGACCCCGGCGTTGGCGATGATCGTGTCGACTGTCCCAAACGCTTTTTGAGCCTCGTCAAAGGCGGTCGCGACCGACGCCTCGTCCGTCACGTCCATCGATACGGCGATGCACTCGCCGCCGCCGGCGCGAATGTCTTCGGCCAACGCCTCGATGCGATCCCGGCGTCGCGCTCCGGCGACCACTTTGGCGCCCGCTTTGGCCAGCTCTCTGGCGAAATGGGCGCCCAATCCCGATGAGCAGCCGGAAATAAGGGCTACTCTTTCCTCCAGAGAGACTGGATTCAATCCGGACACGTACCTTCCTCCGCGGCGCCAAGCGTTTTTCCTCGGCCTCGTTTCGAAGTTGAGCCCGATACGCTGCCCCAGGCAAGTTTCCCGACGTGCCCCCCCCTGAACGCAGCCTAGGCCGCTGCCACGGATGGCGGATAAAAAAGCGGCGCTCCGGCGGCGCGCCCCTGCGGTTTATATTTACGGGGGTGGCGGCCG
>CAYNCS010000048.1:0-21356 GCA_964395875.1 uncultured Caulobacteraceae bacterium | reverse complement strand
CACGCTCGAGGCGTAGCCGTCCGGATGCGCGACGAAGGGCGTGCCGACGCCCGTTTGCGGATCGCCGCGCAGCGCCACGATATGACGCACGCCTGCATCCCAGTATTCGCGCAGCACTTCGTGCACGTCATCGCGCGAGGCGGCGACGCAGGTCAGGTGCGCGGCGGGCTTCAGCTGCGTTTCCTGAACGATGCGCGCGACGGTGCGGTGCGTGCGGTCGCGCGTTGAGCCGCCCGCGCCATAGGTCACCGACACGAAGCTGGGGTTTAGCGGCGCCAGGCGCGCGATGGAGGCCCAGAGCTGCTCCTCGAGCTTTTCCGTCTTGGGCGGAAAGAATTCGAACGAGACGCGCGGCGGTGTTTTTGGGCCTTGCGGCATGGGACTTTCCTGACCGGCGGCGGACTCGCCGCGACGCGTGAACTTCTGAATCGATTTATACTAAAAGTCTTGCGCCGCAATATCCCGATTTTGAATCAGATGCTTAGCGTCGTCCCACAAAGTGGGATGACGCACGAGCGTGGGCGGAAATGCGCGATGCGCGCTTCGAAAACAAAGAGGTTTTCTGCACTTGGCGCGCTGATCGCCCGGGATTGCCCGCGTTGACCCATCATCAGTGGGACGAAAGATTGTCGGGCGCGCTCACGTTTGATCCCCCTCCCGCCGTCATCCTGGGGCCGCCGCGTAGCGGCGGAGCCCGGGACCCAGGCTCGAGAGCCGCCGGTGGTTTGAAGGCGCGCGCTTCGCTGGCGTGCATGTTCTCCATCGGCCGGAGTGACGTGACGCGGGGTCCCGGGCTCGGGGCTTCGCCCCGCCCCAGGATGACGGCGAGAAACGATCGAGGCGCTGAGAAAACCTCGGCCCCCTAAAACACCACCGTCTTCGTGCCGTTCAGCAGCGCACGGTCTTCCAGGTGCAGCCGCACCGCCTGCGCCAGAACCCGCCGCTCGATGTCGCGGCCCTTGCGGATGAAATCCTCGCCGGTGTCGGCGTGGGTGACGGGCTCGACGTCCTGACAGATGATCGGGCCTTCATCGAGATCGGCCGTCACGTAATGGGCCGTGGCGCCGATCATCTTCACGCCGCGCTTGTGCGCCTGCTCATAGGGCTTGGCGCCCTTGAAGGCCGGCAGGAAGGAGTGATGGATGTTGATGCAGCGCCCCGAGAGATAGCGCGACATATCATCCGACAGCACCTGCATGTAGCGGGCGAGCACGACCAGATCGACCTTCTCGCGTTCGACGATCTCCTTGATCTGCGCTTCCTGCTGGGGCTTCGTTTCCTTGGTGATCGGCAGATGGTGATAGGGAATGCGCGCCGGCAGGTTGAGGCTCAGCGCCTCCTTCGGGTGGTTCGAGACGATCCCCACCACATCCATCGGCAATTCGCCGATGCCCTGGCGGTACAGCAAGTCGCCCAGGCAATGATCGAACTTGGACACCAGCAACAGCACGCGCTGGTGATCGGCCACGCGGCGCAGGCGCCACTCCATGGAATAGCGATCGACAATAGTGAGAAATTTTTCGCGGAAGGCCGCCTCGCCGATGGCGCCCGGCTCGAAGCGGAACTTGATGCGCAGGAAAAAGCGCACGGCTTCGACGTCGTCGAATTGCTGGGCTTCGAGAATATTGCCGCCCGCCACGAAGAGCATACCCGTCACCGCCGCCACGATCCCAGGCTGGTCGTCGCAGGAAAGGGTGAGAGTGTATGTGTCGTTCACGGCGGAAATTCCGATTATGAGGTTGGGCGCAAAATGCGGCGCATCCATAATACGAAGGCGGCGTTTGTGCGCGGGGAATTGCGGCTCCGGCTCAAAAAACCGACGCCGCCCAATCAAGAGGCGCCCGGCGAGGTTGCTTGACATCATGCGTGCATTGTTGCTCGTAAACAATCACAAGATGCGGAGCAAGGGAGCGGACATATGGGATTAAAGATCGAAAAACTGCCGACGCCCCGATGCGAAATCGGCGAAGGCCCGATCTGGGACCCGGCGACGCGCCGCCTCTTTTCCATCGACATGCGCGGGAAGAAGCTTTTCCGCTTCGACCCCGACACGGGCGTATGCGACAGCTGGGACACACCCTCTTATGTGGGCTCGTTCGCGTTGCGTAAGTCCGGCGGCGCCATTCTGGCCCTTGCCGACGGCCTTTACGCGTTCGACTTCAACACCGGCGCCGTGAAGCCCTTCGCGACGCCGCCCACCCTCTCCGCCGCCACGCAGCTCAATGACGGCAAGGTGGACCGGCGCGGCCGCTTCGTCGTCGGCGCCGCGCATGCGCATTTCGCCGAGCGCATCGGCGATCTCTATTCGCTCGATGTGGACGGGTCCGTGCGCATTCTCGACAAGGGCTTTTGCGTCAGCAACGGCCCCTGCTGGTCGCCGGACGACAAGACCTTCTATTTCGCCGACAGCATGGTCAGCGAGATCTATGCCTACGATTACGACATCGCGACCGGCGATGTAGGCGAGCGGCGGCTGTTCACGGACACGCGCGATCTGGGCGGCTTCCCCGACGGCGCGACGGTGGATGCGGACGGGCTGTTGTGGTCGGCCATTCCGGGCGGCGGCGTGATCGCGGCGTTCCGACCGAACGGCAAGCTGGAGCGCGTCATCGAAGTGCCGAGCAAGAACCCCGCCAGCGTGACGTTCGGCGGCGACAAGCTCGACCGCATGTTCGTCACGACGCTGGACACCAGCCACTTCCAGAGCACGCCGCAAGCGGACACCGACGGCTACACGTTCGTGATCGACGGCGCCGGCGCCCGCGGTCTGCCCGAGCCTTATTACGCCGGGTGATGCGGGCGGCGCAGTGAGCGTCCGCAGCCGTCAGGTCTTTCCAGAGAGGCAAGACGGTTGCACCGATGCGGCGCTGTCTTACGTTGGTGATGCGGGTTCCGGAATCATTGCAACCTCGGATGCGCGAATCGCATGCATCCGGGGCGTCCATGTCGTTTCACGAGAGAGTCGGCGCTGCGCGCCCGAATTATCTGAGCGCCGCCTGGAAGATCATTGGCTCAACCATCACCGCGATCTCCGTCGTCAGTCTGATCCAGCGCATCCACGCCACCCGGCTCGCCAGCCCGATGAGCGACGTCATCGCCTCTTATCGGCGCGCGATTCATCCTGTTGCAAATTTCTGCACGCATTGGATCAACGCCCTTCTCGGGCATCTGCCGCTCAAGGTGCAATTGCCGGTCTGGTATCATGACTGGCTGGCGCTTTCGGCGATCGGCTCGACCCTGCTGCTGCGCGCACTCGCCCAGAATCAGACTGTTTTCCTTTCGGCGCTGCGCAGGCCGGTCCTGTTCGCCAAATCGGCCGCGAGCTTTGCGATCATCGGCGTTCTGTACAGCATCACGCTCTTGGGGCTGCTCGGTCTGGCGATGGCGCTGGTCGGCATGACCTACAAAAGCGCGGACAAGAAAGTGAAGGACAGCACGCTGGTCGCCGCCGGCGATTGGGGCTGGGCCACTTTGTTCGTGGTGCTGGCGTTTTATGTGATCAATCACGCGCTGCAGATGACGCCGCTCATCAGCGCCTTGGGCCTGAACTTCCTGCCGCCGCCCGCGCTCACTGCGCATGAAGCGAATTAAGCCCCACCCCCAAAGCGCTCCGCCTGTTCCGCGATCCAGCTATCCTCGACGCGCGCGAACAAGACCTCCGGCGCCTTGATCGCAAGGCCGCGCGGCAGCGCGTCGAGCAAGGCCGCAGCATCGACCGCATCCGGCCAGTTGCGGTTTTCCTTCTGCACGCCGAGGCCATCCAGCACTTTCGCTGCCGCTTCGGGAATGAAGGGCTGTGCGATGATCGCAAACAGTGCGCACAGGTTGAGACCTGTACGCACGCCCACCGCCGCGCGGTCGCGGTCGGTCTTGATCGCGGTCCAGGGCGCGGCGACCTGCAGATATTCGTTGCCCATGACCCACAGCGCGCGCGTTTCGGCGGCGGCTTTGCGGAACTCCATCTGTTCGTGGTTCTCCGTCAGGCGCGCCAAGCGCTCGGCGAGTTCGGCGGCGAGCTTTTGTTCGACTTCGCCCGGTTCGCCGCCATCCGGCACGGCGCCCTCAAAACGGCTTTCGCAGAATTTCATGATGCGGTTGATGAAATTGCCGAACACGTTGCCGAGATCGGCGTTCACCGCGCTCTGGAAGCCTTCCCAGGTGAACGCGGAGTCCGAGGCTTCCGGCGCGTTCGCCATCAGCGACCAGCGCCAGCAATCGCTGGGCGCGATCTCCAGCGCCTGATCCATGAACACGCCGCGCTTTTCCGACGTCGAGAATTTCCCGCCGTACCAGGTCACCCAGTTGAACGCCTTCAGGCGGTCGACCAGCTTCCAAGGTTCGCGCGAGCCCAGGATCGTCACCGGGAAGCTCACCGTGTGGAAGGCGACGTTGTCCTTGCCCATGAATTCGACATAGGTGACGTCGTCCGCCCCTTGATCGGTGCGCCACCAGCGCGCCCAATCATTGCCGGTCGCTTCGGACCATTCCTGCGTCGCGCCAATATATTCGATGGGCGCGTCGAACCAGACATAGAACACCTTGTTCTCGAAGCCCGGACGCACGGCGCCGTCCTTCATGACCTTGATGCCCCAGGACAAATCGCGCGTGATCGAGCGCTCCTGCAGACCTTCGTCCAGCCACTTGTAGGCAATCGAGCGCGCCAGCGAGGGCCATTCCTCGGCCTTGTCCACCCAGGCGCGGATCTCGTCCTGCATTTTGGGCTGGAGCAGGAACAAATGCGCCGTGTCGCGCGGCTCGACATTGGACGAGCCGGAAATCTTCGAGCGCGGGTTCTTCAGCTGCATCGGGTCAAGCAGCGTCCCGCAATTATCGCACTGATCGCCGCGCGCCCGCTCGAAGCCGCAATTTGGGCACGTGCCCTCAACGTAGCGATCCGGCAGGAAGCGGCCGTCATCCAGCGAATAGAGCTGCTTGGTCACGCGCTCGGCGATGAGGCCGTTCCTTTCCAGCGTTTCGGCGAAATGCTGGGTCAGTCGGTGATTTGGCGCGTTCGACGAACGGCCGAACCAGTCGAACGACAGCTGGAAGCCCTCGCCCGCCTTTTTTTGAATGTCGTGCTGGAGGTCGCAATAGGCCTGCACGCTCATGCCCGCCTCGGCCGCGGCCAGCTCGGCCGGCGTGCCATGCTCGTCCGTAGCGCAGATATAAAGCACCTCATGGCCCTGCAGCCGCCGGAAGCGGGCATGCACGTCCGCCGGCAGCATCGACCCGGCCAGATTGCCGAGATGCTTGATGCCGTTGATGTAAGGCAGCGCGGACGTAATGAGATAACGGGCCATGGACTCTGGATTTCGGTGCGGTCAGTTGAAGGGGGGAGAGATGCCCCCAGCCCCGCCCCGGCGCAAGAGGCGTTAGACCCCAAAACGGGGAACGCGCCCATTGCGCGGAGCCCCAACCCGCCTTAATGCTCCCCGTCCAACGGAGCCCTTCCGATAGAACTGAACCGGTTCGATCGGATAAGAAGGGCTCTTAGTCAAAATCTAAAGCATCATTCACCAATCAGTCTGATCGGATGATGCTTTAGGGGCCGGCATAGCACAGCGGTAGTGCAGCGGTTTTGTAAACCGAAGGTCGGGAGTTCGATCCTCTCTGCCGGCACCATTCGAGTTCCATCGTTCTGAACGGATGCGGCGCCGCGCCCGATTGCCCGGGCCAGAGCCGCGGATGTAAAGACGGGCTGCCAGCCGGACGGCGTTCAGGGCCGTCTCTATTGGGAGAAATTCATGTATCTGCGCGGCGTATTGACGGCCATCACCCTGGTCGCATTGGCTTCCTGCGGCCAGCAGCAATCGGCTCCGCCCCCCGCCACCGAGACCGCGCCGGCGGCGGAATCCGCCCCCGCCGCAGCGCCCGAGGCGGTCAGCTATGACGTCTCCGCTTTGGAAGCGCCCTACAACACGGCGGACGCCGCCGCCGGCGCCAAGGTCTTCGCCAAGTGCAAATCCTGTCACGCGGCAGGCCCCGGCGCGCCGAACATGGTCGGCCCCAGTCTGCACGGTCTGTTCGGCCGCAAGGTCGGCACGCATGAGGGCTTCATCTATTCGGATGCGATGACGAAAGCTGGCTTTGAATGGACGCCCGCCCGCCTGGATCAATATATCGCCGATCCGCGCGCCGACGTTCCCGGCAATCGGATGGCCTTTATTGGCGTAAAGGACCCGAACGACCGGAAAAATCTGATCGCGTATCTGCTGATCGAGACCAAGCGCTAAAGAAAAGCCCGCCGGAAGGCGGGCTTTTTTTGCTCGCTTCCGAGGCGCTGAGCTCTAGGGCACGCTGTTGAACGCGCGCATCAGCAATTGCGCCGAAGCGCTGTCCGGCGCCTCATTGTCGCTGAACCCTCCGCTGGCGAAACCGATCGGTTGCGCCTGCAACGTCATCAGCGCGTTCAGCATCGCCGCGCGCGTGTCGGCCGGCTCATCTTCCGCAGAAAGGCGGCCTTTGAGGTGCGGACTGGCTTCCGCATATTGCATCTCGACCTTGGACAGATCGACCGGCCCGGCATCGAAGCGCGCCAGCGTTTCCGCCGCTCCCAGCGCACGGCCGTTGGACCCGAAAAATAAAAGACGATTGTGTTTGGCGGCGGCGGGAAACATCGCGGCCGCGCTGGCGTTCGGCCTGTCCTCCGCGGCCTGGGCGAGGATCGCCGCATTCTTCGGCCCCAGAACGTGCGCCGCATAAAGCTCGCCATTGGTCGGCGGCCGCCCCAGCTTGCCGATCAGATATTCCGCGTTTTCCGCGGTGAGTTCGCCAGCCAGTTTCGCGGACGTCTCAGGATCGAAGCGCAAGCCCAGGATCTCACGGCGCGCCGACGCGCTGGGCACGAAATAGCGCCCCGACTGATCGACTTTCACATGGGCCGCCAGATCGCCCAGGCCATGCCTGTCCCCATGGCGCTTCACCATGGCGTACCAGGTCTGCTCGATGAACTGGAACATACCGCTGGCTGTCGATTTCGGATTGCGCGCATTGGCCTTAAAGGCGCTTTCGCGCATGGCCGCGTTCATCAGGTAGGAAAAGTCGACGCCGGTGGCGTCAGCCGCACGGGCGATCGAGCTGGCAGCGTTCGATGCGCGCGCTAAAGCCTCGACGTCCATACGCTGCTCCACGGACCGGCGAGGCGGCCCATATATTCAAACCTCAAGAAGCTAGAGCTTGCGCCGGCGGAGTTAATCGCGCGTAAACCAAAAAAGACCGTGCTAATCAGGCATGAAAGCGTCTCACGGACAATGCCTCAAGCCAATCGCCGGCGCGGCCGCCGCCTGTGATTCCATCCGCGACGACATCGGCGAGCCAAGGCGCCAGAAGCACGCCGTTCCGATGCGTCGCCGCGGCCAGCAACACCCGATCGCCCAATGCCGAAGCTCCCAGGATTGGCGCGTGATCCGGGCTGCCGGGACGAACGCCGGCCCGCGATGCGATGGGCCAGGCGTGACTCAGTTCCGGGACCAGGGCGCCCGCTTTGGCGTGCAAAGCCGCGATCGCGCACGGCTCGATCTGCAGATCCTGGATTCCGCGTTGGCTCGTCGCGCCGGCATCCACCCGGCCGTCTGCGCGCGGCGCAAGATAAACGCCGCCGCCGCGCAGCATGACGTTCAGCGGCCGCTGCGCGGAAAGCGTGGCGATCTGGCCCTTGATGGGGACGATATGCGCGAATTCGGGGGCGAAAGACGGCGCCGCCCAGCCGCAGGCCAGGACGGCGGCGCCAGCCTCAAGCATTTCGCCGTCCGCCGTTTGCAGGCGAACACCGCCGCCAGCCGCCGCAACCGATGCGACCTGGCCCTGCCCGATCGCGGCGCCGCCCGCGCTCAAAGACGCCAGCAACGCCCGAACGACCAGAGGCGGCTCGACCAGCGCATCCCCCTCAAAGCGCAAAGCGTGTGTGACTGAAGGCGCGAGCGCAGGTTCAAGCGTACGCGCCTCGTCGCCGGATATGGTCTGGACCCGCGCCCCGATCCCGGCGGCGCTCCGCGCCACGGCGTCAATCCGCGACGCATCCGCCGCGCCGCCCGCAAGCACCGTATCGAGCCGGCGGTAACCAATCTCGCTCCAGTCAGACGCGTCGCCGCACAACTCAGCCGCAAAATCCGGCCAGCGTGCGCCCGCCGCCATCAACAATTCGCCCAGACGCGGATGTGCGCCGCCCGCCAGCGCCGCTTCGGCGGCTTCGATCCCAGGCGCGAGCATGCCCGCAGCGGCGAGACTGGCGTTCGGCCGCCCGGCCGAAACCACGCGCACGGCGAGCCCGCGCCGCATCAGACGATGCGCCACGCTCAAGCCGACGATTCCAGCGCCGACGACGAGACAGTCCGAGCGCGTCATAGCCGGAACCGTTCAACAATTGGACAGTGGATGAAGAGGTAGCAGGGGCCGATCACGCCCGCTCTTTACGCCGTCTGAGCGCCACGAGCACGGGTTTTAGGCCGCCCGCCCGCCCCGGCGCGCCTTAAGACGGCAGCCGCCGGCGTTCGTGCCGCCAAAAGCTCAAAAACGCCGCTGCATGGCTGCGTGCTTCAAAAACAAGGCACTTGATGATCTCGCCGTCGAGCATTTCGGTTTTCATCATCATGAAAACGTCCGGCTCCGCCTCGGCGCGGGCGCGCGCAAACATATCCAGAGCGTTGCTCAGGCGCTCGCCTTCATCTTCGCCGCGCACCGGCATTCTCAAGACTACGTCGGACATGCTTGCCCCGTACTCCTAAAACCGAAAGGCACCGGTATGCAGGTTTCGTGCTACCTGGCGGCGCAAAGGAAAAAGATGGCCGCCCGGTCCGCTCTTAACCCTCCGGCAAGAATTCACACACACCGCATGATGCATTGCAACATCAATATACGACTTCGGACGGCTACTGTTCCCCTGCGGAAGCAGCGCTCAGCGTCACAAAAGCGTAATTTTGTGATTCTACAGGAAATTTCCGATCACTTCGGCGTGTCGCGAAATTGCAACGCAGCAATGCGTTTTCGCAGGCGCGAAGGAAACGCTTCCGATTTTACGGTATCCCAGAGGCGGAATGGTACCGTGGGAGGGCCTCGAACCCCCGACCTCTAGATCCACAATCTAGCGCTCTAACCAACTGAGCTACCACGGCGCATCAGCCCGCTGTGTTCGGCGGAGCGCCCCTTTAACCGAGTTCCGTTCAAAGGACAAACAAGAAAGCGGCCCGCCGCCCTTTCGAATTCGCGTCCGTATAATTGTAGCAAAGCACGATCGCGGCAGATATTGCTCTTTCATGGCGCAATCCCTGCTTGCGTCCGCTTGACCATGCGCGCGCGATTAACGACAACGCGGCTCGCTCAGTCGGTGGCGACAGGCCGCGACGGCGGGCGATCCTGTCTGCTTTGCATATGTTGGCAAAACTGGATCAGTCGCCAACGTTGCGTCTAAGGTCGCGAAAAGCGCGAAAGGGAGTGAGTTTTCATGGGGCTGTTTGGCAGCAAGAAGTCGAAAGAACCAGAAGCGCCAAAGGCTCCGGAACCCAGGACGCCGGAACCGGTCGCGCGCGCCCCTGAACCAGCGCCGCAACCCGCTCCGGCCGCCGCCGCACCCGCTCCGCAACCAGCGCCTGCACCGGCCCCAGCGCCCCAGGCGGCAGCCCCGGTGCAGCAAACAGCCGCGCCGGACATCCAGAGAGAGCCCGGCGTTCCGGAAAACCTTTCGCAGGAACAGGTGCAGCAGGCTCTGGGCGAGTCCCAACAGGCCCTTTTGGCGGTGGGCCACATTATGACATTCATGATGAACGCCGAGGATCTGAAAACCGCCACCCTCGCCCAGGCGCGCTCGATCGTTTGGCCGGCGATCACGCACCAGCAATTCGTCATCGCCATGGGTCAATCGACCCGCACCGGCCACGTCACCCCAGTCGGCGTAGCGCTTTGGGCCAATGTTTCCGATGAAACGAACGATCGTCTGGAGCGCGAAACAGACAAGCCGTTCAATCTCGGCCCGGCGGACTGGAACAGCGGCGAAAATACCTGGCTGATCATGCTGGCGGGCGACGGCCGCGCCATCTCGCCTCTGGTTTACGACATGCAGCAACGCCAATTGGGCGGCCGCCGTATGCGCATGCGCGTAGTGGAGGACGGCGCCGTAAAGGTCAAAGACTTCGAATTCACGCCGCAGACGGCGTAAGGAAAGCGGGCCGCTCCCTAAGGGCGGCCCGTTTCATTTCTTCCTATTTGCAGCGTTTGGCGGCGACTTCGCCGTCGACCACGCTTTTCAGACGCGCGATGACCTCGGTCTTGTTCGGCGCCTGGCTGACGCCCATCATGTCGATCACGGGCGAAATCAGATCGCAACCTTCCTGGTTCTTGCCCTGCGCGATGAGCGCTTTGGCCTGACATTCAGTGCCGTCAGCCGTGACCAGATCGGAATCGACGCTCGGCGCGGCGGGCAAACCGAGGACCGCGGCCTCGCAATATTTCGCCGCTTTATCCGCGTCGTTCGCGGCCAGCGCGTCCTGCCCGATCTTCAGGCGCGATTGCGAATCCGCCAGCGTGCCGGCCAATGCGGCGCCGGCCGCAGCCAAACCGGCCATCGCGGCGATCGCCGCATAAAGAGTTCTTTTTTTCATCGTCTTCCTCCCAGTCGAATATGCCCAAACTATCAGTGTGAGCCCGCTTTTGACGCGGCGCAATCCGCCCGGCTGTCGCGGCGGCGTTTACGTCTAGGGCGAGCCGCGACTCAAACCTGCCAAAGAACCGCCCGAGACTCAGCGGCCTCTTCTCCCCAGGCAAGAGCAGCCCACGCAAAGAATTTGCTTCAAGCGCGAAAATTGTTCTTGCATTGTTCCTAAGAACGAATTAGGAACAACGACAGATGCCGCGCCCACGGAGCCCATTCCCAGCAGCGCCCTCTGTCCCGGTAAAGGGCCGGGGCGCGGCATCTAATCAAAGCGGCCGTTTCGAGCGCTTCGCCTATTTCCCTGAAGACGACGGCTGGAACGCCTCCGACGAAGAACCGCCCAAGCTTCAAACGCAGCTCAGCCGCGATTCCTCCCGCAGCGTCATCGTCCGGCAGAACTCCCCCGACATATCGATGGAGCAGACGCTCAATCCCTATCGGGGTTGCGAGCATGGCTGCATTTATTGCTTCGCCCGTCCCAGCCACACCTATCTTGGCTATTCAGCCGGACTGGATTTCGAAAGCCGCATTCTGTTCAAGGAAGACGCGGCCAGCCTTCTGGAAAAAGAACTCGCCAATCCCCGCTACAAGCCGAAGCCCATATTGATCGGCGCCAACACGGACGCTTATCAGCCTACGGAGCGAAATCTGCGCCTAACCCGCAGCGTGCTCGAGGTCTGCGCACGGTGGAACCAGCCCATCGGGCTGATCACCAAATCCGCTTTGATCACGCGCGACATCGATATCCTCGCGCCCATGGCGGAAAACAACCTCGCCAAAGCGGCGATCTCGGTCACGACCCTGGATCGTACGCTCGCCCGCAAAATGGAGCCGCGCGCCGCCACGCCGCAAAGACGCCTCGACGCCATCAAGGCGCTGGCGGAGGCCGGCATTCCCGTCACCGTGATGGCCGCGCCCATCGTGCCCGGCCTCACCGACCACGAACTGGAATCCATCCTCGAAGCGGCGTCGAAAGCCGGCGCGACCAGCGCAGGCTATGTAGCGTTGCGTCTGCCGCATGAAATCGCCGATCTGTTCCAGGAATGGCTCTCGGGCGCCTATCCGGACCGGGCGCAAAAAGTGCTGAACCAGATCCGGCAGATGCGCGGCGGAAAGCTGTACGATTCCCGCTGGGGCGAGCGAATGACCGGCTCGGGCCCCTGGGCGCATCTGATCGCGCAACGCTTCCGGCGCGCCTGCGGCGAATTCAATCTCAATCAGAGGCGCCGGCATTACGATCTTGGCCGCTTCGCGCCGCCCGATGGCTTTTCGCGACAATCAGGGCAATACAGCCTGTTCTGATCCCTCGCCTTGGAGACGGCGCACCATGCCGCTCGCTGACTGGACGCCGCGTCCGACACCGAACCCGAGCTTTCTCGAAGGCAGGCTGGTCCGCCTGGAAAGACTGGACTGGTTCAAACACACGGAAGAATTGTTCGGCTGCCTCGGCGGCGACGCGAAAGCCGATCTCTGGCGCTACATGCCGATCGGCCCCTTCCTCGACGTGAAGGCGTTCGCCGAAGACTTCGATCGCTCGCGCGTCAACGGCGCATGGAACACCTCCGTCATCCGCGTCAAAGCGGCAAACCGGGCCGAAGGCATGGCGTCCTTCATGCGCATAAGGCCGGAGCACGGCTCCGTCGAAATCGGCTGCGTCGCCTTCGGGCCCCGCCTGCAGCGCACCGCCGCGGCAAGCGAGGCCGTCTATCTGATGGCGCGGCATATCTTCGACGATCTCGGCTACCGGCGCTTCGAATGGAAATGCGACGATTCCAACGAAGCCTCCAAACGCGCGGCCTTGCGCTTCGGATTTACGTACGAGGGCCTGTTCCGTCAGGACATGGTCCGCAAGGGCGCCAACCGCGACACGGCCTGGTTCTCGATCATCGACAAGGAATGGCCGGCGGTGCGCGCCGCCTTCGAACATTGGCTCGACCCGAGCAATTTCGACGCAACCGGCCGGCAAATCCGCAGCCTCGCCAGTATGCGGGGCGGCTGAATCGCTGCGGAAACCTGTGGATCAAGGCCGCGCAAGGCTTGAGGCCCCGTCTTATTCGCGCAAGCAAAGCGGATGGCCGGGGAAACCCTCATCATCTGCGGCGTGGACGAAGCCGGACGCGGACCGCTGGCGGGCCCCGTCGTCGCCGCCGCCGTGATCCTGCGCACGCGGATCAAGGGTCTGGCGGATTCCAAAGTCCTCACCGAAGACAAGCGCAACGACCTTGCTTCGCGCATCCGCGAGAAAGCCTGGTTCGGCATCGGCGAAGCCAGCCATGAAGAGATCGATGCGCTGAACATCTGGGGCGCCACCCAGCTCGCCATGCGCCGCGCCATGGAGGCGCTGCCGGTCAAACCGCATCTGGCCCAGGTCGACGGCAATCTTTCTCCCGATCTGGGTTGTCAGGTTCAGGCCATCGTCAAAGGCGATTCCAACATTCCCGCGATCTCGGCGGCGTCGATCCTCGCCAAAACGCATCGCGACGCGCTGATGGTGACCTATGACGCAATGTATCCGGGTTACGGCTTCGCCAGCCACAAGGGCTATGGCGCGCCGGTTCACATGGCGGCGCTGAAGACGCTCGGCCCCTGCCTCATCCACCGGAGGTCGTTTGCGCCGATCCGCGACCGGCTGGCGAAAATGGAATCCGCTTAAAGCCCAGCGGCGGGCGGCAGGCCTGGGCTCGACAGACACATCACCTTGAACAAATCGCCCATCTGGTCCGGCGCCGTCAGGCGATGCAGCGCCTTGGCGATCTCATCATGTCGATGCGGATTGGCCGATTGCAAAATCTGCGCACGCGCCTCGACGCCGAGCGCGCGCAGGAATGCGCCCTGTTTGATCGGCCCAGCAACCTCAAGCCCCGCCGCGCGCGCCAGATCCCCCAGGGCGCGGAAGTCGACATGCGCCGTGAGATCGGCGGCGCCCGGCTCCGCCAGCGGATCGCATTTCTTGTGACGGCGCAGCGCCTGCAGCGTGTCGCCGAATTCCAGCCCGTCGCCGCCGTAATCGATGAACAACGCCCTGCCCGGCGCCGCGTGCAGACGCGCCGCGAGCAGATCGACGAAGCCGCCCAGTTCCGGCGCGAGTTCAAACACAGCGCCCGGCTGCGCGGCTTTCAGCGCCGCCGCGCCCTCGGCGGATTGGCTCAAGCGCGCTGGATTGACGATCCCGCCAAGCCCGAACGCGAGTTTGCCGTCCTCAACGCCGACAAGACGCTCGCGCCAGCCGTCGGGCGCACGGACGAATTGCCGGATCGGCATGCAATCCAGAAACTCGTTCGCCAGGATGACGCTGGGTCCGGAAGGCAGATCCGCCAGCGAGTTGTCCCACGCCACGCGCGGCACGTCCTTCAGACGCTCCATCTGCGCGGTCTTCAGCAGCGGGTTCACTTCAACCAGATGGACGCGCGCAGCCGCGCGAAATTGCGGCGCGACGCGACATGCCCACAAGGCGTCGGCCATCAGGACGCCGCGCCCCGGGCCCAGTTCGCCGAAGACGATCTCGGAAGGCGCGCCCGCATCGGCCCATGATTGCACGCTCCAGAGGCCCAGCAATTCGCCGAACATCTGGCTGATCTCGGGCGCGGTGACGAAATCGCCGCCAGTCTTCTGCGGCGCGCCGATCGGCGATTGCGAAACGTAATAGCCGTAATCAGGATCGTAGAGCGCGGCGCGCATGTAATCGGCGACGCTCATTGGCCCGACGGCGCTGATCTGCGCCAGCAGCCGGTCGCGCAATGCGCAGGCGCGATCAGAACCGGCGGGCATCAGCACACGGACTGCTTCAAGCGGGCGCCCGGCCCGGACTTTGTTTCTTGAGGGCATTCCATACGAACCACGCTCCCGCCGCGAACATGGGCAAGGACAACATCATTCCCATCGTCAGGCCCAACGGGAAATGCGGCATATGCCGGTCCGGTTCCCGGACGTTCTCCAGCGCCACGCGCGCAAGCGCATAGCCCACCAGGAAAATGCCCACATTAAGGCCAGGCCTGGAGAGCGAGCGGAAGCGGTGCACCGCAACGAACAGCACGCTGAACAAGACGACGCCTTCCAGACAGGCTTCGTACAGCTGGCTGGGATGACGCGGCTCCGGCCCCGCCATCGGAAAGATGACGCCCCAGGGCGCATCGGTCGGTCGGCCCCACAATTCGCCGTTCACGAAATTGGCGAGACGTCCGAACAACAGCCCCATCGGCGCCGCGGCGGCAACGGCGTCGCCCAGCGACAGAAGCGGGATCTTGCGCAGGCGCGTGGTGATCAGCGCAGCGAGGATCACGCCGACAAGACCGCCATGGAACGACATGCCCCCGTTCCACACCGCCAGCATCTCGCCGGGCTGGCTGAGCAGATCAGGACGGTAAAAAAGGACGTAACCCAGACGTCCGCCGAAAATGATGCCCAGGGTTGCGGCGACGACGAAGTCATCCGCATCGACCTCGGTATAAGGCGCCTTATCGGCGCCCCAGAGCGCCGGCCGCTTTGACAGGAACACCAGATAGCGCCAGCCGAGAAAAATGCCCGTGATGTAGGCAAGGGCATACCAGCGCAGTGCGAACGGCCCCAGATCCATTCCGAACAGGTGAAATGGACCCAGGCTGAAGATTTCCGGGTGGATGTCCGGAAACGGGATCGCCATCTGAAAAATGTCGGCCATCAACACACCTTTGGTTCGGCCTCGGCATTAGGCCGTTTGCAGCCTGCGCACAACATTAGCAGCTGATATGACAAAGGCATTTCCGGGGATGCGGCGTGTTCCGCCTTCGTTTCCGGTAAAAGAATCAGGCTTTGATGAGCCGCATGATTGACGCGGCGGCTGCCCCTGCTATCGACGCGCGCAAAGGAGCCGGGATGCACACCCAAAACCCTCTTTTCGACGATTTCGCCAAACTCATGACCGGCGCGATGAACGCGGCCCAGGGCGCCAGCCAGGAAGCCCGCGCCATGTTCCGCAGCCAGGCGCAGCGCTTTATCCAGGAAATGGATCTTGTCGGCCGCGACGAGTTCGAGGCCATGAAAATGCTGGCCGAAAAAGCGGCGGCGGAATCGGACGCGCTTAAGGCGAAACTCGCGGAGCTGGAGTCCGAACTGGCGGCGCTGCGCGCGTCTGTGCAAAGCAGCCAGGGCTAGCCATTCCAGCTTGTACAAGGCTTGGCCCTTCTCTAGCGTACCTATGTGATGATTCCGCAGCGCAACCTGAGCGCGGCGGACAGAACCGACCGGAGGTTCCGAATGGAGCGAACCAGTATTGATGCGGAGCCGGGTTTCGCCGATCCGCTTGATTTGGTCGAGCAAATCCTCTCGCTGGAAGGCTATGTTTTCGAGCGCGCCGAGGACAACGAAGTACATTTCGGACTTCCTGGACAATGGGCGGATCTGCACGGTTTTTTCGCCGCGCGCGCCGAACCGCCGACCTTGTCGGTGACGCTGGGCCTGGATCTTCGCGTTCCGGCCGGCCGGGTCAACGATTGCTGCCGCCTGATCGCGCTCATCAATGAGCAGCTCTGGCTTGGCCATTTTGAATTGTGGGCCGAAGACGGCGCCGTGGTGTTCCGCCATGTGCTGCCGCTGATCGACCGCGAGGAAGCAAGCCCCGGCGAGATCGCCGCGGTGCTGGCCGCCGCGGTTGATTCGGCCAACCGCTTCTTCCCCGCCTTCAACTTCCTGATCTGGGCGGGCAAGACGCCTGAGGAAGCCGCCGCCGCCGCTCTGTTCGAAACGGTTGGCGAAGCTTAGAACCATCCTGTCCGCCTTCCAGCGCGAGGGCGCGCTGTGTATGAGGCGTACATGTCCATCAAGTCTCTTGGCATCGCTGGCGCTGGCCGCATGGGCTCCGCCCTTCTCAAGGGCTGGTCGAATGCGCGCGCCAATGGCTTCGCGCCGGCCCTCACCGTCTTCGAACCCAATCTGACGCCGGACATCGAGCCGGTGCTGAAGGCCCTGGGCGCGACAGTGAACCCGGGCGCCGCCGCAACGCCCCTCGACGTTCTGGTGCTGGCGGTGAAGCCGCAGACCTTCAGCCAGGCCGCCCCAAGCCTGAAGCAATTCGTCGGCCCGGACACTTTGGTCCTGTCCATCATGGCGGGGACCACGATCGCAAAACTGAGATCCGAACTCGGCGCCGCGCGCGCCGTGCGAGCCATGCCCAATACGCCGGGCGCCATCGGCAAAGGCATCACCGCTTACGCCGCCGGCGATGGTCTGTCCGCGAACGACCACGTGCAGATCGCGGCTCTGCTGGCGCCGCTTGGCGCCGTGGAGCGCGTCCCGGATGAGGCGTCTATCGACGCCGTCACGGCTTTGTCGGGCTCCGGCCCCGCTTATATTTTCCTGCTGGTTGAAGCCATGGCGGCGGCAGGCGAAGCGGAAGGTCTGGAAAAGGGTCTCGCCATGCGCCTTGCACGCGCCACTGTAGAAGGGTCCGGCGCCCTGCTGGACGCATCGCCGGAGATCAGCGCCGAAGCCCTGCGTCAGGCCGTCACCTCGCCGGGCGGCACCACCGCGGCGGCCCTCAACGTGCTGATGGCGGATGACGGCATGACGCTGTTGATGAAAAAAGCGATCCGCGCCGCCGCCGCGCGCGCCAGGGAACTCGGCGCCGTCTGAACGCGCGGATTCAGTGCTGCGTCGGCAGCAGGTCCCGATATTCGGGGTGGCGCTTGATGTACGCCGCGATGAAGCTGCAATGCGGGATCACTTTGAGACCGCGATCCCGCACGGCGTCCAGAGCGCCTTTGGCCAGCATGGAGCCATAGCCGCGGCCTTCGAATTGCGGCGGCGTCTCGGCATGCGTGAAGATAATCACATCATCCATAAGCCGGTATTCGACGAAGGCGGCGTGCTTGCCGTCGATCGGCAATTCGTAGCGACGCTCGGCCGCGTTGTCGCGCACCTTCGTCTCATCCACAGCCGCCTCGTCCGCCATAGGTCAATGCACCTTCTGGGTTTCGCTGACTATATAAGTCAGAGTTTCGTCGTTGTGCTCCTTGATGGCGACGTAATCCCCGATGCGCAATTGGTGATCCGCGAGGCGATGCACAGGCTCGTCCGGGCCTTCGTGCGCTTCGTCGTAATGGAAGAACCAGTGACCGCCGCGATTGCTCAGCCAGCCGTCGGCCACTTCGTCCTGGATGGGCGAAAAGCGCCGGACCGTGCAGGCTTCCTTGTGCGCGCGCCAGATATCCACATCGAGGCGGCCTTCGAGATCGAGGGGCGCGACAATGGAATATCCCCGCGTCGAGTCCCCGTCGGGATAGCCGGGGTTGCGGGCCAGTCTCAGAATTACGCGGGTCAGTTTCATAAATTTCCTCACCAGAAGCGCGGTGCACCGCGACCTCGCGCGCAACACCCGAAAATAAAACTAGCGTCAATGAAAAGCTGAGGATTTGTTCCTGCGCAACATGGTCCTAATGCGACAAGAGCAAGGACGGCCCTTCCCCGGAAAGAAACGTACGCGTAGCGCCGCCGAAAATCATCTCCTGGGCGCGCGAATGGGCATAGGCGCCCGCCACCAGCAAACTGCCCGGCCCCGCCAGATCGGCGATGCCCGCCGCCGCGTTCGCGCTCGAGCTTGCGTCCACCAGAACGATCTGCGCGTCGATGCCGGAAGACTGCAGGCGTTCCTGCAAGAGGACCGGTTCGACGCCGGCGCGGGCCCGGTCGCCCACTTCGCTCTCCGCCTGGCAAATGGAAACGCTGGATGCTTTTTCCAGGATCGGCAAAGCCGCACGCACAGCGCGACCGGCTTCCAGTCCACCGTCCCAGGCGATGAAAGCGGGCTTGCCGATAATGTTCTCTTCTCGGGCCAGGAGCACGGGAGCGCGCGCCTTCAGCAGCGCCGCCTCGAATGCACCGCCCATCGGGCCGCCGGACTTGGCGGATTCCCTGGGAAACACCGCCAGATCATAGAGCGCGAGAAATTCCACGGTCGCGCGCGAGGTTGAATCGATCCGCTTCAGCAGCGCGATTCCGCTGGGCGGCATGACGCTCGCATTGATGGAATCGATGGCAGATTGAACGCGGTGTTCGGCGGCTTCCTGAATTTCGCGCGCCGCCTCGATCGCCTCGGCCGAAGGGGGCTGGGTCAGGCCCTCGCCCGCCCAGATGAAGGCGTCCGCGGGATCTGGCATCGCAAACAAAGCCGCGACCCTGCCCGACAAGGCCTTGGCGAGATTAGCCGCGCAGGCCAGCGGGATGCGATCTTCCGGGCGACCCAAGGTCGGCGCCAGCACGTTCAAGCCCATGATCAGCCTCCAAGGAATTCACTAGGGCACTATATTGCGTGTACGCCCTACACTACATCTACGTTCCACTGGTTTGTTTTCAATCAATGGTTTGGACTCTGCACGAAAAAGAGCGAGGAACCGATTTTATTTCCGGGCCGCCTTTGTTAGGCATCCTTGCCGGCGCTAAGGCTTACTGCCTTAAAGGACAGGGATGCGGCCCGAAGCGAAAGCATAATTCGACTTTCATCCCGGAGACAGGCTTTCATGACCAAGCAGAGCGCGACGCCGGAAGCGAAGCGACAGACCGACAAAAGCGCGCGCGCCTGGCAACGCATGCTGTCGGGACGCCGTCTCGATCTTCTGAACCCCTCGCCGCTGGACATCGAAATCGACGATATCGCACACGGGATCGCGCGGGTGGCGCGCTGGAACGGCCAGACGATCGGGGAACATTCCTTCTCCGTCGCCCAGCATTGCCTCGTCGTGGAGGAGACCGCAGCCACGCTCGATCCGCAATTGCCGGCGCGCTGGCGGCTCGCCGCCTTGCTGCATGACGCCGCCGAATATGTGGTCGGCGATATGATCAGCCCTTTCAAGGCGGCGATTTCGCCCGATTACAAATCCATCGAAAGGCGGCTCGACGAAGCTGTCCATATCCGCTTCGGCTTGCCGGCGACCTTGCCGCCGCAGGTGAAGGCTCTGATCAAGAAAGCCGACAAGGCCTGCGCCTATTTTGAAGCGGTCCAGCTCGCCGGTTTCTCGCGCGCCGACGCCCGCAAGCATATCGGCGCGCCGCCGCCGGACATTGAAATCACGCTGGAGCCCATGGCGGCGAAGGACGCGCAAAAGGCGTATCTGAAGCGCTTCGCCGAATTGTCGGAAATCGTCGACAAGGTGCACCCGCCCATCCGGGGAGCCCGCGCATGGAGATAGTCGTCTGCCCTTTGCATCTGGCGCCACAGGTCGCGAAGGAAAAGCGCGTCAGCCACGCCATCAGCCTGCTCGACCCGGCGAATCCGTTCCCGTCCCTGCATCCGCTGACCGACGCCGCGCACCTCAAGATCGGCATCCACGACATCGACGAATTGATGCAGGGCTTTGCGGCGCCGGACGCGCACCATGTCGAGAGCGTGCTGGCCTTCGCCGAAGGCTGGGACCGCGCCGCGCCCATGCTGGTCCATTGCTGGGCCGGGGTTTCGCGTTCAACCGCCGCCGCCTTCTCCATCGCCTGCGCCGCCAACCCCAATGCGAGCGAAATGGAAATCGCGCAGACCTTGCGCACCGCCTCGCCGACGGCCACGCCCAACAAGCGGATCGTATCTCTGGCGGACGACATCCTGCAGCGCGGCGGACGCATGCGCGCGGCGGTGGCGCAGATCGGGCGCGGCGATCTGCTGATCGAGGCTCGTCCATTCTCGATCCCCGCGCATTACACCCCGGAAGGGTCTGAAAGCGGGAGCCGCTGATGCCGCTGCGCGACGACGCCCGCGTTGTTATCGGATTGACCGCGGTGATCGTGGCCGCTGACGCGCGCGAACCCTTTGTGCTGGTGACCCAACAACCCGGCGACGCGCTCGACGGCCTGCCGTTCGGCCCGTTCGATCCGGCGACGCACCGCACGTTCGAACTCGGCCTTCGCCAGTTCATCACCGAACAGACGGGCTTCGACGCCGCCTATGTCGAACAACTTTACACCTTTGGCGACCGCGGCCGGGAAGCGCCGCGCGCAGACCTCGGCGGCGGCGCCGCGGAGCGCGTCATTTCCGTCGGCTACCTCGCTCTGGCGCCGGAACGCACCGATCTGGAGGGCGCGGACGCGGCCTGGCAGGACTGGTACCGCTATTTTCCGTGGGAAGACTGGCGCGGCGGCCGCCCGGCTTTGCTGGAAACCCAGATCGCGCCGCGGCTCCTGGCCTGGGCCAATTCCGCGCCGAACGAGGCCGAAGCCAATGCCCGGCTGGACCGTATCCGTCTATATTTCGCGCTGGACGGCGCCCCCTGGATCGAGGAACGCGCGCTGGAGCGCTATGAGCTGCTTTACGAAGCGGGGCTGGCGCCGGAAGCGCAGCGCGACCGGTCCCGCGAACGCGATCGAGAACGGCCCGGAAAAAGCCAGAACGGCGCGCCCCCCGTATCGATCGGCCTGGGCGAACCGATGGTCTCGGATCACCGGCGCATTCTCGCCACCGCCATCGGCCGCGTCCGGGCGAAGCTGAAATACCGGCCAATCATTTTCGATCTCGTACAAGGCGATTTCACGCTGTCCGAACTGCAATACGTCGCCGAAGGGCTGCTGGGCCTGTCCCTGCACAAGCAGAACTTCCGGCGTACGGTGGAAAATGCAGGCTTCGTCGAACCCACCGGCGAGGTCGAAAGCGGCACCGGAGGACGGCCGGCGGCCCTGTTCCGCTTCAAGAAAGAGGCTCTGGCCGGCCGCGCCATCGGCGGGGTCGCCGCGCCGCGCGCCCACAGGCTGACCGGCCCTACCT